>JBKPRJ010000083.1:0-9228 GCA_046734455.1 Actinomycetota bacterium | reverse complement strand
GTTCAACAGGACCGTCCGCAAACGCCTGCCGCGGTTCGGGCTCGAGCTCGACTAGGTGAGCGTCCTTCCCTCCCGGAGGAGTTCGACGTACTGCGCGATCCGCCTCGCACGGGTCTCGGGCCGCTTCGCGTCCGCGATGCGGTAGAGAAACGAGTAGCGCTTCGTCGACCCGAGGCTCTCGAAGAACTCCCGCGCTTCCGGCTCGGCGTCGAGCGCCTGCCGGAAGTCGTCCGGGACCGTGGCCGTCGTCGCCGAGTCGTAGGCGTCGTCCCAGCGGCCGTCCTCGCGGGCGCGCTCGATCTCACGGAGGCCGGCCGAGCGCATGCGGCCCTCCGCGATCAGCCGCTCGGCCTTCTCGCGGTTGATCCTCGACCACTTGCTGCGAGGCCGCCGGGGGGTGAACCTCTGGAGGTAGTGCTGCTCGTCGAGCCGCCTGGCCTGGCCGTCGATCCAGCCGTGGCAGAGCGCGATCTCGACTGCTTCCGCGTAGGCGACGGACGGGATTCCGGAGCCCTTCTTCGCAAACTTGAGCCAGATGCCGTCGGAGGACTCGTCGTGCTCGTCGAGCCATGCCTCCATCTCGGCGGGTGACGCGAAGAAGACGACCGGCTGCTCGGCCTTCGCCACCTCAGCGCCGTGCGCGGAAGAAACCCTGCGGAGCGAGACCGGCCACGGCCTTGGTCACGGGGTCGACACTCTTCCCCTTGTCCTCGCGGCCTTCCTTCACGCGGACGGCCTGGCGCACGACGAGGCCGCCGACGAAGCGAAGCGGCTCCGGTGGAAACACGCCGCAGACGCCGCAGTTGAAGGGCGATCCTGCCCACTCGTCGTCGCGGCGAAGCGCGCTCGACGCAACCATCTTCGCGAGCGTGAGCGACGGTGCGACCCCGTTCCCCGAATAGCCCGTGGCGTAGACGATGTGCGCGCGGCCGGGCAGCGCACCGACGATCGGAAGCCCGTCGGTCGTGCGGTCGATCGGCCCTCCCCAGGCGTGCGTGATCGGCACGTCCTTCGCGGCCGGTACGAGCGTCACGAGCTCCTCCTCGAGCTCGCGCGTCTGCCGGCCGTTGTAGTCGAAGTTCGAGTCGACTCGGCCGCCGAACGCGAGCCGTCCGCCGCCGCGGCCGAAGGCGACCCTTCCGTCCTTCGTCGGCCGGTAGTAGTGGACGAGCATGCGGCAGTCCGAGATCGCCTCGCCTCCCGTCCAGCCGCTCTCCTCGAGCTTCTCCGACATCGGCGCCGTCGCGACGATGTCGCTCGAAACGGCGACCACGGCGCGCGCGAGCTCGGGAATCTTCGTCGCCCAGGCATTCACGGCGAGCACGACGGCATCGGCGTCGACCCGGCCCGAGGGGGTCCGCACGACTCCCTCCTCGCGGTCGAGGTCGACCATCGGCGTGCGCTCGTAGATGCGGACGCCCTTCTCGACCGCGACGCGGCGCAGCCCGCGCGCGAGGAGAGCCGGCTGCACGATCGCGGCAGTCTTCTCGAAGGCAGCGCCGAGGTGGATCGGCGACCCGGTCCGCGCCTGCACCTCTTCGGCGCTGAGGAGCTCGTACGGATGGACGCCGTGCTCTGCGGCGGTCTCGACGCTCGCCAGCCATGCGCCGACCTGGGCCGCCGACGTCGCCGTCCAGAGCCAGCCACCCTGGTGGAAGTGAGCGTCCACTCCTTCGCGCTCGCAGAAAGCCCCGATCTCCATGACGGCGTCCTCGGAGGCCTTCGCGAGCCGGATTGCCTCCTCCTCGCCGACCCGCTTGATGAGCGTCGAGACCTTCGACCACCAGGTGAGGGCGAAGCCGCCGTTCCGGCCCGACGGACCGCCTCCGCAGATGTCCTGCTCGATGACGACGACGTCCGCACCCGGCTCGAGCTCCTTGATCCGGAGCGCCGCCCAGAGGCCCGTATAGCCGCCGCCGACGATGCAAACGTCGGCCTTCGTGTCCTCGAGGAGCTCCTGCGACTCGATGCCGTCCTCTGCGCGCAGAGCTTCCTGGAGCCACAGTGAGCGGGGGCCGGCCATCGGTTCCAACCCTACCGATGGCCGAAATGGTGAGCCTCCGGAAGCGCTGAGCGGACCTCGGCCTCGCCGGCCGCCTGGCGCGCGAGCGGAGCGAGCGTGACGAGCTCGTCCACGATCACGTTCCTGTTCCGCTCGAAGCGCTCGAAGCGGCCGCGCGCGAGGAGGAGCGGCTCGCCGCGGACGAGCGGCCGGAAGCGCTCGTAGACCTGCGTGGGGACGACGAGGTTCATCTGCCCGTGCTCGTCCTCGAGGAGCATGAAGACGACGCCGTTCGCCGTCGCCGGCCGCTGCCGCGCGACGACGAGGCCCGCGACCGCGATTCGGCTCGTGTGCTCGAGGTGGTCGAAGTCGGCGCTCGTCGCCACCTCCGCGGGCAGGTGCGGACGCAGGAGCTCGAGCGGGTGGACGCCGATCGACATGCTGGTCGTCCGGTAGTCGGCGAGCATGCGGTCCCACGACGTCTGCTCGGGAAGCTCGGGGATCTCCGAGGTGGGCCCGAGCGGAAGCGCCAGCTGTCTATCCGCTCCGCGAGCGCCAGCGCTCACGGAGCGGGGGGCCAAACCCAAGCGCCACAAAAGTTGGCGGCGCGGCCATCCGAATGAATCACAGGCCCCAGAAGCCACCAATGCCTCAAGCGCTGGCCGGTCGAGCGGAGCCCGCTGGGCGAGCTCGATGACACTGCGGAAACCGCCGTTCTCGTCGCGCTCGGCGACGAACGACTTCGCGGGCTCCTCCGCGAGGCCCTTGATGTAGCCGAGCCCGATTCGCACCGCATCGCCCTCGATCCGGCACGAAGCGGCACTCAGGTTCACGTCCGGCGGCAGCACCTCGACGCCGCGGCGCTGCGCGTCGCGCACGAGGCTCGCCGGCGGGTAGAAGCCCATCGGCTGGGCGTTCAGAAGCGCGCACAGGAACTCGCCGGGGTAGTAGTGGCGCAGCCAGGCGGACTGGTAGGCGAGGAGCGCGAAGGCGGCTGCATGCGACTTGGGAAAGCCGAACGCCGCGAAGCCGTTGATCTTCGAGAAGACGAGCTCCGTGGTCTCCGGGGAGACGCCGTTTCGGGCCGCGCCCGCGAAGAAGCGCTCGCGGTGAGCCTCGATCGCGTCCTGGCTCCGCTTGCGGCTCATCGCCCGGCGCAGCCCCTCCGCCTCCCCCACGGTGAAGCCCGCGAGCGCCATCGCGACCTCGAGCACCTGCTCCTGGAAGATAATCGCGCCAAGCGTCTCCTCGAGGCATTCCGCGAGCAGCGGGTGGTCGTGCGGGATGACGTAGCCCGGATCCTCGCGCCGGCGCTGCCTGCGCTCGACGTACGGATGCACGGCCTTCCCCTGGATCGGGCCCGGCCGGACGAGCGCCACCTGTACGGTGAGATCGTCGAGGTTCTCCGGCCGCGTGCGCAGGAGGCTCTGCATCTGCGCGCGGCTCTCGATCTGGAAGAGCCCGACGGTGTCGGCGTCCTGGATCTCCTTGTAGACGGCGGGGTCGTCGAGCGCGATCCGGGAGAGGTCGATGCGCTCGCCGCGCAGGCGGACGATCTGGTCGACGCACTCCTCGACCGCGGAAAGCATCCCGAGCCCGAGCAGGTCGATCTTCAGGAAGCCGGCGTCGGCACAGGAGTCCTTGTCCCACTGGCAGAGCTTGCGACCCTCCATCGCGGCGTGCTCGACGGGGACGAGCTCGACGAGCGGGCGGCTGGAGATGACCATGCCGCCCGGGTGCTGGGACAGGTGGCGCGGCAGGCCGCCGATCTCGGCGCAGAGCTCTCCGAATGCCCGCCAGCGCGGCGAGGCGAGCTTCGTCTCGGCCCCCGGGAGCCGCTCCAGCTCCTCGGCCACGCGGCGCGGACTGCCCTCGGTGATGCGTGCGAGCCGTTCGAGTTCCGACTGCGGCAGCCCGAGCGCCTTGCCGACGTCGCGGATCGCGCCGCGAGACCGATACGTCGCGAAGCTCGCGACGAGGGCCGAGTGCTCGTGACCGTAGCGCTCGATCACGGCGACGATCAGCTTCTCGCGGATGTCGCGCGGGAAGTCGAGATCGATGTCCGGGACCGAGACGAGCTCGCGGTTCAGGAAGCGGCCGAGCGCGAGCCCGGTGGAGACCGGGTCGACATGGGAGAGCCCGGTCAGGTAGCAGACGATCGAGCCGACCGAGCTCCCCCGTCCTCGCCCCGGTGGGAGGAGATGGCGCGGCGAGCCGGGCCCGCGCACCTCGAGGGCCACCTCGCGCGCGAGCTCGAGCACCTCCCAGTGGAGTAGGAAGAAGCCCGAGAGCCCCAGCTCGGCGATCAGTGCAAGCTCTTCGCGCAGGCGAGAGTCGGCACGCCGGCGCAGCTCGACGGGCGCGTTGCGGTAGCGCTCTTCGAAGGCGCGCCCGCAGACCTGCGCGAGCTGCACGTCGGCCGGATCGACGCCGTCGGAGAAGTCGGGGTAGCGGTAGCCGAGCTCGTGCGTGAGGTCGAACTCGAGCCGCTCGGCGAGCTCGACCGTCGCGCGTACGGCGTCCTTGTCATCGGGAAAGCGGGCGGCGACCTCGACCGACGGCGAGAGGACGAATTCCTCGTTCCCGCGCCGTTCGGCCTCGCAGCCCTCGAGCGGGACGTTGTGCTTCACCGCGACGAGCACGTCCTGCAGGCGCGCGCGGCGGAGATGGTGGGCGTGCACATTGCCCGTGGCGATCGTGCGGACGCCAAGCGCCTCCGCCAGGTCGCGGAGGGCCGCGTTGCGGCGGGCGTCGCCGCGGAGGTACGGGCGCTGGAGCTCGACGTAGAAGCGCTCGCGCCCGAAGGCGTCGGCGAGGCGAGCGGCCGCGTTGGGATCCGTGACGGCGAGGCCCCGGTGCGCACAGCCGGAGAGGCAGACGAGACCCTCGTTCAGGTCGGCGAGGAGGTCGGGCTCCAGGCCCGGGTTGAGGCGCTCGCGCGCGTGCGCGGTCGTGAGGAGACGGCAGAGGTTCGCGTAGCCGCGCGGTGTCTCGACCAGGAGCGTGAGGTGCGAGCCGTCGGCAAGCGTGGCCTCGGCGCCAGTGATGGCCCGGACGCCCACCGCGCGCGCCGCGTACGCGAACTCGAGGGAGCCGTACACGCCGTCATGGTCGGTGAGCGCCAGTGCCGGGTAGCCCAGCTCGGCGGCGCGGACGGCCAGCTCTTCGGGCAGCGAGGCGCCGTCCAGGAAGCTGTAGGCGGAATGCGCGTGCAGCTCGACGTATTCCGTCCCACTCACGCGCGCCTTTCGCCCCTTTTCGCATCACACCCGCGCGCTTTCCAGCGATAGGCTGGAAATGGAGGGAGGCCCGCGGCGGCCCCAGGGAATTTCACGGCTTCTGACGGAACCAGCCTCCCCCCTCCTCGTCCTCGAAGGCCGCGACGTTCTCCCCCGTCGCCAGCACGACGTCGAAGTACCGCCGCCGCACGGGCGCGTCCGTCCACCAGCGGTCCACGACCCGCCACTCCTCGCGCACCTGAAAGACGCGCACCTGCCCGACCGCAGCCGGGACCCCTTCCTCGACCGCGACGCGCACGGGTCGAGGCTCGTTCAGTCGTCGCGCGGCACGAGAATCGCCCTGGCCTCGGGAATCCGGGACCACGGCGCAACCTCCACGACGGTGCAGATCGCCTCCATCCCCATCGCGACGCGCACCTGGCGGAGCCCCTCGCGGAGACGGCCTCGAAGTCGACTGCCGCGCGGGCGGACGAGCTCGGCCTGAGTCCCGACGGACTCGGTCAGCTCCCCCAGCTCGAGCCGTAGCTCGACCGCCGGCGCAGGCAGTTCTTTGAGCTTCGGCGCCAGCGACTGGCGCAGACGCTCGGATTCTGCAGTCGGCTCTCGCAGCGTCGCCGTCCGCCGCCACGAGCCTCCGCCGACGAGGCGGGCAGAGACCGCGAGGCGCCGCGGCAGCCGCCCACCCCGCTCCTCGCGGGCGAGGAGCCGGTCGAGGAGGGCCGAGAAGGCGAGCCCGAGCGTCACCTCGTTGGCGACCGGCTCGGGAAACTCGAGCGCTTCTGCGATCTCGGCGGGCGGGCGCCTGGCTGCGATGCGATCGTCGTTCTCGCCGCTCAGAAGCCGGCGGGCCTCCGCTCCTTCGAGCCCCATCCGGTCGCGGACGGCCGCGCTCGGCAGGCGGGCAAGCTGGCCGAGCTGCTTGACACCGAGCTCGGCGAACTCCTCGCGCCTCTCCGGGCTGAGGGGAAGGAGATGCAGAGGAAGCGGCTCGAGGAAGAGCTCGGTCTCCGCGTCGTCTACCACGAGCGCACGGCCCGCCGGGGCCACGCTGGCCGCCGCGAGCGCGGCGAAGCGCCGGCCGGCGACGCCGATGCGCGGCTGCCAGAAGGGACCAACCGCATCGAGCGCACGGCGCAGAACGGCACCGACGCCGCCGGCCATGCGCTCGACATGCCCCGTCTCGAAGTACGCACAGCCGGGCTCGACCGACTCCACCGCGAGACCGGCTTCTTCGAGCCGTCGCAGAATGCGTTCCCATTCCTCCTCCGCCGCCGCAGGGTCCTGCTCGGCGAGGACGAGGTCGGGACAGTTGGCGAGCGCCTCCGAGAGACGCATCCCCGGACGCACGCCCGCCTCCTCGGCGGCGGCGGAGCATGCCCCTAAGAGCGGCCGGCTGCCGGGCGGCGGAGCGAGCGCAACGGGGCCGCGCATGAGCTCTGGCCGGGAGCGCAGAGCAGCACGGAGGGAAAACGCTTGGATGTTCAGACAGGCGATCATGGGAACGTATGTTCTACACGAACACACGTTCTCCTGTCAACCCGCTGTACGTTATTTCGGATGTTCGTCGAACGGCTCGCCGAGGGATCGCTTGGATCTCCCGACGACGACGATTTCGTGATCGTGGAGTGGACGGCCGAGGTCGGGACGCACTGGATCGCACCGCTGCACGTCCACCATTCCGACGACGAGGCCTGGTACGTCCTTGATGGGACGCTCGGCTTCAAGCTCGGAGAGGACGAGATCGAGGCACCGACCGGCTCGGCCGTTTTCGCTCCCCGCGATACACCGCACACGTACTGGAACGCCGGAAACGCGCCCACGCGCTACCTCCTCGTCATGACGCCGAATCTCGCACGTTTGCTCGAGGGGGTCCACCGGCCAAACGCCGACATCCCGGCGCTCTTCGAGCTCTACGACTCCGAGATCCTCGGCTCCCAGGACGCCTAAGCGGCCGGGCACGAGTCGTCGGTGCCGGCGACTCCGGGGATCCGCGCCAGGAGCTCGGCCAGCTCGTCGATCTCCTCGTCGGCGAAGTGCTCTTCGAAGAGCTCACGGATCGAGCCGACATGGCCGCACGACGCGGCCTCGAGCTTGGCCGCGCCGTCCTTCGTGAGCTCGGCGTAGGCGACCCGCCGGTCGCTCGCGCACGTGGTCCTCTCCACCAGCCCGCCTTCCTCGAGCCCCTCCAGGAGCCGCGTCACGCCGGACGGCGTGAGCGCGAGCCTGCGGGCGAGGTCGATGCGCTTCAGGCGCCCGCTCTCGGCACGGGAGAGCAGATACAGCGCCTCGTAGTCGTTCACCGACAACCCGTGCTCGGCCTGGAGCTCCGCGTTGAGGAGTCGAGTCGCGGCCGCGTGGGCACGCAGAAGTCTCGTCCAGGCCCGTACAGCAGGCGGAACCTGGGAGGAAATGCGCTCTTCGAAAACTACTTGCGTGGTCAATGGAATCTCGCTACACTCATTTGCGTTCTCAATAATACACAACTCAAGTAGGAGGCACAACACGTGAGCACGACCCAGACGGAGATTCCCGCCGGCACGTGGAGCATCGACCCCGTCCACTCGAACGTGGGCTTCGAGGTCGGCTACCTGGCCGGCACGTTCCGCGGTCAGTTCGGCGACGTGCAAGTGAAGCTCGATGTCACGGACGCCGGCGCGCGCATCGACGGCACGGCGCAGGTAGCGAGCGTCGACGTCAAGGACGAGAACCTCACCGCCCACCTTCAGTCACCTGACTTCTTCGACGCGGAGCGCTATCCCGAGCTTCGGTTCGTCGCCGAGAACGTCGATCTCGGCAGCGAGACCGTCGCGGCGCCCGGCGAGCTCACGATCAGGGGCGTCACGAAGCCCGTCGAGGTGATCGGCTCGCTGTCGGAGCCGATCGAGGACGCCTGGGGCAACGAGCGGCTCGGTCTCCAGCTGACGGCCACCGTCGATCGCACTGACTTCGGCCTGAACTGGAACATGCCGCTCCCCACGGGGGACCAGGCCCTCTCGAACACGGTCACCATCCTCGCGGAGCTTCAGCTCGTGAAGGCGGCCTGACCGACGATGACGAAGGTCCTCGCAATCTCGGGCAGCCTCCGCGACAGCTCGTACAACACGATGCTGCTCCGGAACGCGACCGAGCTCTTCGGCGACGGCGTCGTCGTGGAGGAGCTCGAGGGGCTGAAGGACGTCCCGCCCTACGACGAGGACGATGACGGCGAGGGCGCTCCGGAGGCCGTGCGTTCCCTGCGCGCGGCTTTCGCGGGCGCCGATGCCGTGTTGATCTCGACCCCCGAGTACAACAGCTCGGTTCCGGGACACCTGAAGAACGCCCTCGACTGGGTCTCGCGGCCGCTCGCCACGAACCCGCTCAGGAACAAGCCCGCCGTCGTCGTCGGCGCGTCCACCGGCGCGTTCGGCGCCGTCTGGGCACAGGCCGAGCTCCGCAAGGTGCTCGCGTCCATCGGCGCCCGGGTCATGGAGGCCGAGGTCGCGGTCGGCCACGCCCCGACGCGTTTCGACGAGGACGGTACGCTGAACGACGAAGATCTACGCGCGCAGCTCGGCGAGGTCGTCGATGCGCTCGCAGCCGCGGTTGCCGAGCGGGCAGAGCTCGCTCGCTCCGCGGCGTGACCCGCAAGGAGAAAGCATGAAGCTCGAAGGCATCCATCACGTCACGGCGATCACCGCAGACGCACCCGGGAACGTCGACTTCTACGCCCGCGTGCTCGGCCTGCGGCTCGTCAAGAAGACCGTCAACCAGGACGACCCCACCGTGTACCACCTCTTCTACGCCGACGAGGAGGGCTCCGCCGGCGCGGACATCACCTTCTTCGAATACCCCGGCGCCCGGCGGGGCCGTGCGGGCGCCGGCATGGTGCACCGCGTCGTCTTCCGCGTCGCCGACGAGGCCGCGCTCTCGTTCTGGGCCGACCGGCTCGCCGCGGAAGGGATCGACGTCCGCCGTGAGGACGATTCGCTCCTCTTCGAGGATCCCGAG
>JBKPRJ010000082.1:0-5444 GCA_046734455.1 Actinomycetota bacterium | reverse complement strand
GGCTCCACGGATCCGCTCGACGGCGTCGAGGTCATCTCCCCGGGTCGCGCGCTCGGGATCTGGGAGGGCGGGCTCGTTCCGGTCGATGCAGGCCGTGTGCTCTACCGCTTCCGCGCCGAGCACATCATCGTCGCGACCGGCACGGTCGAGCAGCCGCTCGTCTTTCCCGGGAACGACCTCGTCGGCGCCATGCTCCCGGACGGCGTCCGCAGGCTCGTCCAGGACTGGGGCATCAAGCCGGGCGAGAAAGCCGTGGTCCTGACCGCCGACGAGGCGGGTCGCGACGCAGCCGGACTCCTCCGCGAGGCGGGTGTCGAGCTCGCCGCCGTCTACGACCTGCGGCGCGAGCGCCTGGGCGAGATCGTCGGGCGCGGCCGAGGCGGAATCCTGCGCGGCGTCGAGATCGACGGGCGCAAGGTCGACTGCGACCTCCTCGTCATGTCCGGAGGCCGCCAGCCGGCCTACTCCCTGCTCTCGCAGGCGGGCGCGAAGGTCCAGTACGACCCGGCCAGAGGGGTCTTCGTTCCCACGGACATCCCTGTCGGGATCGAAGCGGTGGGATCCGTCACCGGCGAAGGCATCGCCGGCGCGGTGCCGGCGGCCTCCTACAACGGCGCCTCCGGCAAGGGCAAATGCTTCGTGTGCGTCTGCGAGGACGTCACGGACAAGGACCTGAAGCGCGCTATCGCGGAGGGCTTCGACTCGATCGAGCTCGCCAAGCGCTACACGACCGTGACGATGGGCCCTTGCCAGGGCCGGCTGTGCCACGTTCCCTCGATCCGCCTCTATGCCAGGGAGAACGAGAGCGACGAGGCGAGCATCGGGACGACGACCTCGCGCCCGCCCTGGGCGCCGGTCACGCTCGGGCTCCTCGCCGGCCGCCCGCACGAGCCCGCGCAGCGCACCTCGATCCACCACCGCCACAAGGAGCTCGGCGCGAAGATGATGTGGACGGGCACGTGGCGCCGCCCGCACTCCTACGGCGATCCGGAAGGCGAGGCCCAGTCCGTTCACGCCTCGGTCGGCGTCATCGACGTCTCCACGCTCGGAAAGATGATCGTCCGCGGCCCCGACTCGGCCGAGTTCCTCGAGCGTCTCTATCCGAACCGCTTCGGCGACATGAAGCCGCTGCGGATCCGCTACGGCGTCCTCAACTCGGACGCGGGCCGGATCATGGACGACGGCACGATCGCGCGGCTCGACGACGAAACGTTCTACGTCACGACGACGTCCACCGGGGCGGGCGCCGTGCTCGAGTGGTTCGAGTGGTGGAACGCGGTCTGGGGCATGGATGTCGAGATCGTCGACGTGACCGGAGGGCTCGCGGCCGTGAACGTCGCCGGGCCGCGCGCGCGGGAAGTCATGCGCAAGCTCACCGACCTCGACCTCTCGAACGACGCTCTCTCGTACCTGGATGCGCGCGAGGCGCTGATCGCCGGCGTGCCGTCCCTCATCCTCCGCATCGGCTTCGTCGGCGAGCTGGGGTACGAGCTCCACTTCCCGAGCCCCTACGGCGAGCACGTCTGGAACACGATTCTCGAAGCGGGTGACGATTTCGGCATCCGCTCGTTCGGGCTCGAGCCGCAGCGCATCCTCCGTCTGGAGAAGATGCACATCCTCGTCGGGCAGGACACCGACTCGGAATCGAATGTCCTCGAGGCGAGCATGCCCTGGATCGCGAAGCTCGACAAGGACGACTTCGTCGGCAAGTGGTCGCTCGAGCACGTCCAGGAGCGCGGGCTCCAGGATCTCCTCGTCGGCTTCGAGATGGAGGACGGCAAGGTGCCGCTCGAAGGCGCGCAGGTCGTGCTCGAGGGCACGCGCCCAATCGGAAGGATCACGAGCTCGCGCTGGAGCCCGGAGCTTCGCAAGGCGATCGGCATGGCCTGGGTGCCGGCCGAGATCGCCGAGGAGGGCAAGTCGTTCCTCGTCACCGTCGACGGCGGCTTCGAGCGCGCGACCGTCCGGCTGCGTCCCTTCTTCGACCCCGACGGAGAGAGGCTGCGCTCGTGAACGAGCTCGCTTTCCTCTCCCCCGGCCGCGCGTCGGCGGACGCGGTCTGGCGCTCGCCGCTCGAGCGCGCGCTCCGCGAAGCCCCGCCCGAGATCTCGGACCTCTCGCTCACGGGGAACATCGAGATCAGAGGCAACCTGCCGAGCTCGGTGAAGGGCGGCGAGCTCATCCCCATCACCCCGACGCGCGGTCTCGTCCTTTGCGACTTCACGAAGACCGTCGACCTGCTCGAGAAGCTCTCGGAGGACTACTTCGCCGTCGACGTGTCCGCGAAGTTGGCCGGCCTGTCGGTCCGCGGCGAGCAGGTGATGCGGCGGATCACCGACCTCGATCTCGACGCGCTGCCGGCCGCCGGCGCGGTCGCCCACGTCCAGGCTGTCGTCACGCGCGACGGGGACTCCTTCGCGCTCTGGTTCGGGCAGGAGTACTCGGACTACCTCGCCGAGGTCGTCATCGACGCGTGGGAGGGGCTGCAGGGATGAAGGACATCTTCCGCGTGCGCCGCATGTGGCGTCCACGCGCCGAGCTCAAGGACCGGTACGACGTCGTCATCATCGGCGGCGGCTCGCACGGGCTCGCGACCGCGTACTACCTGGCGAAGAACCACGGCATCACCGACGTCGCCATCCTCGAGAAGAACTACATCGGCTCCGGCGCGGCCGGCCGCAACACGACGATCATCCGCGCGAACTACCGCACGCCCGAGGGCGCCGATTTCTACAAGGAGAGCGTCAAGCTCTACGAGCGCCTCGGCGCCGACCTCGACTTCAACCTCCTCTTCTCGCAGCAGGGCCACCTGACCCTCGCCCACTCCGACCGCGGGATCATCACCGCGAACGAGCGGGCCGAGGTGAACAAGCTGCTCGGGATCGACAGCCGCGTCATCTACCCGGACGAGATCCGCAAGCTCTGCCCGGAGATGGACCTGTCCGAGAACGTCACCTGGCCCGTGCAGGCGGCGCTCTACCACCCGCCGGGCGGAATCATCCGCCACGACGCCGTCGTCTGGGGCTTCGCGCGCGGAGCCGACCGAGCAGGCGCGGAGATCCATCCCTACACCGAGGTGATCGGCATCGACCGCGCGAACGGCCGCGTCACCGGCGTCGAGACGAACCGGGGTCCCATCGCTTGCGACACCGTCGTCTCGTGCACCGCCGGCTGGTCGACCCTCGTCGCCGACCTCGCGGACGTGCCGCTCCCGATCACCACGCACATCCTCCAGGCCTTCGTGACCGAGCCGGTGAAGCCGTTCCTCGACGTGATCATCGTCTCGTCGCAGATGCACGTGTACATCTCGCAGACCGACCGGGGGGAGTTCCTGATCGGCGCAGAGATCGAGCCGTACACGACCTACAAGGGCATCGGGACCTTCCCGTTCCTCGAATACTCGGCCCGCCACGCGCTCGAGCTCTTCCCGCAGCTCGAGCAGGCGCGCATCCTGCGCTCGTGGACGGGCCTCTGCGACCTCTCGCCCGACTACAGCCCGATCCTCGGCGAGACCGAGGTGGAGGGCTTCCTCGTCAGCTGCGGCTGGGGCACCTACGGCTTCAAGGCCGCACCCATCGTCGGGACGACGCTTGCGGAGCAGATCGCGACAAAGCAGACTCCGCAGCTGATCGCACCGTTCGCGCTCGAGCGCTTCTACCGCGACCGCCTCGTGTCCGAGCTCGCAGCCGCGGCAGTCAGCCACTGAACCAAAGGAGACCGCTTGGCCACGCAGATGCCTTCCAGCCTCGAGATCGCCCAGGAGGCGGAGCTTCGCCCCATCACCGAGATCGCCGAGACGCTCGGCCTCTCCGAGGAGGAGTACGACCCGTACGGCCGCTTCAAGGCCAAGGTCTCGCTCTCCGTTCTCGACCGGCTCGCAGGCCAACCCGACGGAAAGCTCATCGACGTCACCGCGATCACGCCCACGAAGGCCGGCGAAGGCAAGACGACGACCTCGGTCTCCCTCACGCAGGGTCTCGGGCACATCGGCAAGAGCCCCGTGCTCTGCCTACGCGAGGCGTCGCTCGGCCCGGTCTTCGGGATCAAGGGCGGCGCGGCCGGCGGCGGCTACGCGCAGGTCGTCCCCATGGAGGACATGAACCTCCACTTCACGGGCGACATCCACGCCATCGGGGCGGCGAACAACCTCCTCGCCGCGCTGCTCGAGGCGCACCTCCTGCACGGGAACAAGCTCGGCATCGACCCGCTGTCGGTCACGTGGCGGCGCTGCGTCGACATCAACGACCGCGCGCTCCGCTCGATCGTCGTCGGGCTCGGAGGCCGCGCGAACGGCTACGTCCGTGAGACCGGCTTCGACATCACCGCAGCCTCGGAGGTGATGGCGATCGTCGCGGTCGCGCGAGACCTCTTCGACCTGCGCGAGCGACTCGGCAAGATCACCGTCGGCTACACGTGGGAAGGCGAGCCGGTCACGGCCGAGCAGCTGCAGGCCGCGGGCGCGATGGCTGTCCTCCTCAAGGACGCGATCAAGCCGAACCTCGTGCAGACGCTCGAGGGCCAGCCTGCGTTCCTTCACTGCGGGCCTTTCGCCAACATCGCGCACGGCAACAACTCGCTGGTCGCCACCCGTACGGCCCTGAAGCTCGGCGACTACACGGTGACGGAGTCCGGCTTCGGCTCGGACATGGGCATGGAGAAGTTCTTCGACATCGTCTGCCGGGTCGGTGGCCTGCGCCCGAACGCCGTCGTCCTCGTGGCGACCGCACGCGCGCTCAAGCACCACGGCGACGACCCGGACGGAGGCGTCGACGCGATCGAGCGCGGCGGGGCCAACATGCAGCGCCACCTCGGGATCGTGAAGGAGTTCGGCCTGAACGCGGTCGTCGCGATCAACCGCTTCCCGGGCGACACCGACGAGGAGGTCGACGCGGTCAAGCGCCTCGCTCTCGAAGGCGGCGCGATGGCGGCCGAGCTGAACGAGGCGTTCGAGCGCGGCGGCGAAGGAGCTGCGGCGCTCGCCGAAGCCGTTGTCGCTGCTGCCGAGGCTCCATCCGACTTCAAGCCGGTCTACGAGCTCGACCAGCCCATCGACGCGAAGATCGAGGCGATCTGCAAGCGCGTGTACGGGGCCGAGGGCGTCGTCTTCCTGCCGGCCGCACAGCAGGCGATCGAGCGCTACACGAAGGTCGGCTTCGACAAGCTGCCGATCTGCATGGCGAAGACGCACCTGTCGCTCTCGCACGACCCGTCGCTCTTGAACGCGCCGACGGGCTTCACCGTGACCGTGCGCGACATTCGCCAGTACACGGGCGCAGGCTGGCTCGTACCGCTACTCGGTGACATGCAGACGATGCCCGGCTACGGCGTCTCCCCGGCGGCCTTCAACGTCGACATCGACGAGAACGGCCGCACGGTAGGCCTTTTCTAACGCGTCCGTCGAGGACATCGGGGTCTGACCCCTCCCTGTCCGCATTGGACGGGTA
>JBKPRJ010000081.1:0-14045 GCA_046734455.1 Actinomycetota bacterium | reverse complement strand
AGGACCGACCCGGACACCTGGAAGGAGGCCATGAAGCCGCAGACGGCAGCCGAGCTGACCGCCATGATGACCGCGGTGGTTCAGGGTGGGACCGGTGTAGCGGCCCAGATTCCCGGCATCCAGGTCGCCGGCAAGACCGGGACCGCCGAGACCGGCCGAACCGGCGAGAACGACACGTGGTTCATCGCCTTCGCCCCCGCGCAGAACCCCGAGGTGGCCGTGGCCGTCGCCCTCTCCAACCAGAGCGGTACGGGCGGAGCGACCGCCGCTCCGATCGCCAAGGAGATAATCGAGGCGCTTCTGCGCTGAAGTACCTAGGCTAAACCAAGATGTCGACTTCCGACACGCTGATCAACACCCTCTTCGACGGCCGCTACCGGATCGTCCGCAAGCTCGGCTCCGGCGGGATGGCGAACGTCTATCTCGCCGAGGACGAAGATCTCGGCCGCCGCGTCGCGATCAAGATCCTGAACGACCGCTACGCGAACGACGACCTCTTCATCGAACGCTTCCGGCGCGAGGCGAAGTCGGCCGCGGCCCTCTCCCACCCGAACATCGTCTCCGTCTACGACCGCGGCGAGGCCGAGGGCACCTACTACATCGCGATGGAGGTCATCGAGGGGCGGAGCCTCAAGGAGCTGATCATGACGCGCGGGCCGCTGCCGATCCCGCAGGCGCTCGCGTACTCGCACGAGATCCTCGAGGCGCTCCGCTTCGCGCATCGGCACGGGATCATCCACCGCGACATCAAGCCGCACAACATCCTGATCGGCGAGCGGCTCAAGGTGACGGACTTCGGCATCGCGCGCGCGGGCGCGTCGCAGATGACGGAGGCCGGCTCGATCATGGGGACGGCGCAGTACCTCTCCCCCGAGCAGGCGCGCGGAGCGCCGGTGACCGCGTCGTCCGACCTCTACTCGGTCGGGATCGTCCTCTACGAGATGCTGACCGGGAAGGTGCCGTTCACCGGCGATTCGGCGATCGAGATCGCCATGAAGCATTTGAACGAGGCGCCGAAGCCGCCGTCGAAGATCCGCCCGGAGATTCCCGAGGAGCTCGACCAGGTCGTCCTCCGCGCGCTCTCGAAAAACCCGGAGGACCGGTACCAGACCGCCGAGGAGTTCTCCGAGGATCTGCACCGGGTCGAGGCCGGGCTGCCGCTCTCACCCGAGACGTCGGAGGCCGCCACCGCGCTCCTGGCCGGAGCGGCGCTCGTAGGCGACGGCGGTTCCACCGAGGTGCTCGCGGGCACCGCCGTGACGCGCCCGCAGGGCCCTCCGCCGCCTACCGCGCGAACGCCACCTCCCTACGGGCCCGGCTACTACGACGAACCGCCGCGGAAGCGGCGCCGCTGGGGGCCTTGGGTCCTCGTGGCGCTCCTGCTCGCCGCGGCCGGGTTTGCGGGCTGGTACGTCTACTCCCAGATCCAGGACCAGCTCGCCGCGAACGAGCCGGTCGCCGTGCCGTACGTCATCGGGCTGAAGGAGGACGCCGCGGTCAACCTGATCCAGCAGGCGGGCCTGGAGCCGGACGTCCAACACGCTGCGAACGCGGACGTCGAGAAGGGGCGTGTCTTCGACCAGAACCCGAAACAGGGCTCGCGCATTCAGAAGGGCGACACGGTGACGTTCATCGTCTCAACCGGGGCGCCGAAGACCTCGGTGCCCGACGTGACCGGGATGAACTACGGCGATGCGGTGCAAGCGCTCAACGACGCGAACCTGAACGCCAGCAAACATGAGGTCTTCTCGCCGAAGCCGGCCGGCCAGGTCATCGACCAGGATCCAGCCGCCGGCGAGCAGGTGGTCGAGGGCACCGAGGTCGTGCTCGACGTGTCCAAGGGGACGAAGCAGGTGGAGGTGCCGAACGTCGTCGGGATGACGGAGGCCGACGCGCGGGCCACTCTCGAGCAGGCCGGCTTCGAGGTCTCTTCGACCAATGCTCCCTCGGACACGACGCCGCAGGGCAACGTCTCCGACCAGAGCCCGGACGGAGGCACGCAGGCCGCGAAGGGCTCAACCGTTTCGATCACCGTCTCGAGCGGACCGAGCACCACCACCGTCCCGGACGAGGTCGGCCAGGACAAGCAGGTGGCAATCGACGACCTGAAGGCCAATGGGTTCAAGGTCCACGCCACAAACGTCGCCTGTTCCGATCCGAACCAGGACAACATCGTTCAGGACCAGGATCCGGCCGGCGGCAGCGACGCGCCCACCGGCAGCACGGTCGACATCTTCGTTTGTAAGTTCTGAGCCGATGGCCCGAGTCCGGGTGGCGGTGATCATGGGCGGGCGCTCGAGCGAGCACGACATCTCGGTCGCCTCCGCGCAGTCGGTCGTGGACGCTCTCGACCCCGAGCGCTACGACGTCCGCGCCGTCGAGATCGGCCAGGACGGGCGTTGGCAGCTCGAACCGGCGGGGGGGCAGGAGCGCATCGGCGAGGGCGGCGAGAACCTCCCGGTTCCCGCCGACGGCTCGGTATCGCCGTTCGAAAGCGTCGACGTGGTCTTCCCCGTCTTGCACGGGCCCTTCGGCGAGGACGGGACGGTGCAGGGCTTCCTCGAGCTCGCGGATGTCGCCTACGTCGGCGCCGGCGTCACCGCCTCCGCCCTCTGCATGGACAAAGACCTCTTCAAGGCGGTCATGCGCGACAAGGGCGTTCCCGTCGTCGAGAGCGTGACCGTCCTCGACCGCCACCGCGACCGGGTCGAGAATCCTTTCGGCTTTCCGGTCGTCGTGAAGCCGGCGCGGCTGGGATCGAGCGTGGGCATCTCGGTCGTGCGGGAGCCCGAGCAGCTCGGCCCCGCCATCGATCTGGCGCTCGAGCACGACGAGAAGATCCTCCTCGAGGAGCACATCGCGGGGATCGAGGTCGAATGCAGCGTCCTCGGGAACGAGGAGCCGATCGCGTCCATTCCGGGCGAGATCATCCCGCTCGTCTCGGACTGGTACGACTTCGCCGCCAAGTACGACGAGGGCGGCATGGAGCTCGTGATCCCCCCGCGGCTGGACGAGCCCACAATCGCGCGCGTGCAAGAGCTCGCCGTCGCCGCGTTCGTGGCGAGTGACTGCGAGGGAATGGCGCGAGTCGACTTCTTCGTCCGGGAGGACGGCGAGGTGCTCGTCAACGAGCTGAACACCATTCCGGGCTTCACGGCGACAAGCGTCTACGCAAAGCTCTTCGAGGCCTCGGGGATCCCGTACGCGGAACTTCTGGACCGCCTCGTCGCGCTCGCGCTCGAGCGCCACGACCGCCGCGCGCGCCTCAAGTACTAGCTCTTCGCGCGCACCTCGTTGATGTGCGCGCGGCTCTCGAGGCTCGTGATCCAGATCAGGTAGTAGCGGTAGGTGCCGCCGCGGAGGCCGAGCGTCGTCTGCTCCTCGACGGTGTGGCTGTCCGAGATCGCCTTGAAGCCGCCGTCGGGGGTGTTCGACGCCTGGATCACCGCCGTGAACCCGGGCGTGTCCGTCGTCACCGTCAGCTCGGAGAGCTCGACGCCGCTTCCTGCATCGAGCACGATTCCGACACCCGCCTTGTCGAAGCTCGAGTAGGTCTCCGTCGTCCAGTAGGTCGTTGCGTCGCCGTCGGTGGCGGCGAGCACATCCTCAGGATGCTCCGTGCCGTCACCGTCGGGATCGAAATCGGCTGTTGCGGCGAGGTGGACTCGTTCCCCGCTCCCGCCGGAACCGCCGCCGCCACCGCCGTCTCCGGTGAGCGAATCGGTGCCTCCGCCCGCGATCACGACCGCAAGGACGAGAGCGGCCACTCCAACGACGACGAGCCCGGTCATGATCACGAGCGGAACCCTCCGGCGTGCCCGTCCGACGGGAGGCGGAAGAGGTCCCGGACCCGGGATGTTCTCGGTCGCTCCGTCGTCGGGCCGCGTGGGCGGAGGCGGAGTGCTGTCCGTGCTCGCCCGCGCCGCCTCGAGCGCGGCCATCATCCCTTCCGTCGACGGGAACCGATCCTCGGGCCGCTTCGCCATCGCCCGGGCGATGATCGCGTCGAGGCGCGGCGGCACGTCCGGCCTGACCTCGCGGACGCTGGGGATCGGCTCCTGGATGTGCTTCATCGCAACGGCCATGAAGTTCTCGCCGCTGTAGGGAGGCTCGCCGGTGAGAAGCTCATAGAGGACTGTTGCGAGGGAGTACTGATCCGAGCGCTCGTCGACCCGCTGCCCGCTCGCCTGCTCAGGCGCGATGTACTCGCTCGTGCCGAGTAGAGCCCCGGTCTCCGTGAGGCCGTCGGCCGGCTCGAGCGACCGCGCGATCCCGAAGTCCGTCACCTTGGCCACACCGTCCTCGTCGATGAGGATGTTGTGCGGCTTCACATCGCGGTGGACGATGCCGTGCTCGTGGGCGAAGGCGAGCCCACGCGCGACCTGGTGGACGAGTGCAAGCGCCTCGTCGACGGGCTGCTGGCCTTCGCGGTCGACGAGCTGCTTGAGGGTCTCCCCCTCGACGTGCTCGAAGACGATGAACTGCCGGCCTTCGAACTCCCCGCGGTCGATGACCGTGACGATGTTCGGATGGTTCAGCTGCGCGAGGGCACGGGCCTCACGGCGGAAGCGCTCAACGTACTCGGGATCGTCCGAGAAGTGGTCGTGCAGGATCTTGATCGCGACCATGCGCTCGAGCACGGTGTCGCGCGCCTTGTAGACGCTCGACATCCCACCCGAGCCGGCGACGTCCTGCAGCTCGTATCGTCCCGCGAGCAACTGCCCGATCATCTGTGCGGGATGATGCCCGCTCCCCCCGCGCCCTATGCAGAAGCTTCTTCGAGCGCCTCTTCCCAGGCGCCGAGCGCCTCGTCGAGCTCCGCATCGCCGATCACCAGAGGAACGAGCACGCGGATGCAGTTGCCGTGGATCCCTGCCTTGAGAATCAGCAGGCCGCGGCGGGCCGCGGCGTCCGCGACGGCAGTCGCGAGGTCGGCAGCAGGCTCACCGTTCTGGCGTAGCTCGATGGCCAGCATCGCGCCGAGGCCGCGAACCTCCGCGACCGAGTCGAAGCGGTCCCGCCAGGCTTCCATCCGCGAACGGATCGCGTCGCCGACCTCCATCGCGCGGTCCGCCAAGCGGTCCTCCGCGATGGTGTCGAGAACTGCGTGCGCCGCCGCGATCGCCACCGGGTTGCCGACGTAGGTTCCGCCGACCGCGCTGTCGCCCGGCGCGTCCATGATGTGCGCCCGTCCGACCACGCCCGAGAGCGGAATGCCCGCGGCGATCGACTTCGCGATCGTCATCAGGTCGGGCTCGACGCCGAAGTGCTCCATGGCGAACACCTTGCCCGTACGGCAGAAGCCGGTCTGGACCTCGTCGGCGACCATGACGATCCCGTTGGCGTCGCAGATCTCGCGCACGCCCTCGACGAATTCCTGCGAGGGCACGATGAAGCCGCTCTCGCCCTGCACCGGCTCGAAGACGATCGCCGCGACCTCCTCGGCCGCGATGCGCGTCTTGAAAGCCTTGTCGAGCTCGTCGAGGTCGTCGAACGGAACGCGGTAGACCTCCGGCGCGAACGGTCCGAGGCCGGCCTTGTAGGGGTGCGTCTTCGAGGTGAGGCTGAGCGCGAGCAGGGTGCGCCCGTGGAAGCCGCCGTCGAAGGCGATGACGGCGGGCCGACGCGTGTACGAGCGCGCGAACTTGACGGCGTTCTCCACGGCCTCAGCGCCCGAGTTGAAGAACGCCGCGCGCAGGTCGCCGCCGATCGGGACGAGCTCGAGCAGGCGCTCGGCGAGCGCGATGTAGTTCTCGTACGGGACGATCGTGAAGTCGGTGTGCGTGAAGCGCTCGATCTGCTCCTTCGCCGCCTCGACGACGCGGGGATTGGAGTGACCGACGTTCAGGCAGCCCACGCCGCCCGTGAAGTCGATGAACGTATTCCCGTCGACGTCGGTGATCGTGGCGCCGTGCGCCTCCTCGATCACGATCGGCAGGTAGATGGAGAGGGGCTCCGCGATGACGCGGGCCTTGCGGTCGAGGATCTCCCGGCTGCGCGGCCCGGGGATCTCGGTCTTGAGGTCGATCGCTCGTGTCGTGGCCATGGTTGGTGAGCTTATACATTGCAGCGAAGCTCATGGTTCTGTCCGACCGCACCATCCGCCGGCTGCTCGAAGAGGGCCGAATCGGCATCGATCCCTACTCGGACGAGCTGCTCCAGCCGTCCAGCGTGGACGTGCGCGTCGACCGCCTCTTCCGGGTCTTCCGCAACTCGCGCTACCCCTACATCGACGTCAAGGAGCCGATGGAGGACCTCACGGAGCTGGTCGAGGTCGCGGACGAGGAGCAGCCGTTCATCCTCCATCCCGGCGAGTTCGTGCTCGGCTCGACGCTCGAGCGGATCCGGCTGCCGGAAGACCTCGTCGCGCGCCTCGAGGGGAAGAGCTCGCTGGGACGGCTCGGCCTGCTCATCCACTCGACGGCCGGGTTCATCGACCCGGGCTGGGACGGCCACGTCACGCTCGAGCTCTCGAACGTCGCCAATCTTCCGATCACGCTCTACGTCGGCATGAAGATCGGCCAGCTCTCGTTCGTGCAGCTCACTGAGCCGGCGGAGAACCCCTACGGCGCCGCGCTGCTCGGCTCGAAGTACCAGGGCCAGGCGGGGCCGACGCCGAGCCGCTACTGGAAAAACTTCGAGTGACGGCCCTCGTCGTCGGAGGCACGGGATTCGTCGGCGGCCATATCGTCCACGCACTCCGTGCCGAGGACGTGGCGGTCCGCGTGCTCGCCCGGAGGCCGGAGAGCCAGGAGCGCTTCACCGCCTGGGGCTGCGAGGTCGTCCAGGGAGACATGACCGACCCGGACAGCCTGCGGCGCGCGGCCGAGGGCACGGAGACCGTCGTCAACCTCGTTGCCCTGCCGCCCTTCGCGAAGCCGGACGCAATCCGGCGCGTGATGGAGCAGGGCACGCGCGACCTCATCCGCGCGGCCAGGGAGGCGGGCGCCAAGCGCTTCATCCTCATGAGTGCACTTGGGACGAGCGAGCGCAGCAAGGATCTCGCGCCCTACTATCACGCGAAATGGGAGGAAGAACGCGAGGTCGCGGCCTCCGGGATCGAGCACACGATTTTCCGCCCGAGCTTCATCTTCGGACGCGACGGCGGGATGCTCCCGGGCCTCGTCTCGCTCGTGCGCTACTCGCCGGTCACCCCGGTCGTCGGTACGAAGAAGTTCCAGCCAATCTGGGTGGAGGACGTCGCCGCCTATTTCACGAAGGCGCTCTCGGCACCGGCGGCGGTCAACACGACATTCGAGCTGGGCGGCCCCGACGTCGTCACCTTCTCCGAGCTGAACGAGCGCATCCGCCGCGCGCTGGACAAGAAGCGCCTCGCCTTTCAGATGCCGACCGGGCTCCTCAAGGCCGGCGCGACGGTGGGATCGATCCTGCCTCCCCTTCGCGGCGCGCGGGACGGCGTCGCCATGCTCGAGTTCGAGGACAACGTCACGGACATCGGCCCTGCGGTCGAGGCTCTCGGGGTGAAGCCGATCGGTCTCGACGAAATGCTGCGCCGCGCCACCGCGAGCGCCTGACGACTACTGGTGTTGGACGTCGGCGCCGGGGCCGCCGACCAGGGTGTCCGTGCCGGTGCCCCCGATCAGCTTGTCGGGGCCGGCCTCGCCGCGAAGCGTGTCGTTGCCGCCGTTGCCGCGCAGGGTGTCGGCACCGTCCCCGCCGCAGATGATGTCGTCGCCTCCGAGCCCCTTGATCACATCGTTCCCGCCACGCGCGACGATGATGTCGACCCCGAGCGTGCCGGTGATCGTGTCGGCCTTATCGGTTCCCACGATGGTGGCGAGCTGGCGGTTGCAGAACGCGGTCACGACTTTGCGCTTCGGCCAGGCGCGCCCGTCCCTGGTGCTGAAGCCCGTGAACGTCGCCACGTCCACCAATGATCCGGCGGGCAGTGCTCGCTCGCATTTGTAGACCCACACCTCGCCCTTGCTGATGATGGGCGGCTCGGAGATCGTGGTATCTCCGCTGTCGTATTCGACCGGCGCGCAACGGTCGTCTGCCACTTCCGCGCCCTCGACCTCGGGCGTCGGATTGCTCAACTCGCCGGCGGGGTCGGAGGGGCTGTCGTTCTCCGCGTAGTAGTCGTACTGGACCGTGTACGGGGCAACCACCGAGACGGTCGGCGAGACGCTGAACGTCACGTGCGGCCTCGAGATGACCAGAGGCCGTCCCAGGCCCGAGCCCGTGGGGTAATCCGGTTCGGCTCCATGCGTGGTGCCGCTCACAAAGATCGACACCGAGCCGCGAAAGACGCCCGGGTCGAAGTTGACCTTGAGATCCCGCTTCCCGAACGACTTCATCGGCGTCCCGCCCGGGAGATCGACACCCGTGGCGATGACGAACTCCTGGCCGTTCGAGGTTCCGTCGGGGTTGGGGAATGTCAATGTGATCGTCGCGTCGGTGACGTCGCAGATGGTGCCCGCAAAGTGGTCGTTTCCGACCTTCACGTTGATAGTGACCACATCGCCGTTTCGATGGACGATGTTGAGCCCCGGCCCGAAGTCGATGGAGATGGCGTCCTGTGTGCATCCCGGCGGCGACGGATGGCCGGCCGCAAGAGGCGCCGTCACGGCGGCAACAAAGACCAGCGCGATGAGTCCTCGGAGCACGGACTGAACATATTCGGCACACCGGATTAAGCAACCAGGGCGGCCCGGAGGCCGCCCTGGAAGACAGTAGATCGCCTGGATTAGGCAGGGGCGCTGGGTGTTTCTCGGTCCCCCACGCTGGCTAGGCGATTCCCCGTAGGTCCTGGGGACACGCCCCTACCTGCGATTACCTCCACTGCCCGAACAGTCGCTATTCAAGATCGGACCACCTCCTTTCCGTGGTAGTTCGATCATAGCGACCCGCTCAGGACGAACGAAGGCGGCTCAGACGCGGACCTTCACGACGCCGTCCTCGACGAAGACCTCGAAGGTCTCGACCGGCAGATACGCGGGGAGGCTCAGCGGCCGGCCCGTCCGCACGTCGAACTCGGACCCGTGCCGGGGGCAGATGGCGACGCCCGCCTCGGCGTCGAAATCGCCCTCCGCGAGCGGGCCGTCGTCGTGCGAGCAGCGGTCCTCGATCGCGTAGTACTCCCCGTTCAGGTTGTAGACGCCGATCGCGAGCTCGCCCGCGCGGACGATCTTCACCTCCCCGGGCGGCAGCTCCTCGACCGGGCCGACGGTCAGATCCGCCACGGGCCTACTTGAGCTCGAGGTCCTGGGCCAGGCCCGCCCACTCCTCGGGGAGCGGCGTGCCCTTGCCCTTGTGCAGGGCGAGCTTCAGCACGCCGAGGCCGAGCAGCGCGCACTTGAGCCGCACCGGCGTCAGCGGAATGCCGACCTCTTCGAGGAGCTCTTCCTTCGACATGCCCGCAACCTCGTCCGCCGTCCGGCCCTTGACCATCTCCATGAGCATCGAGGTCGACGCCTGGCTGATCGCGCAGCCGCGGCCGCGGAACTTCACGTCCTCGATCTTGTCGCCGTCGAAGCTGACGAAGATCGAAACCTCGTCGCCGCAGAGCGGGTTCTGCCCCTCCGCCTCGACGTCGGCGCCCTCGATCACCCCATGGCCGCGCGGGTTCTTGTAGTGGTCGAGGATGACCTCGCGATACAGGCTCTCGAGCTCGTTGCTCATGAGAACACCTTACGCGCCTTCTCGATACCCGCAACGAGCCGATCGATCTCCTCGGGAACGGTGTAGAGGTAGAAGCTCGCGCGCGTGGTGGCCGGGACCCCGAGCTTGGCCATGAGCGGCTGGTTGCAGTGGTGCCCGGCGCGCACCGCGACGCCCTCCCAATCGAGCACCTGCGCCACGTCGTGCGGGTGGGCCCCCTCGACCTCGAAGGAGACGATCCCGGCGCGGCGGTCGGCCGGCGGCCCGAAGACGCGGACGCCTTGGAGCGCCTCGAGCTTGGGCAGCGCATAGTCGAGGAGCTCGCGCTCGTGGCGCTCGATCGCTTCGAGACCGATTCCGTCCAGGTAGTCGATCGCGGCGCCCAGCCCGACCGCTTCGGCGATCGGCGCGGTGCCTGCCTCGAACTTGTGCGGGAGCTCGTTCCAGGTCGTCCGCTCAACGGTGACCTTCCGGATCATGTGGCCGCCGAGCTCGAAGGGCGACATCGCCTCGAGATGCTCGGCCTTCCCCCAGAGGACGCCGATCCCGGTCGGTGCGCACATCTTGTGCCCCGTGAACGCGTAGAAGTCGGCCCCGACCGCCTGAACGTCCACCGCCCGGTGCGGAACGGCTTGCGCCCCGTCGACGACCGCGATGGCGCCGCACTCGTGCGCCCAGGCGACGAGCCGTTCGACGGGATTTACCGTGCCGAGTGAGTTGGATACGTGCGCGCACGCGAGCACCTTGACGTTGCCGCGCGTGGCCAGCGCGTCGAGCTCATCCAGCTGCAGCTCGCCGTTCTCGTCCACGGGCAGGACGGTGAAGTCGGCTCCGGTGCGGCCGGCGACGTACTGCCACGGCACGAAGTTGGAGTGGTGCTCCATCTCGGTCGCGACGACGAGATCCCCTGGTCCGAGGTTGTCGAGCCCCCAGCCGTACGCGATCAGGTTGATCGCGGCGGTGACGTTGTGCGTGAAAACGACCTCGCGCATCGACTCGGCGTTCACGAAGGCGCGAGCCTTCTCGCGCGCTCCCTCGTAGGCCTCGGTCGCGCGCTCGCCTAGGTCGTAGACGCCGCGATGAATGTTCGCGTAGGACGTCTCGTAGAACCGCGTCATCGCGTCGAGGACGGCACGCGGCTTCTGCGCGGACGCAGCAGTGTCGAGATAGGCGAGCGGCTGGTCGTGGATCAGCTGCTCGAAGATGGGGAAGTCCTCGCGCAGCTTGCGCGCGTCGAGTCTCGCTTCCGTGGTTACGGCCACAGACCTATCGTACCGAGGGCCTGCCGGCGCTCAGCCGACGGGGCGCTCGAGTCCGGCGATCTGCCAGATCCGACCCTCATGACCGAACACGGGCCGGAGGCCCCGGCGTTCGGCGGCCGCAAGGATCTCCTCCGGCGGGTGCACGTAGCTTCGGTACTCCCAGCGGAGCAGGCGGGCGACGAGGTTCACCGCCGCCAGCCCTGCTCGGATCAACACGCGCTCACGCGGAAAGCTCATGACGAGTAGTCGGCGCGCCCTCGCGGCCGCCGCCCCGACGAGCCCGTCCGCGTCCGGGTAGCAGCAGACCACGCGGTGCATGACCACCGCGTCGGCCGGGTCGACCTCTGCCCCGTCAGCCGCGATGTCCGCCACCTTGTACTCAGCCTGCTCGGCGATCCCGGCTTCACGCCACAAGCCGCGTGCGGCCGCCTCGTAGTAGGGGGAAAGCTCGACGTTGACCGCCCGCGCCGCGCCCGCCCGCAGTACCTCGACCTCGATCGCCCCGACCCCGCCACCGATCTCGAGCACCGTCGCCCCCTCGAGCCCACGCTCGCGGAGAACGTTCACGATGCGCTTCCCGGTGTCGTCGAGACCCTTGCGGCGGTAGCGCTTGGCATCATGCCGCGCAGAGCGCTCGCCGAACATCTTCTCGTAGCCCCGCGGGACGGTGCAGCACCCGCCCATCCGCTACTCCGGTATGCGGGCTTCGAGCGCGGTCTGGAGCGCGTCGCGGACCGGCGCGAATTCGATCCGGTCGAAGATCTCCTGGTAGAAGCCGCGCACGATCAGGCGCTCGGCCTCGCCGCGCGAGAGCCCACGCGCCATGCAGTAGAAGAGCTCGTCGCGATCGACCTGGCTGACCGTCGCCCCGTGCGTGCACCGGACGTCGTTCGCCTCGATCTCGAGCCCCGGGATCGAGTCGGCGTGCGCCTTGTCGGAGAGGAGCAGGTTGCGATTCTCCTGGTAGGCGTTCGTCTTCTGCGCGTCCTCGGCGACGCGGATCATCCCGCGCCAGACCGCGGTCGCGTGGTCACGGAGCGCGCCCTTGAAGGCGAAGTCCGAGGTCGTCGAGGGGGCGAGGTGCGCCTGCAGCGTGTCGTAGTCGAGATGCTGGTCGCCGTCGGCGAAGTAGGCGCCGGTCACGCGCGAGGTCGCGCCCTGGCCGGCGAGATCGTTCTCGATCCGCACCTTGCCCTTCTTCGAGCCGAAGCCGCCGGCAACCCAGTCGAGCTCGGCATCCCGCTCGACGCGCGCTCGGTGCGAGGCGAAGTGCCACGTCTCCTGGGAGAGGTTCTGGATCGAGACGTACTCGAGCTTCGCGCTCTGCTCGACGAAGAGCTCGGTGACGGCGTTCGAGTAGCCGCCCAGTTCCGCGGATTCGGAGACGTACTCCTCGATGAAGCTGGCCCGGCTGCCCTCTTCGGCGACGACGAGCAGGCGCCAGAAGAGCGCACCGTCGTCGCGCGAGTTGACGATGCGCACGTAGAGCGGCTTCGCCAGCTCGACCCCGCGCGGGATGCGGACGAGGAGCCCGTGCTTCCACTCCGCCGCGTTGTGCGCCGCGAACTTCTCCTCGCCCCCGACGAGCGTGCCGAGCCGGGGATCGTCCTCGAGCGGCTCGAACACGACGCCCTCGGGCGCACGCTCGATCTCGATCCCGCCCTCCCCGACATGGGCGATGGCCGCCGCGTCGATGTCGAGCATGGACGTTTCGGACACCGGGGTCTGACCCCTGACACGGCCGTTTTGGACGTAGGCGTCCGGATCGAAGCCGCGCAGGTCCGTAAAGCGCCAGTGCTCGTCCGTCGTCGTCGGGAGCGGCAGCGACTGGTAGCGCTCGAGAGCCTCGACCCTAGCCACGCGGCGCGTACCTCCGATGGAGCATCAGGTCGTTCCCGTCGGGATCCGTGAAGAAAGCCATGTGGCAGACCCCGGTGTCGAGGAGCTCTCCGTTGAACTCGACACCCTTCGCCTCGAGCTCCGCGCGTCGCGCCGCGACGTCGTCGACGTGCAGCGCGGGATGGGCGTTCTTCTGGGGCGCGAACGGAATGCCCTGCGTCTCGGGCTCCCAGATGCCGAAGCACGTGTCGCCGGCCCACACCTCGAAGCGCGCCTTGTCGTCGGGGCGAAGCCCCAGCGTCTCGACATAGAACGCGCGCGACCGTTCGGCGTCCCGCGATGGGATGCCGATGAAGTCAACGCGTTCGATCAACCGACAGAACCCTCCATCTGCAGCTGGATCAGCCGGTTCATCTCGACCGCGTACTCGAGCGGGAGCTCCTTCGTGATCGGCTCGACGAAGCCGGAGACGATCATCGCGGCCGCCTCGGCCTCGGAGAGGCCGCGGCTCATCAGGTAGAAGAGCTGCTCCTCGCCGATCTTCGACACCGTCGCCTCGTGGCCGACGTCGACGTTGTTCTCGTCGATGCGGATGTACGGGTAGGTGTCGGTGCGCGAGTCTTCGTCGAGGATGAGCGCGTCGCAGACGACCTTCGACTTCGCGCCGGTCGCACCCTTGGCGACCTCGAGCAGGCCGCGGTAGCTCGAGCGGCCGCCGTTCTTGGAGATCGACTTCGACGTGATGACCGACGACGTGTTCGGCGCGACGTGCACCGCCTTGCCGCCCGCGTCCTGGTGCTGGCCCTCGCCCGCGAAAGCGATCGAGAGCACCTCGCCGTGCGCGCCCTCGCCCATGAGCCAGATGGCCGGGTACTTCATCGTCAGCTTCGAGCCGAGGTTCCCGTCCACCCACTCCATCGTCGCGTTCTCGTACGCGACTGCGCGCTTGGTGACGAGGTTGTAGACGTTCTGCGACCAGTTCTGAATGGTCGTGTAGCGGCAGCGCCCGCCGGGCTTGACGATGATCTCGACGACCGCAGAGTGGAGCGAGTCGGTCGTGTAGATCGGCGCCGTGCAGCCCTCGACGTAGTGCACGTAGGCGCCCTCGTCCACGATGATGAGCGTGCGCTCGAACTGGCCCATGTTCTCCGCGTTGATGCGGAAGTAGGCCTGAAGCGGCATCTCGATCTTGACGCCAGGCGGCACGTAGATGAACGAGCCGCCCGACCAGACGGCCGAGTTGAGTGCCGCGAACTTGTTGTCGTTCGCGGGGATGACGGTGCCGAAGTACTGGCGCACGAGCTCCTCGTGCTCGCGCAGGCC
>JBKPRJ010000080.1:0-19567 GCA_046734455.1 Actinomycetota bacterium | reverse complement strand
ATGAGGACCGTGATCACGGCGAGAATCACGCCGTACTCGGCCATCGTCTGACCCTCTTCCCGCCTGCGAATGGCGGCGAACAGCTCGGTGAGGTAGGTCATTTTGCGAAGTCACCTCCCTTCGTCATCCCGGGCACGCAATCGATGCGCACACAACTGCAAAATGTGGAGTGCGAAAGTGGAACTTCTTTCTGCATGTGGGCCTCGAAAATCCGGCGCACGCTTATGGTCACGACGATGAAACCTCCGCTTCGCTCCGGCGTGACCGCTCCGCCGTTTGGCTCCACAAACTGCTCGGAGCATCGTCGCTAGGCCGAGTCCGGAGAATCCCCCTCCGTAGTGATTCGTCCTGCAGCTGGGGCCTTTGCCCCGGAAGGGGGATGACCCGGCTTCCGATCGCCGCTTCGCTCAATGAGTCCGTCGCGGCAACGGATGACGTCTGAAAGTGATCCGCGCCGAAGTGGCGGCCTCGGCGCCCGACAACGGGAGCAAAGGCAATGCCACAAAGCACGAACTCGCGGCGGGATCTTTTCCGCCTCGTACTCTTCACTCTCGCCGCCTGGGCCCTCTGGGCTCTCGGCCGAAACGATGCGAAGCCCGGTGCCGTCTCCGAGACGGAGACCGTCAGCACGCCCAAGCGGAGCGGGTTCTCCAAGCGCCGCCTTGCGACGAGCCTCGCGTTCGCAACCCTCTTCTTCGCCGGCGCGGCCTTCACGGCCGGCGCGGGCGACCAGGCCGCGTGCCTCGTCGACGACTGCACCCCTGCAGCCGAGGCGGACGCCACGTCCACCGAGGCCTCCGAGCCGGCAGCCGAAGAGCCGGCGGCCGAGGATCCGGCTCCGGCAGAGAACCCGGCTGCGGCCGAGGATCCCGCGGCCGAGCCCCCCGCCGAGGACCAGGCGCCCGCCGACAACGGCGACGCCGGTGGCTCGGACGACGGCCAGTCCGCTGACCAGCCTTCCGATGACCAGGGTGATTCCGGCGAGCAGTCCTCGGACGACGGCGCAGCTCCCGCGTCGGGCGACGAGGACGGCTCTTCGGCCGGTGGCGACAACGCCTCCGGTGGAGGCGACAACGGCTCCGGCGACCAGTCCGCCGACGAGCCCGACGGCCCGGCTGCCGGCCCCGGCTCCGAGAGCCACGCCGGCGACGGCCAGTCCAAGAGCGACTCGGCGGGCTCGCCCGTCGACGTCGAGCAGGCGCATGACGCAGCCGCCGAGGCCGAAAACGCGTCCTCGTTCGGCACGTTCTGGCTGCATCGCGTCCTCCCCGACCCGACCCCTCCGGCAAGGCGCCTCGATCCGCGCTTTGCGCGGAACCTCCGGGCCGTGTCGAGCAGCCATCACGTCGACTGGGCCCTCGTGCTCGGCGTCCTCCGGGCGCACGGCCACCGCTCCTCGGTGCCGGCGAGCAAGGGCCACCTGAAGACGCTCGCCTCGAACCTGCGCGAGCGGCATGCGAACCAGGGCGCGTGGCAGGCAGTCCTCGCCCTCGAGGGCCGCACGGCCTTCGCCGACCGGACGATCGCGCTTCGCAACTACAACCGCGCGGTCGGCCTCCGTACTCTCGTCCGCGGGCTCGTCGCCTCGAAGGGCTCGCTGCAGGACCGAGTGCTCGCCGATCGCAGGATCAGCATCTACGCGGGTGGCCGCAGCGACATCGCTTCCGGTCGCGTCGATGTCCGCGTCCTCGCGCTGCTCCGCTATCTGGCGCAGGCGCACGGCCAGGTGACGGTCTCCTGCCTGATCAGCGGGCACGGCCTGTACGCCCGCCCGGGTGTCGTCTCGGCTCACATCTACGGTGAGGCTGTAGACATCTCCGCACTCGGCGGCGTGTCGATCTATGGCAACCAGGCCCCCGGCGGCCTCACCGAGAAGGCGGTGCGCAACATCCTCCTCCTCCCGGTGGAGCTCCAGCCGCGGCAGGTCATCTCCCTGCTCGGCCTGGGCGGTCCGTCGTTCGCACTGGCCGACCATTACGACCACATCCACGTCGGCTTCTAGATGGGCGCCGTCCTGCTGAATCAGGACGGAGACCCAGTGTGTGAGCGGTGTCCTCTGGCGGGGACGCCGCTCACACTGCTTTAAACCCTCAAGCGGGCGAGTCCCTCCGCCGATCCGAGATCCGTGAGACGCGCTGTCGCCGCCTTCGTCTCGCCGCTCGAGAGCTCGCCGCAGGCCGTCCTCCGGCGAGCGGTCGCCGGCCTGCTCTTCGTCTACGCGAGCGCGCTCCTGCTCGAGCGCACCGTGGCCGGCAAGGGCATCTCGCCGGTCGCCCTCCTGATGATGGCCGTCTGCGTCGCCATCTGGCAGGAGTGGGGCGGCCGCAGCGTCCGCGACTGGGGGCTCGTGCTCGTCTGCTTCCTCGGCTATGCGGCCGGGGCGAACGCGCTCCCCGACATCGGCGCCGGCGTTCACGTCACGCCGCAGATCGACGCCGAGCGGTTCCTCTTCTTCGGCCACCTGCCGACGATCTGGCTGCAGGAGCACCTGCACCACGGGACGGGGCCGCTCGAGGTCTTCTCGATCCTCATGTACCTCTCGCACTTCGTCGTCCCGGGCCTCCTCGCCTCGCTCATCTGGCTGTACTGGCCGGGGCGCGGGTTCGGCGACCTGCTCTTCGGGATCCTGCTCGTCTCGCTGCTCGGGGAGATCACCTTCCTCCTCGCGCCGACGGCGCCGCCGTGGATGGCGGGCGACATGGGCTACATCCCCCACGTCGACCACGTGATCAAGCAGGGGCTCTTCGACCTCGGCCTCGACTCCGTGGCCGAACGGAAGGACGCGGCCGGCTCGTACAACCTCGTCGCGGCCGTGCCTTCCCTGCACGCGGCCTGGCCCGTCATCGGCCTGCTCGTGATCCGCAAGCACGGTCTGCCGAAGTGGCTCTTCGGCGCCCAGGCGCTTCAGGCGCTCGGCGTCGCGTTCGCCGTCGTCTACGCGGGCGAGCACTACGCCGTCGACGTCATGGCCGGCGTCGTCTATGCCCTCGTCGCGTGGTGGGTCCTTCAGCGCCTGCTCGCGCTGGGGCACGCGCGGCTGGAACGGCGAAGGCAGGCGGCATGAGCGGGCTCCGCGTCCTCCTCCGCCCCCTCGACCGGCTCGCTCTGTTCCTGGACTCCGGAAAGGCAGCCCAGCAGCCCGGCGCCGTGCGCCTGCGCCGCGGGCTCGCCGTCGTCACGCTCGTCTTCGCACTCGTCGCGTCGTTCCGCTCCATCGACCGCGGCGGGATGCTCTCCCCCGGCGCATTGCTGCTCGCGGTGATGGCGTTTGCGCTCTACTCGAATCGCGGCGGGCGCTTCGTCCGCGACTGGCTGCCCGTGTTCCTCGCGTTCCTCTGCTACGGCCTCGTCGCGAAGGCGGTGCCCGACCTGGGCCTCCAGGTCCACTACACGCCGCAGATCGACGCGGACAAGGTGCTCGGCCTCGGCAACCTGCCGACGACCTGGCTGCAGTCGCACCTGTACCACGGGGAGACCGGCCCGCTGGAGATCTTCTCCCTGCTCATGTACCTGTCCCACTTCGTCGCCCCCGTCGCGCTGGCCTGCCTGATCTGGCTGCGCTGGCCGGGCCGCGGCTTCAACGACCTGCTCTACGGGGTCGTCATGGTGTCGTTCCTCGCGGAGATCGCGTTCCTGCTCGCGCCGACGGCGCCCCCATGGCTCGCGGCGGAGCACGGCCTCATCCCGCCCGTTGACCCAGTGCTCAAGAACTCCCTCACCGACCTCGGGCTCGACGAGCTCGCCAAGGCGAAGGGGGATGCCAGCCTCTATAACGTCGTCGCCGCCGTGCCCTCGCTGCACGCGGCCTGGCCGCTCATCGGGCTCCTCGTCATCCGGAAGTACCGCCTGCCGCGCTGGCTCTTCTGGACCCAGCTCGTGCTCACGGTCGGGGTCTGCTTCGCCATCGTCTACACGGGCGAGCACTACGTGGTCGACATCCTCGCCGGGTTCGCATTCGGCCTCGGCGCGTGGTGGCTCGTCCAATGGGCGCTCTCGGCGGGCCGCTCTCCTCTCGCGGTCACGCCACCCGGGGCGGAAGCAGCACACGCAGAGCGCGCGGCCTGAGCTCGAAGTCGAGCGGCGCGGGCAGAAGGACGGGCTCTCCGTCGATCGCGGCGTGGAGATGATCCCGGGAGGCCCCGAGCCTGAATCGCTCCGCGCCCCAATGGCTCCAGCCTTCGGCGCGCTCGAGGCTGCCGGCCACGGCGCGCGCGAGGAGGGCGAGAAGCGCGGTTCGGCTCACTGCCTCGATGACGTAGGCGTGCAGGCGGCCCTCGTCGAGGCGCTCGCGCTCTCCCGCGTCGGCCAGCGAGCGCATCGCGTAGCAGTTGTTCGCCACGAGTACGACGAGAGCTGAATGATGCTCGCTCCTGCCCTCGACCTCGAGCGACAGGTCGAGCGGCTTCCGGCTCCGGCCGAGGGCGGCCGGAAGCATGCGCCCGAGCGCGACGAGGCGGTTCCTCGTCTTCCTGTCCGGGTCGTGGACGAAGCTCGCGTAGACGCCGAGCGAGACGTTGTTCAGGAACCAGCGGTCGTTCGCCCGGCCGATGTCCACGCGGCGCTCCTCACCTTCGAAGGCGGCGAGCGCCGCGAGGGGATCGTCGGGATCGAGCCCGACATCGCGCGCAAAGTGGTTGCGGGTCCCGAAGGGAACGCAGACGAAGGGCCTGTCGTCCTCGACTGCCACGCCCGCGACAGGTGCGAGCGATCCGTCTCCGCCGGCAATCCCGATCGCCCCGGAAGCCTCGCGGGCGAGCGCCTCGGGGTCGTCGCCCTTCGAGAGGAGGTGAACGTCGATACCGCGGCCGCGCGCAGCCTCGGCAAGTTCCTCTGCCGACGGGCTCTTGTCGCCCGAGCGCGGGTTTACGAGCAGAAGCGCTTTAGACAGCGCCTTCGATGGCGTGCAGCGTCCAGGCCGGCCCGATACGCACGAGGTGGCCGTCCGGGTCGGCGAGGTCGTAGACCTCGGTGCCGAAGCGCGTGCGCGTCACAAGTCCGGAGATCCCGTGGGTCTCGAGGCGCTCGACCTCGCTCTCGATCTCGTCGGCGGCGAGCTCGAGCCGGACCGCTCCGCCGACCTCGCGGCCGCGGTCGGGATCCCAGGTGAGGACGAGGAACGTCTGCTGCTCGAGGACGAAGAACGCGCTGTGGGCGTTTTCCCCCTCGTCGTAGGCGGCCGCGGGGCCGTACCCGAGGAGGCGCGAGTAGAAATCCGTCGACCGGTCGAGGTCGGTGACGTAGAGGTGCACCGCCGTGACGAGCCCGGTCACGCTACTTCGCCTTCTTCTCGGCGGCGCGGCGCCGCTCGCGCTCCTTCTTCTTGCGCTGACGGTCGTTTCGCCACCGTTTGATGGGCCGAGATCCGCGTCCCATGAGGGTTCGGAGCTTATAGAGTTGCCCGCCGTGGCGCTTGAGCCGAGCCGCACCGTCGAAGAGCTCAACGAGCTCCGGGAGCTCACGGGCGACGAAGAAGGCGCCCAGCGCGTCGCGTGGACGGACACGTGGGTCCGGGCGCGGGAATGGCTCTCCGGAAAGGTCGAGCCCCTCGGTGTCGAGGAGGAGACCGACGAGGCCGGGAACCAGTGGTTCACGCTTCCGGGCGCGTCGGACCGGGCGCTTCTGGTCGGCGGGCACATCGACTCCGTCCCGAACGGCGGGTGGCTCGACGGCGCCCTCAACGTCATGGCGGGCGTCGAGGTCCTTCGCCGCATCGCCGAGGAAGGGAAGCCGCCTTTGACCGTCCGCCTCGTCAACTGGGCGGACGAGGAGGGAGCCCGCTTCGGGCGCAGCCTCTTCGGCTCGAGCGCTGCCGCGGGCTCCATGGTCGACCAAGAGGAGCTGCGAGGACGCCGCGACGGCGACGGCAACCCGCTCCCCGACTCGCTCGCGCGCCACGGAGTCGATTTGGACTCGGCGCTCGAAGCCCGCCGGCAGCTCCAGAACGCCGCCGCCTACCTCGAGCTGCACATCGAGCAGGGGCCCGTGCTCGAGGCAATGGACATCCCGCTCGGCGTGGTCCTCGGCACCTTCGGAGTCGAGCGCCACCAGATCACCTTCCGGGGGCAGGCCGCGCACGCCGGATCGACGCCGATGGACAAGCGGCGGGACGCCCTCGCCGCAGCGGCGAAGCTCGCGCTCGAGATCCGTGAGATCGCGAAGCGCACCGGCGACGGGGCGGTCTGCACGATGGGGAGCTGCGTCACCCGGCCGGGAATCGTCACGTCCGTGGTGGAGACCTGCACCGTCCTCCTCGACCAGCGTCATCTGGACGCCACGAAGCTCGCGGCGATGCTCGCCGAGGCAAAGGAGGCGAGCGACCGCTTCGGGCAGGAAGAAGACGTCGAGGTGGAATGGGAGAAGGTCTGGAGCATCGAGCCGATCCTCTTCGACCCGGAGCTGATCGAGCTCGCCGACGAGGCCGTCCAGGAGGTGACCGGCACGTCTCACCGGCTCCCGAGCGGGCCGCTCCACGACGCGGCCGAGGTCGCCCGCGCGGGGATCCCCACGGTGATGCTCTTCGTCCAGAGCCTTCGTGGCCTCTCACACACGAAGCTCGAGGACACGAAGCCCGAGCACTTGGAGCAGTCCGTTCAGGCGCTCGACCGTCTCGCCTCGAAGACGCTCGCGAAGCTCGCCGGCTAAAACCGGACATCCGGGTCAGACCCCTGTGTCTAGAACGGACATGCCGCGATCAGACCCCGCCATGTCCGAAAGGGCCTAGCGCGGCGCAGTGATGTGGTGCCCGACCTTGCGCGGGTCGTGCGAGGCTCCGTGCTTGCGGACGTGGATGGCGACGCGGCCTTCACCCCGCTCGACCTCCTGCACGACCCACGGCCGTCCATCGACCGAGGATCGGCCGAGCTCATCGCCGACCTCCGGCACCGGGCCTTCGTGCACGCCGCGCCAGAGCTCCCGGCCCTCCGAGCTCTCGCGGATCCAGATCACATCGCCGGCGATGCCTGCGCCCGGCGGCGCGGCCCCGCCGCTTTCCCACACGTGCTGCGGATCGAACGAGGGCTGCTCCCTGCGCGTGATCTCGCGGAGCGCGAGGCGGAGCTCGTCGGGCGTCGGATTCCCCCAGAACCAGAAGCCGCACCAGACCCTGTGGATCACGAGGCTCGAGTCGAGGACGAAGGTGAGCGGGAGGAACGGGCGGTGGAGCTCATCCGTGAGCTCGAGCAGATCGAACTCCTCGGCGACGCGGCGCTCTTCGTCCGAGAGGAATGGGAAGTCGGCGCCGAGTCCCGCCCGGAAGGCACCGTTCACATAGGGCTCGTCGACCGTCACGACCGCGATCCGGCCGTACTCGCGCTGCAGCTCGTCCTGCAGCCCGACGAGATTGGAGAGGCGCACCTGCTCCTTCGGGCACCACCAGCCCCGCACGAAGCACAGAACGAGCGGCTGGGCCGACGCGATCTCCGCAAGGGAAAGCTCGCGGCCGGTGTGCTCCGGCAGGCTGATGTCCGGAAAGGGATTGCCGGGGACGAGATCGGCTCTCATCGCTTCCTCCTGACCTGGGCCGCGAGCCAGCCCGGAATGCGCCGGCGCGCGGTCATGAGCGCTTCTTCGAGGCGCAACGCGGCCTCATCGCCGTGGATTCCCTCGCCATGGCCACAGAGAACATGCTTCGGCGCCAGGTCTGCGAGGCGCCGGGGCGGCCGCAGGCGGAGCACTGGATGCACGCCGACGGTCTCGCCCGGAGCGGTGAAGTACCCGACGCTGCCGACCGCGTCCGCGACGACGAGAACGCGCCGTTTGGGCTCCCAGAAGGCGACCTCCTTCCAGAACCGGTTCCAGACGATGCGCAGGAGCCGGCCGCGCGATGCGGAGCCGCCGAGCTCCATCCGCAGGTGCGGAACGCCGAGACGCGCAGCGACGGGGCCAGAGTCGCGTCCGTGGCGATCGAGAAGCTGGACGACCGCCTCAGGCTCCCCCAGCGCACGAATTCGCTCGTCGATCCCGGGCAGGTCGACCGGGTCGAAGACCAGGACCGCGCCACCCGACTCGACCGCATGGGACGTGCGCTGCAGGAAGCCGGGCTCGGTCCAGCCGAAACCGCCGTCGAACTCGTCGCAGAGCTCGAGGCTCAATCGCCGAGGAACGTTTGGTACAGCAGAAACACGTTGAGGCAGATGATGACTGCCGCGATCGCCCAGGCGGCGACGTTGGTCAAGCGCGTGTTGACCAGCGAGCCCATCAGGTCGCGACGGCTCGTGAAGATCACGAGCGGCACGAGGGCGAACGGGATGCCGAACGAGAGCACGACCTGGCTGATCACGAGCGAACGGCTCGGATCGACGCCGATCGCGAGGATGATGAGCGCGGGCGCGAGCGTGACCGCCCGGCGCAGGAAGAGCGGGATCTGCCGCTGGATAAAGCCCTGCATGACGACCTGGCCCGACATCGTCCCGACCGAGGACGAGGAGAAGCCCGACGCGAGCAGGGCGATGCCGAAGAGGACCGCGGCGCCCGTCCCGAGCTCGGTCTCGAAGCTCGAATACGCGTCCTCGATCGACTCGATGCCGAGCCCGAAGAAGACCGCCGCGGCGATCGCGAGCATCGACATGTTTACGAAGCCGGCGATCGTCATCGCGATGATCACGTCGATCCGCTCGAAGCGCTGGATCCTCCGCTTCTCCTCCTCGTTGCGCCCGGGGATCCGGTTCTGCGTCAGCGCCGAGTGGAGGTAGACGACGTGGGGCATCACGGTCGCGCCCAAGATTCCCGCCGCGATCAGCACCGACTCCGAGCCGTCGAACCTCGGCACGAAGAGATGCGAGACGACGTCCCCTGGATCCGGCCTGGCGATGATCACCTCGAAGCCGAAGGCGACGACGATCACTCCGACCATTCCGGCGATCACGGCCTCGAGGCGCCGGAACCCGTAGCGCTGCAAGGCGAGGATCCCGAAGGCCCCGGCGCCGGCGAGCAGACCGGCCGGGAAGAGCGGCATCCCGAAGAGAAGGTGGAGGCCGAGCGCGGCGCCGAGCACCTCGGCGAGGTCGGTCGCCATTGCGATCGCCTCGGCCTGGATCCAGAGCGCGATCGACACCGGGCGGCTGAAGTTGTCGCGGCAGGTCTCCGGCAAGTTCCGCCCGGTCGCGATGCCGAGCTTCGCCGAGAGCGTCTGCACGAGCATCGCCATCAGGTTGGCCGAGAGGACGACCCAGAGAAGCAGGTAGCCGTACTTCGCGCCCCCGGCGATGTTCGTCGCGAAGTTTCCGGGGTCGATGTAGGCAACCGCGGCGATGAACGCGGGGCCGAGGAACGGCCAAAGACCGCGCAGACCCCTGCTCTCCCCCTCCAGGGACGCCTGCGCGGCGCGGAGTGTGGCCGCTTCGCCCGGGAGGACGCTGCCGACGCCTAGTCCATCGGCTTGGCTGCCCTCGAGGGCAGTTTCCCGCTCTCGTATCTCGGTCATCAGAAATCTAAGTTTAGACGCATCAAAATCTTAGACGGAATCCTCGCTGAACGGCAATCAACCCCCCGAAGGGGTGATACCTCGGCCCCCCTCCGCACCGATAGTCGGAACAGGGTGGAAAGCCTCGCCCACAAATGAAATCTGCGGCCCATGAGCACTCCGTTGCGAGAACGTCCTGACGCCCCCCTTGGAACCCTGATCTTCCGCGCTGGCCTCCTGCCCGCGGAAACCATCGAAAATGCCCTCGAGGAGGGCGTGAAGACGGGGCGCCGGCTCGGCGAGATCCTCATCGAGCGCGGGCTCCTCCAGGAGGAGGACCTCACCCGGCTTCTCGCCGGCCAGAAGGGACTGCCGTTCGTGACGCTCCGCTCGGAGCCCATCGACTCCGAGGCGACAAAGCTTCTGAGCGAGGATCAGGCGCGGCTCTTCAGCGCGATGCCGATCCGCTTCGAGGAAGGGCTTCCGCTCGTCGCGGTCGCCGACCCCACGAACGACGTCCTCAACCGCAACATCCGCGAGGCGTTCGGGCAGGACGTGCGCTTCGTCGTCGCCGGCCGCACCGAGCTGAACGAGGTCATCGGCGAGGCCTACTCCGGAACGCTGCGAACGGTGGCGCCGAGGCCGGTCGTCGAGACCGAGCCGGAGCCCGAGGCCGTCGAGGCGGCCCCGCTTCGCGTCGACACGAGCGTTCCGCCCGCGGCCGAGGAGCCGCCAGCTCCCACCTTCGACACTGCGCCGGAGCCGGAGGCTGCGCACGTGCCCGAGCCCGAAACGGCGCCCGAGGCCGAGGCGGCGCCCGAGCCCGAGCCCGAGACGGCGCCCGAGTCCGAGCCTGCTCCCGTCTTCGAGGTCGCAGAGACCGCGCCTGCCTTCGTGCCGCCGGTCCACGAGGCCGCGCCGCCCGTCGAGCCCGAGCCCGAGGTCATGCCCGAGCCCGAGCCCGTACTGGAGCCCGCTGCGACCTTCGATGCGCCTGCCCCGGCGGTCGAGTTCGATCCGCCCGCACCCGAGTTCGGCGCTCCCGTCGAGACCGAGTCCGAGCCCGCGCTCGAGCCCGAAGCTCCGCTCGCAACCGAACCGGTCGCGCCACAGCCGCTCCCGGAGACGAACGGCCAGGTGCCGCACGACGTCGAAGTCGAGCCCCCCGCCGCGGAGACTCCTGCGCCCGGACCGGAGCCCGCCCCCGTGGCACCGGCGGCCTCGGAGCCGCCCGCGGCTGCGAACGGCGCCGGCTTCACGGTCTCGGTCAGGCTGACCAGCGGAGAACGCCTCAACGTCGCCGAGTGCGGCGACATCGGCGAGGCCAAGGGCTACGCGAAGGCACTCACCAAGCAGCTCGGCACGACCGATTCCGACGACTGGCCCTTCGTGAACGGCCGCTTCCTCAAGCCCGACACGATCCTCTCGGTCGACGTCGAGCAGTCCTAGGGCAGCAAGGCCGAAGCCGGCCCCGTTGCCATCCCGCGGCGCTCGGCGAGCGCCTCGAGCACGATGACCGTGTCCGCGACCGGGATGTCCTCCAGATACTCGTCGCGCTCCTCGAAGGAGCCGAGCACCGCGACGACGGCCGCGGCGTAGTCCACAGCGTTCCCACGCGCAAGCGCCGACAGCGCCTCGGCAACGGCGGCCGGGAAGGCGTCGGCGTCCTCGAGCACGGCCGAGAGCCGTGCTGCATCGGGGTCCTGCCCCAGGATCAGATGAGCCAGCGTCGCCGCGTAGGCGCCGATCGGTGAGTCGCCGGCGGCGGGGTCCTGCTCGAGCGCCCAGCGGGCGTCCGTCTCGGCGCCCTCCCAGTCCCGGGCCAGGATCCGCGCCTTCAGGGCCCCGATGAGCCGCCCCCAGCTTGCGGGAGGCGCGTCCGGCCAGCTTTCGCGGTAGCGCTCGCCCGAGCGCGCAAACCAGCCGGCAGCCTCGGCGCCGCGCCCCTGCATGAGTCGGGCGAGCCCGGCGCCTCCAGCCGCCATGGCGGCCCGCACCATCTGCTTCTGCCGCGGATCAGGCTCCTCGGGCATGCGTGCGAGCGCGTCCGCATAGCGGCTCTCCTCGCGCTCGGCGTGCTCGTCCCAGCTCATCGCAGGAGCCTACTTCGTGGGCGCTGACGTTCCCCTTTTCGGGGGGTGGGCGCGAGCCTCCAGGCCACCGACAATTGTCATAGCCGTTGACGCTCGGGAGCCCCGCCGCCGCAGTCGGGGCTCCCCTTCGTTAAGCAGCGATTACTGTCCGCTGCGGCCCTTGTCGGCAAGCGGGGAAAGAGTGAGAATGCCGTCGAGGCGCGACAAGCGTCCTCGTTCGAGGGTTGAAATGTCGACAAAAGGCGCCGTAATAGAGGGAAAGAGGTGGCGGGAAGCGAACTCCCCGCCACCGCGGCGAAAGATCACACTGCTAGCGACCTACCACCAGGGAGTACCGGCGACAAGAGCCGCAAGTGTCCCAAGCCCAGCGCAAAGCGCGGCCAGCTTGAGTCTCATGGAGCCGTCCTTTCTCTACCGATTGACAGCTCCTGGGCCCCAGGAATTTGACAACGAGAGGTTATAACAGGTTCCGGATGCCAAGACAAAAGTCAACTCACGTCGATAGCCCGAAGGCGGTTGGCGAGCGGCTCAAGGGTGTGCGCGAGCGGGCCGGCCTCAGCCAACGCCAGCTGTCGTTCCCGGGCTGCTCGCCGGCGTATATCTCGCGCATCGAGTCGGGGGATCGGATCCCCTCACTCCAGCTGCTCAGGGAGCTCGGCCGTCAGCTCGGCGTTTCCGAGGACTACCTCGCGACTGGCTCCGACGTCCAGGGAGACCGGGGCGGCGCTCTCATCGAGGCCGAGGTCGCGCTTCGGCTGAACGAGCTCGAGGAGGCGGAGCGCCTGTACGCGTCACTGCTCGAAGGGGGCAGCACGACTCTCCGAGCGGAGGCGCTCTCCGGCCTCGGCCAGGTCGCATTTCGCCGCGGCGAGCCGCGCAAGGCGATTCCACTTTTCGAGGAGGCGCTTGCGCTTTTCTCCTCGAGCGACGCGAACCATCCGGACCTCGCGGATAGCCTGGGGCGCTCCTATGCGATGGTCGGAGAGCTGGAGTCGGCGATTGGAGTCTTCGAGCGCTACCGGGAATCGGCGACGCACCGGAACGATTCGTTCCAGACGATCCAGTTCTCGGTGCTCCTCGCGCACGCGCTGATCGACAGCGGAAATCTCGGTCGTGCGGAGGAGCTCCTCGGCTCCGCGATTGCGCTGGGAAGCGGCTCCGAGAGCCCGAGCGTCCGGGCACAGCTCTTCTGGTCGCAGTCGCGCCTTCACGCCGAACGCGGCGACCCCGTCACAGCCGCGCGGTTCGCGCGCAGCGCTCTCGAGATCCTCCGGCTTACGGAGGACACGTACCGAACCGCGCGTGCGCACCAGCTCCTCGCCCATCTCGAGCTCGACCGTGGGAACGCACAGGAAGCTCTCGAGATCCTCGAGGAGGGGTGGCCCCTCCTGGAGGCGAGCGCGAACGGCCTCGAGCGGGCGCAGTACCGCCTCGAGGAGGCACGCGCTCTCGCCCGGCTCGGGCGGAGCGAGGAGGCGGCGGCGCTCGCGATGCAGATCTCCGGCCTCATCGCCGACGCACACCCGGAGGACGCGGCACGGAGTTACTCCGTCCTCGCAGGCGTGTTCGACGACCTCGGCGACCGGGGCCGCGCGCGGGAGCTCTATGAGCTCGCGGCCGAGCTGCTCGAGCCGCGAAACCCGAACCGCTTCCTCATCGACGTCTACTCGCGCCTGGCCGACATCGCAGAGTCGGAAGGCCGCAAGGAAGAGGCTTACGAGCTGATGAAGAAGGCTGTGGGCATGCAGAAGGCAGTGGCGGACGCCGCGCCATCGTAGGCTTGCACTCGGCCAACTAGGGTATATTTCGACCAGCCGCGCGCAACACTCACGCGCCGGCATCCTCGTTTCTCTTGCAGCGCGACCCGCGCTGCACCCTATGCACGAAGCGATAGACCAACGGACCCTTCCTGGGGTGGAAGCGGACGGCTTGGCCGCCGCCGCCCGACGCGCGGAAGCGTGGGCGGGCGAGCCCTTCCTCAGGCCCGACGAAGACCCTGCCGACGCGCTCTCGGAGGGCCGCGCGCGCCGTCGTGCGCTCGACGACGCGCTCGAGGAGATGGAGGCAGGCAGGCGCACGCCGTCTCCTTCCTGGAAGATTCGCTACGCGCTCATGCTCGGCCTGGAGCGCGAGCTGACCGACCACCCGCCGCGCCTCGCCTCGGGCACCGAGCTCCGCCGCCACCAGATCGACGCGCTCGCCGGGATGCTGACCGAGCTGATTGCGCGCCACGAGGAAGAGGCCGAGAACGGCAACGGGAACGGCCACGCCAACGGCAAGGGCGGCGAGGAGCACTACGAGGAGGAGGACGAGGAGCCCGAGGAGCTCGAGGGCGACGAGGGCGACGCCGAGGAGGACGATCCCGGCGCAGTGCGCCGCTTCCGATTCCGCCATCCCACCGCGTCCGGAAAGACGATCGCCGCCGCCGGGTTCGTCGAGGGCGCGCGCACAATGGGTGTCCTCATCCTCACGCACCGCCGTCTCCTGGTTCAGCAGTTCACGCGCGACCTGACCACGGAGGGCTACGGAGATCGGCTGCGCCCGGCGATCGAGGACGGCCAGGAGGCGCTGCACGGAAATCCGATCACGATCCAGACCTACGCGTGGTTCGCGCGCCATGTCGACTCGATCTCGAAGAGCGCGTATCAGCTCGTCATCTGCGACGAGGCGCATACCGCGCTCGGGGAGAAGACGAGCGCCGCGATCCGCCGCTTCGCCGACCCGATCTACATCGGCATGACGGCGACCGAGCAGCTGATCGCGAAGCAGGTCTCGGACGTCTTCCCGGCCTCGGTCGACGATCTTCCCCTCGCGGACGCCGCGCGCCGCGGTCTCATCGCCCCGCTGCGCTGCCTCCGCGTTCCGCCCGCCGCGGCGGTCGCCTCGGTGCCGATCGTCGGCGGTGACTACGACCAGGAGATCCTGGCCCGAGTCCTCGACCACACGGTCATCAACCAGGCGGCCGCAAGCCTGTACCGCGACCGCTTCGGCGAGACCCCCGGGATCGTCTATGCCGCGGGGGTCGAGCACGCCTACAACCTCGCGCGCGAGTTTCGCGCCGCCGGCCTGAAGGCCGAGGCGGTGAGCGGCAAGACACCGCCCCTCAAGCTGGCCGAGACGCTCGCGGCCTACGAGCGCGGCGAGATCAACATCCTCATCAACGCGATGCTGCTCGCCGAGGGCTGGAACTCTCCGCGCGCGACCGTCTGCATGCACCTCGCGCCGACCGCGAGCCGCCGGGTCTACCAGCAGCGCATCGGCCGCATCATGCGCATGCACCCCCGCAAGGAAGCCGGCGTCGTCGTCGACTTCGTCCCGGACGCGGCCACCCACAACGAGCGCACGATCACGCTGCATTCGCTCCTCGACTCCGACTTCTACCGGCCGGGCGCCCGCGTCACTCCGGCGCCGCGCCGCCGCGTCCAACGTCGTGCGCGCCGCAAGCTCTCACCCGCGCCCTGGCTCGTCCCGGTGACCCCGGACGTCCGCCGCCGCGTGACGGTGATCACGCGGGAATGGGAGCGCGTCGACCCGAGCCGACTCGCTGAGGACGAGCAGCTCCTCTGGGCGCGGATCGCAGGGCGCCAGCTCCGCTTCGAAGAGCGCCAGCATTTCGCCGAGAAGCTCGCCAAGGCTTCGCGCGAATGCCGCGAGGCGTTCCTCATGAGCTGCGCCGCCGAGAACCCGAACCGCAGGCTGCGCCTCTCGGCCCTCGGCGACCGCGTCGCAGTCAGCGTCGACCGCGCGAGCTTCGACGACCTGGTCACGATGATCACCTCCGCGCCGACCTGGGAGAAAGACCGCGTGCAGGGCGTCCGCATCCTGCTGCGCGCAATCGGCGACGCCAAAGTGGATTCCCCGGATGACATCCTCTCCCGCTGGACGTGGCGCCTCGCCCGCGCGACCCGCAAGCTGCAGGACCGGCGCGCCGGCTCCGAGCTGCCCGAGGCGAAGCGCCTGCTCGGCGCACTCACGAACTCACGTGGGCACCGGCACGAGGAGAACGCCGCCCGCCTCGTGAACGTGGCGCTCGAGCAGCCGATTCACGTCGCCGTCGCCCTCCTCGCCTCGGCAGAGGCCTACACGCCGACCGCTCAGCAGCTGATCGACAGGATGCGCGAGCGCCTCGGTACGATTCAGGAGGTCGCGAACGCCCTCGCCGACAACCTGCCCGCGCCGAAGCAGCACTCCGGCAAGTCGCGCCGCCGCCGGCGCAAGCGCAAGCAGAAGGCCGAGCAGCAGAAGGCCGAGCAGAAGCAGCAGCAGAACGCCAAGGACGACGCGGGCGACAAGCAGAGCGAGAAGAAGGGCGAGAAGAGACCGGCGAAGAGCAAGCCCGCGGCCGCTGCGGCCGACTAGGCGCCGTCTTCGTCTTCTTCCGCTTCCTCGGCGCGGCGAGCCTCGTGCTCGCGGAGGAAGCGCGTCAACTCCGCAGCGAGGGAGTCCCCCGAAGGAACGTCGAGCTCGTCCCCGAGCGCGTCGCGCCGCGCTTCGAGCTCCTGGACGTAGGCCTCCGTCTCCTCGTCCGCCGAGACCGCGTCGCTGACCTGCTGCTCGTAGGCCGCTGACGCGCGCTCGAGGTCACCGAGGTCGAACTCGGTGCCGAGCAGACCGGCGAGCCGCTCGCAGAGGGCGAGTGCCGCCCGCGGGCTCGCCGCAAGCGAGGCGTAATGTGGCACGGCGGCCCAGAGACTGGCCGACGGCAGGTCGGCGCTCCGGCAGGAGTCGTGAAGGACCCCGACGATCCCCGTGGGCCCCTCGTAGCGGGACGCGGCGAGACCGAGCTCTTCGACGAGCTTCTGGTCGCTCGCGGAGCCGGTCACGGGCGCGGGGCGCGTGTGCGGAACGTCCGCGAGCAGGGCGCCGAGCGTGACCACGAGCTCGACTCCGAGCTCGCCCGCCAGCTCGACGATCTCGTCGCAGAAGGTGCGCCAGCGCAGGTTGGGCTCGATGCCGAGCATGAGCACCGCGTCCCGCTCCGTGCCCGGGATGGGCGCGTGGTAGAAGACGGTGTCCGGCCAGTCGATCCGGCGCGTGATGCCTTCCTCGAGGGCGACGTGGGGCCGCGTCGCCTGGAAGTCGTAGAACTCCTCGGGATCGATGTTTGCGAAGCGCCGCGCTTCCCACGCCTGGGCGAGGAAGCTCGTCGCCAGCGAGGCGCCCTGAGCCCCATCGTTCCAGCCCCGGAAAGCCCCCACGAGCACGGCGCGGCGAAGGGTCGGGCGCCGCTCGATGCGGAGATGGCTGCCGATGTGAGAAGTCTAGGGCAGTACGGGCCGCGACCTGAGCAAAAGCCGGGCGGCCAGGATGACGACCCCGACCCACACGGCGGTCGCGAACGTGACGTGGACGAGCACGAGCGGCCAGGGCAGGTGCTCCCGCCACTGGATGTCTCCGATGGTCATCTGCAGCAACAGCAGCACGAGCACTGCCGCAGCGAAGAGCAGGTCGCCGCGAGCCTCCCTCCGGTTCCAGAAGAGCGAGGCGACGATCCCGACGAAGGCAATGGCGAAGATGCCGGTCGCACCGACGTGGATGTGCAGCGCGTCGGGAAGCAGGCCGTAGCGCTTGATCTTCTCGCCACCGGAATGAGGGCCGGCAGCCGTGACGAGCGTCCCGGTGACGATGAGGGCGAGCGCGCTCGGCACGAGAACGACGGCGAGCCAGTTGGCCGCGAGCGGCGGATGCTTGACGACGCCCCGCACGAAATCGTGAGCGCCGAGAGCGACGACGACGGCGAGTCCGAGGGCGAGCAGCGAGAGCAGGAAGTGCGCCATGACGATCAGCGGATGCAGCTCGACGAGGACCGTGATCCCGCCGAGGACGCCCTGCAGAAGCACGGTGACTGGAAGCGCCCACGCGGTCACGAGGAGCCAGCGCGGCAGGCGCTCCACGCGCGTCGCGCCGATCGCGGCCGCCAGCGTGACGAGGCCGACGACGAATCCCACACCGCGGTTCCCGTACTCGACGAGCGCGTGGAAGTTCTTCTCCGGCAGAAACGAGGAGCCGCAACGCGGCCAGTTGTCGCACCCGAGGCCCGAGCCCGTGAGCCGCACGGTCGCGCCCGAGACGACGATGAGGAAGAGCGCGGCGAGCGCCGCATAGGAGAGCAGCGCGAAGGTCTCCGCCGAGATTGCGAAGCGGGCGCGTGAGACCTGCGTCGTGTCGGCTTCCATCAGGCGAGCGCCAGGCCGGCTCCCTCGACCACATTCCCGATGCGAGCGGCCGAAAGGCCCGCTTCTCCGAACGACGCCTCGAACACGGCGCCCTTCTCCGCGGGGAGGGAGACGAGCAGGCCGCCCGCCGTCTGCGGGTCGAAGCCGAGGATGCCGAGCTCCTCCGGCAGTCCGTCCAGCTCGGCCGCGCCCGCGACGAACTCGCGGTTCCGCTCGTCTCCGCCGGTTCGCAGCCCTCGCCGGGCGACGGTCAACGCTCCCGGCAAGGCGGGGAAGGCGGACGGCTCGAGCACGATCCGCACGCCGCTCCGCTCCGCGACCTCGTGCGCGTGGCCGAAGAGCCCAAAGCCGGTGACGTCCGTGACCGCCGACGGCTCAAACGGGCGCAGCGTCTCGGCGGCGCGGGCGTTCAGCTCCGTCATCGTCGTCGCGGCAGCGTGGAGATTCTCCTGGCCGAGCACCTTCTTGCGCACGCCGGTGAGGACGAGCCCCGTGCCGAGCGGCTTCGTCAGGTAGAGGACGTCGCCGGGTTGTGCGCCGTTCTTCCGCCAGATCGCCTCGGGATGCGCGGTGCCGACGACCGCGAGGCCGTACTTCGGCTCGTCGTCACGGATGGTGTGCCCGCCGGCGAGAAGCGCGCCCGCCTCCTCGACCTTGGCGGCCGCGGCGTCGAAGACGGCGCGCACGGAGTCGAGCGGCAGCTCCTCCGGAAAGGCGGCGACCGAGAGCGCGAGCAACGGCTTGCCGCCCATCGCGAAGACGTCGTTGAGCGCGTTGACCGCCGCGACTGCGCCGAAGAGCGCAGGGTCGTCGACCATCGGTGGGAAGAAATCGGTCGTGAAGATGAGCGCGCGCTCGTCGTCGAGCCGGTAGACCGCCGCGTCGTCCGCGGGCGAGAGCCCGACGAGGAGATTCTCGGAGTCGGTCGGCGCGAAGCCGGCGAGGAGCTCCTCGAGCCGTCCCGCCGCGTACTTGGCCGCACAGCCTCCACCGGCTTCGAGACCCGCGAGTCGCACAGTAGTCTCCACGCGATGGAGGTTACCCCCCGCACGTTTGGGTGTCAGAGCATGACCGGACGGCTCGAGCGCGTGCTCGTCAAGCCGCCGACGCAGGGGGCCTGGACGGCGTGGCGAGCGTATGGCTGGCGGTCAGAGCCCGATCCGGCAGGGCTCGAGGCCGAGCACGAGGCGTTTCGCGCGCTTCTGGCCGACGCGGGCGCCGAGGTCGTCCTCGGCCAGACGGGCGGGAGCTCGAATCCGGACGCGATCTACGCGTACGATCCTGCGCTCGTCGCCGACTCGGGTGCCGTCCTCCTCATGCCCGGGAAGGAGGGCCGGAGGCGCGAGCCCGAGGAGATGGGGGTCGACTTCATGGAAGCCGGCGTGCCGCTCGCCGGCCAGCTCCGCTTCCCGGCCACCGTCGAGGGCGGTGACACGGTGTGGCTCGACCAGCGCACCCTTCTCGTCGGGCGCGGGTACCGCACGAACGACGCCGGCATCGAGAGCCTTCGCGAGCTGCTTCCAGACGTCGAGGTCATCGGCTTCGACCTCCCGCACTACCACGGAGCCGGGGAAGTGCTGCACCTCATGTCCTTTCTCTCGCCGCTCGACGTCGACCTCGCGGTCGTCTACCTGCCGCTCATGCCCGTGCGGCTGGTCGAGCTCCTCCGCGAGCGGGGCATCGGGTTCGTCGAAGTGCCCGACGAGGAGTTCGAGTCGATGGGGCCGAACGTCCTCGCGCTCGCGCCACGGGTGGCGCTCGCGCTCGAGGGGAACGACGAGACGCGCCGGCGCATGGAGGCGGCCGGAGTTGACGTGCGGACCTATAAGGGCGACGAGATCTCCCGCAAGGGCGACGGCGGCCCCACCTGCCTGACGCGCCCGCTCCTGCGGTCCTAA
>JBKPRJ010000079.1:0-16237 GCA_046734455.1 Actinomycetota bacterium | reverse complement strand
CGCCCACCGCCAGCACCGCGACGGCGGCGATCGCGATCCCGGCCACGAGCGCCCGGGGGAGGCGGCCCGGAGAAGGGACGAAGCGAGCGAGGGCGCCGTAGGCAGCTCCGGTTCCGAGGCAGATCAAGAGGATGAGGATCGCCGCGCTGCGGCCCTGGCCTTCCGCGAGCGGCGAATCCAGCGGGTGATCCACGAGCTCGGGCCGCTTCGAGAGGACGAAGAGCGCCAGCGCCGCTCCGGCCGCGCCGACGGAGATCGCGCCGACGGCGGGCCAGCGACGGCTCGTGAGGAGGAAGAAGACCGTGACCGCGAGGAGCGCTGCGAGCGACCCGCCCCGCGACGAGCTCAGGTAGATGACCGAGACGAGCGCAGGGATCGGCGCGAGAGCAAGGCCCCGGAAAACGTGTTGGCGGTGCATCACCGCCGCGTGGAGGAGGAGGGGCAGGCCCAGGGCCATGAAGGTCGCCAGGCCGTTCCAGTAGTCGACCGGGAAGCTGAGCCGCCTCTGCGCGGCGGGAAAGAGCTGCGCGAGGGTCTCCGTTTGGTCGAAGAGGTGGGGAAAGAGGCGGCTGAGCAGGGCGACGATGCCGACGCCGACGATCCCGGCCGCGATCCCGTCCATCCAGCGCCGGTGGAGGCGGCCCGGCGCGACCACCGCCAGGGCGAAGACGGCGAGGTAGAGCACCACGCGGTCCGCCTCGTTGAAGCTCTTCTCCGCGCTACCGGACCACAGGATGGAAAGACCGGTCCAAACGGCGTAGGCCGCGAGAAAGGCGCCGGCGACGAGCGCGCCCTTCGGGATCGGGCCGACCGGCCAGAGACGCACGGCCACCGCGATCGCGAGGGCCCAGAGAAGGATGATCGCGATCGTGTGCCGATTCGTGAGCGCGTAGCTTCCCCCGTCTGCCCCGATCGCGAAGATCGCGAGAGCAGCGCCGACGAAGACGGCGAGAGGAATTGCGACGCGAGAAGTAAGGATTTTCTGGTTCAGGTTGAGCTATCTCCGAAGGCGAGCTACGCTGAGATTCCTGACCTAACGACCCCCCGGGACCCGGTCAGCGCTGCGGCATCGCCCCAATCTATGTTCATTGTGACGCTCAAGCGTTCGTCCGTCCTATGTGCCCTCCTCCTTCTAGCGGCCCTGGCCGGGACCGCCGGTAAGGCATCGGCAACGATCCAGACCGGGGTTTACGACCTTTTCACGTTCCCGAGCTCGAGCCAGCGGGCCGACGCGCTCCAGAAGACGCGCGAGGCCGGCTCGAACCTCGCCAAGTCCCTGATCTACTGGCGCCTCGTCGCTCCGGCCAGCCAGCCCGCGGACCCGACGAATCCCAACGTCGGGTACAACTGGGCCACGCCGGATGCCTTCGTGAACACCGCAAAGGCGAACGGGCTCGAGCCGGTCCTGACCGTCTTCCAGGCTCCGAGCTGGGCGTCTGGTTCGCGTGTCTCCAGTAACGGCTACGACGGCGTCAACAACGTGAGCGCGGCGAAGTTCCACGACTTCGCGGTCGCCCTGGCCACCCGCTACAAGGACGATGTCGACTACTACGAGGCCTGGAACGAGCCGAACCTTCCTCACTTCTTCACGCCGCAGATCCAGAACGGCAAGTTCGTCTCGCCGGCCAATTACCGCGCGCTCGTCAACGCGTTCGCGAGCGGCATCCACCAGGGAGATCCGGGCGCGATCGTGATCGCCGGCAACACCGCGCCCTTCGGTCATCCGCCGCCGACGGGCAAGAGCATCGGGCCGAAGCCCTTCCTCAAGGGCGTCGTCTCGAAGGCGGTGCACTTCGACGCCTGGTCGACGCACCCGTACACGTACGGCGGCCCGACGCACCACGCGACGAACGACTCCGACGTCTCGCTCGGCGACATGGGCGAGCTCCGCACGATCCTCAACAAGGCGAGGAAAGGTGGGAAGATCCTCGGGCCGAAGAAGCCGCAGCTCTGGGCCTCGGAGTTCAGCTGGGACTCGAAGGGGCCCGACGAGCGCGGCGTCCCCATGAGCCGCCTGTCGCGCTGGATCTCGGAGACGGTCTACCGCCTGAACAAGTCCGGCGTGAGCGCGCTCCTCTGGTTCGGGCTGCGCGACCGGCCGTTCAGTGGCATCCAGACGCAGTCGGGCTTCTGGTACTGCGGCACCGCCGCCATCGATGTCGGCGCCGCGCCGTGTGGAACGAGCACGTTCGATCTTGCGAACGACGTCCGGAAGCCGATCTTCAACGCGTTCCGCTTCCCGTTCGTCGCGTATGCCGGAAACGGCAAGGTGAAGGTCTGGGGCAAGCGCCCCGGCGGAGTGAGCGACCCGATCGAGATCTGGCGCAGGAAGCCCACGGGTAGCTGGAGCAAGGTCGCGACGATCGACCCCGGCGCGAACTTCTCGAAAACCTTCAACTCCTCGTGGACGAAGGGCTTCTACAAGGCCGTCATCCCGCAGCCCGGCACGGATATCGAGTCCGTCCCGTTCTCGATCGTGAAGCAGGGCGACAAGGCTGCCCTGCCGTTCGGCTGTCTCTCGACGCCGACGTGCGACAAGAACGGGCTGTAGAGCTAGTCCGCCCGCCGAGCGACCGCGAAGAGCCCCGCGCCGAGGCGCGTGTCGTAGAACGGCCGCTGCGCATAGCGGAAGGGAGCGGAGAGCGCCTGCGTGGCGAGGCCCGCGCGGCCTGAGGGCTGGAAGCGGCGCCCGCTCGCTCCCGTCCGCTCCGCCCGGCTCTCGTCCGGCTTCGCCATGCGCGCGAGGAGGTTCCGCGACTTCTCGAGCACGTGGCCGAGCGGGAACCCGAAGGTCATGAGCCGCACGTCCGCGAAGCCCGTCTCCTCGAGAAGCTCGGCGAGCGGCTCGGGGTCGTAGCGGCGGAAGTGGCCCACGAAGCGGTCGGCCGCGGCGAAGCGGCGCTGGTAGAGGGGGACGCTCATGAGGAGGCGGCCGTCGGGCCGCAGCCGCTCGCGCCAGGCGCGGAGAGCGCCCGCGTCGTCCTCGATGTGCTCGAGCACCTCGAAGGCGCACACCGCGTCGAAGACCTCCTCGGCCGGAAGCGCCGAGAGGTCGCCGCACACCATCTCGCCGGCGCCCACGTGGCCCAGGGCCTCCTTCGCGTCCTCGCAGGAGAGTTCGTCGGGCTCGACGCCCACGTAGCGGTAGCGCGCCGCCAGCCTGGCTCCGAGGGCGCCGCGGCCCGCGCCGACCTCGAGGATCGACTCGATCCCGGCGAGCCCGGCGAGCGTCCGCTCGATCAGGTCGTAGCGGAGCCAGGCGTTGAGCGTGAAGGGCGGGGCGTCCATGGGTGAATCCTAGAATCGCCAGATGAGGATCCTCGCCTTCGGCACCTACCGGTTGTGGGAGCAGCCGCGGGTGCAGGTCCTCTTCGAGGGGCTCCGCGAGCACGGGCACGAGCTCGTCGAGTGCAACGTGCCGCTCGCCGTCGACACCGAGCAGCGCGTGGAGGCCGCACGGCAGCCGCTGCGGGCGCCGCTCGTCGCCGCCAGGGTCGCGCGCGCCTGGCGCGAGCTGTGGCGCAGGGCGAAGGAGGTGCCGGAGCCCGACGTCGTCCTCGTCCCCTACATGGGCCACTTCGACGTCCACCTCGCTCGGCGCCGCTTCAAGGGGAAGCCGATCGTGCTCGACCACTATCTGTTCTTCAAGGACACGGCGATCGACCGCGGCGCGACTCTCAGGCCCGAGCTCGCCGTCCTCGACCGGATCGACAAGTCCGCCGTGCGCGCCGCCGACCTCGTCTTCGTCGACTCCGAAGGGCACCGGGAGCTTCTGCCGGAGCCGATCCGCTCCGAGGCGTTCACGGTCTACATCGGGACGCCGAAGGAGTGGTTCCGCGAGCCGGAGCCGCGCGCCGAGGGCCCGCTCCGCGTCATCTTCTTCGGGATCTACACGCCGCTCCAGGGCGCGCCTGTGATCGGTGAGGCGATCAGGCTCCTCGACCCCGACCCGGCCGAGGTGCGCTTCACGATGGCCGGGCGCGGCCAGGATCTCGCGCGCGCCAAGGAGCTCGCCGGCGATTCTCCCGCCGTCGGGTGGATCGACTGGGTCGAGCGCGACGAGCTGCCCGCGCTCGTCTTCGAGCACGACATCTGCCTCGGGATCTTCAGCCCCGGCGCGAAGGGCATGCGCGTGATCCCGAACAAGGTCTTCCAGGGCGCTGCAGCAGGCTGCGCGATCGTCACGTCGGATTCCGTTTCCCAGCGGGAGGCGCTCGGCGACGCCGCGCGCTTCGTCGAGCCCGGCGACCCGCGGGCGCTGGCGGATGCGCTCCGCTGGCTCGTCGCCGACCGCGAGCGGGTGTGGGCCTTGCGGCAGGCCGCCTATCGCCGCGCGGTGGAGGCCTTCGCCCCTGCCGCAGTGGTCGAGCCGCTGCACGCTCGGCTTCAGGCCGGAGTCCGAAAGCGCCGATAGCGTTCGCGGAATGCGCGTCCTCGTCACCGGCGGAGCCGGGTTCATCGGCTCCCACCTCGCCGACCGCCTCCTCGCCGAGGGGCACGAGGTGCGTGCGCTCGACGACCTCGACCCGCAGGTGCACGAAGGCGGTGAGCGGCCCGACTACCTAGACCCCGCCGTCGAGCTCGCCGTCGCCGACGTCCGCGACCGCGAGGCGCTCGGCAAGGCGATGGACGACGTCGACGCGGTCGTCCACTTCGCCGCCGCGGTGGGAGTGGGTCAGTCCATGTACGAGATCGAGCGCTACACGGCGATCAACTCGCTCGGCTGCGCCGTCCTCCTCGAGGAGGTCGTCGCGCGCCGAGATCGCATCTGCAAGGTCCTCGTCGCCTCGTCCATGTCGATCTACGGCGAGGGCCAGCACGCGAACCCGAAGACGGGGGAGCACGGCCTCGCGCCCGGCCTGCGGCCCGAGGCGCAGCTCGCGCGGCGTGAATGGGACGTGCTCGCCGACGACGGCACGCCGCTCGTCCCCGAGCCGACCTCCGAGGACAAGCCGCTTCGGCCCACGTCGGTGTACGCCGTCGGCAAGCGGGACCACGAGGAGCTGACGCTCGCCGTCGGCGCCGCCTACGGGATCCCCGCGGTCGCCCTCCGCTTCTTCAACGTCTACGGCGCGCGGCAGGCGCTCTCCAACCCGTACACGGGCGTGGCGGCGATCTTCGCCTCCCGCCTCATGAGCGGCGCCGAGCCGCTCGTCTTCGAGGACGGGAACCAGACGCGCGACTTCATCGACGTCCGCGACATCACGCGGGCCTGTTCTTTGGCGCTCGGGAGTGACCAGGCCGACGGCCGCGCGCTCAACGTCGGCACGGGTCGCGCCACGTCGGTGCTGGACGTCGCTGCGGCGCTCGGCAAGGGCCTCGGCGTCGAGCTCGAGCCGCGCATCCTCGGCGAGTTCCGCGCCGGCGACATCCGCCACTGCTACGCGGACACGCGCCGCGCCGAGGAGCTCCTCGGCTTCCGCGCCGAGACTTCCTTCGAGGACGGCATGCGCGACCTCCTCGCCTGGCTCGAGACGCAGGAGGCGAGCGACCAGGTCGACGCCGCCTACCGCGCCCTCGCCGAGCGCAAGCTGACCCGTTAGGCCACGTCCGGGGTCAGACCCCGGCCATGTCCGAAGCGACCATGTCCGACTTCCGAAGGCCGCGGTGCACTGTGCGTTGCCGCCCTCGACCGCGACGAGACCCGAGTCCCGCCACCTGTCCGGAAGCGCCATGGCCGGGGTCAGACCCCGGCCATGGCGCTTTAGTCCTAGACCGCCTGCTCGAGGGCCAGATCCGGCTCGAGCGCGACCGCTTCGGATTCACGCCGCTTGCGCGGGATGAAGAGCGCGGCCACCGCGCCGATCGCCACGATCCCGGCCCCGACCCAGAGAGCGGGGACGAGCCCGTCGACGAACGCCTGCGGCGACGCATAGCTCCCGTAGCTCGTGAAGAGCGTCGCCAGGACGGCGACACCGAACACGCCGCCGAGCTCACGGATGGCGTTGTTGGCGCCCGAAGCCTTGCCCTCCTCCTCGCGCCGCACGCTGGAGAGAACGACGTTCGCCACGGGGGCGAAGAAGAGCGCCATCCCGGTCCCGGCGATGATGAACGCCGGTACCAGCTGTCCGTACGGGACAGTGGGATCGGAGATCGCCGCCAGCCATCCGAGCGAGAGCGCCTGCAGGGCGAGCCCCGCCGCCATGAGCGGCCGTCCGCCGATCCGGTCGGAGAGCGCACCTGCGATCGGCGCGATGAAGATCGGCATCGCCGTCCACGGCAGCACCCGCAGGCCTGCGTCGAGCGGGCTGTGCCCCTGCACGGTCTGCAGGAACTGCGTCAGCAGGAAGATCGAGCCGAACATCCCGAAGAACATGAAGAGGGACGACACGTTGGCCGCTGCGAAGGTCCGGTTCCGGAAGTACCGCATCGGCAGCATCGGTGCCGGCGCACGCCTCTCCCACAACACGAATGCCGCGGTGAACAGCGCGCCCAGAACGATCGAGCCGACGATCTCCGGGCTCGTCCAGCCCACCGAGTTCCCGCGGATGACTCCCCAGACGATGCCGAAGAGGCCGACGCTCACGAGCCCGAGCCCGGCCAGGTCGAGGTGCAGATCCGGCCCGAAGCTCTCGCGCAGCCGCGCGTAGGCGACCGGCACGAGTAGGAGCCCGATCGGCACGTTGAGCCAGAAGATCCACTGCCACGACATCCCTTCGACGACCGCGCCGCCGACCACCGGGCCGCTCGCCACGGCGAGCCCGCCGATGGCGCCCCAGGCGCCGAGCGCCAGACCGCGCTTGTCGGCCGAGACCGCCGCCGAGAGGATCGTCAGCGTCAGCGGAGTCACGATCGCGCCGCCGACTCCCTGCACGGCACGCGCCGCGATCAGGGTCTCGACGTTCGGAGCGAGAGCGGCCGCCGCCGAGGCGACGGTGAAGATCCCGAGCCCGATCGCGAAGAGCCGCCGGCGCCCGAAGCGGTCGCCCAGCGCGGCCCCGGTGAGGAGCAGCACGGCGAAGCTGAGCGTGTAGGCGTTGACGGTCCACTCGAGGTCTTCGATGGACGCTCCGAGATCGACGCGGATGCTCGGCAGCGCGGTCGTGACGACGAGGTTGTCGAGCGTGACCATGAACAGGGCGACCGACGTGATCACGAACGTCCAGATGGTCTTCGTCCTTGCACTCATCACCTACCTCCTTAGTAAGTAGTCACTCACAACGAGTCGAAAAAAAGAGAGCAGCTAGCTCTGCTCCTCGTGCAGGCAGCCCTTGAGAAAGTCGTGTGCCCACGGAGCGTCGAGCGCGCCCAGGTCCATCGCCGCGGCGACGTTGATCAGCATCCCGACGCGGAAGAACTCCTGGACCTTCGCCTCGTCCCCGCCCGAGACGCTCTCGACGAACTTGTAGATCTGCGCAAACTCCTCGCGGACGACCTTGCGCACGTCCGCGTCCTCGCAGGCCGCGTAGGCCTGCATCTGGAACATGAGCGAGCTCCGGTCGCGGCGGACGTCGCCGTAGGCGCTGCCCATGGAGAGGAAGACGTCACCCTCGCGGTGCGCGGCCGCGGCCTCCTGGAAGACCTCGAGCACGTGGCGGAAGCCGCGCCGCACGGTCTCCAGGAAGAGCTCCTTCTTCGTCCCGAAGAGGCGGAAGATGTACGGCTGCGAGACGCCGGCGCGACGGGCGATGTCCTCCGTCGACGTGCCGTGCAGGCCGCCGATCGCGAACTCCGCGCGCGCCGCCTCGACGATTTCGTCACGGCGGACGTCGGCGCTCTTGCGAGTCTGGGTCTCCGTTGCCACGGGTTGTAAGTTACTGCTCACTTACATAGCTGTCAAGCAGGAGGACGAAAGCGCCGAACTAAGATGGGAATGGTGAGCACTGCGGTTGTTTCCGGCGGGGCGGGCTTCCTCGGGTCGCACCTCTGCGACTACCTCCTGGCGAAGGGCCATCGCGTCATCTGCGTCGACAACCTCGACACGGGCTCGCTGCAGAACATCGAGCACCTGAACAACGGCCAGGACTTCCTGTTCGTCAGCCACGACGTCACCGAGCCTTACTTCGTCGAGGAGCGCGTCGACTACGTCTTCCATCTCGCGAGCCCGGCGAGCCCGATCGACTACCTCCGCCTGCCGCTGCACACGCTCAAGGTCGGCTCGTACGGAACGCACAACATGCTCGGCCTCGCGAAGTTCAAGCGCTCGCGCTTTTTGATCGCTTCCACGAGCGAGGTCTACGGCGACCCGCAGGTGCACCCGCAGCCCGAGACCTACTGGGGCCACGTGAACCCGATCGGCCCGCGCGGGGTCTACGACGAGGCGAAGCGCTACGCCGAGGCGCTGACGATGGCCTACCACCGCCAGCAGGGCGTGGACACCTGCATCGCCCGGATCTTCAACACGTACGGCCCGCGCATGCGCCCGCACGACGGGCGCGCGATCCCGACCTTCATCCGCCAGGCGCTCGAGAACAAGCCGCTCACGGTCTTCGGCGACGGCTCGCAGACGAGGTCCTTCTGCTACGTGGACGACCAGATCCGCGGGCTCTACGCGCTTGCAACGAGCGGCGAGCACCTCCCCGTGAACATCGGGAACCCGCACGAGATGACGCTGCTCGAGCTCGCCGAGGCGGTCATCCGCGTGACGGGCTCGAAGTCGGAGATCGTCTTCGAGGCACTGCCCGTCGACGATCCCCAGGTGCGCCAGCCCGACATCACTCGCGCCCAGCAGGTGCTCGGCTGGAGGCCCGAGGTCGAGCTCGACGAAGGCTTGAAGCGCCTGCTCGCCTCGATGGTCCCGGACGCCGCGCCGTCCGCGTAGTCTCTCCTTCGTGGGAGAAGCCAGGCTTGCCCGGGCGGTTCCCGGCCTCGTTCCCGCTGGCGAGGGCTGGTTCGTCGTCAACGCGGCCGACGCGGCCTGGGTCGTAAACCCGGACTTCGGCGCGCGCTGCTCCTTCGAGGCCAACGGCCCGGCCCTGCGCGAGAACCCGGGGCTCGACCAGCACCTCTTCCAGCAGCTCGGCTTCAAGCTGCACGTCCTCGAGCCGGGGAAGCCGACGGGCCTGTACCACGCCGAGTCCGAGCAGGAGGACTTCCTGGTGCTCTCGGGCGAATGTCTCCTCGTCATCGAGGAGGAGGAGCGGCGCCTGCGCGCATGGGACTTCGTCCACTGCCCACCCGGCACCCGCCACGTCTTCGTCGGCACCGACGAGCCCTGCGTGATCCTCATGACCGGCGCGCGCTCGGAGGAGGGCACGATCCTGTATCCGCGCGCGGAGGCGGCCGCGCGCCACGGTGCTTCCGTGGAGGTGGAGACGAGCTCACCTCACGAGGCCTACGCCTCGCATCCGCACTGGCAGCCGGGCGATCCCGGCAGCCCGCTCCCGGGGATGCGCGCGTGACCAAGCCGCGGCTGGTCGGCCTGAACCATGTCGCCCTCGAGGTCGGCGACGTCGAGGAGGCGCTCGAGTTCTACGGGCGGATCTTCGACTTCGAGCTCCGCGGCCGTGCCGGCCGCATGGCCTTCGTGGACATGGGCGACCAGTTCGTCGCGCTCGCCCAGGGCAGGACGCAGCCGCCCGACGCACACCGCCACTTCGGGCTCGTCGTCGACGACAAGGAGGCCGCGCGAAGCGCCCTCCAGGAGGCCGGCGTCGAGGTCGCGCCAAGCGGGCACCTCGACTTCCGCGACCCGTGGGGCAACCACGTCGAGGTCGTCGACTACCGCGAGATCCAGTTCACGAAGGCCGAGAGCGTCTTGCACGGCATGGGTATCGAGGGTCTGGAAAAGAGCGAAAAAGCGCTTCAGGAGCTCCGTTCCAAGCGTCTTGCAGGCTAAATCGTTTGGCCCATGACAAGATTCCGCCTATGAACCGGCGCCAATTCGACGAAGTCAGACGGTGGGGCGATGCCCTTCGCCGCGACGAACGGGAGGAAATGCGCGCCGCCGGCGAGGCGATTCGCCTTCTCTGTGACGAAATCGAGCGCATCGGTCGCGAGCTCTTGGCCGCCCGGGCTGCGGCTGCGGAGGCCGAGGCCGCCGAGGTCGACGACACCTTGAGCGACGAGCCCGAGATGATCGAGGCAAGCCTCCGCGACCGCCTTCGAAACCGCTTGCCGGCGCTTCACCGCGAAGGATAAGGGCGCACCCCTTGAAAGGGGGATGCGAGCCTGGAATGACGAACTAAGGTGAGACGACGAGCGGAGGGCGTGTGTGGCCGCAGCGCACTACCTTCGAGTCGTTCTCAACGAAAGAGGCGGAGGCCGCAACCGTCTCTTTCGTTTTTTTTGTGGTTTTGCGCTTGACCTTTCGCTGTTTCTGACGACAGTGAGATAGAGGCGGCCCGCTGCGGCGATCCGGGGCGCCTGTTGCGGCAGTGACAGTCGAAGTCAGCGACTCCTACCTCACCGAGGACCTACTCGAGTCCTTGCGAAGCGCGCAGTGCGATGTTGTTCGCACGGGTGCGGCGACCCTTGAGGTTCGCTTGGGCTGGCCGCTCGTGGACGAGGCCTCGAAGTACGAGCTCGACGGCTACCTCCGCGTCTGGGAGGCAATGCACCCGAACAGCTACGCGATGCGCGTGGGCTGAGGGGCGGGGGGCCGGCTCCGAGGCCTCTGCGGTCGCCTCGACTGCTCGGCCCTCCGTTCGTCAGATCCCGGCTGGCACAGGACTTATAAGCAGGTCGACCTGCGCGGGGCATTGACTTTTGCCAGCCGGCGGACTTGACTGGGGCAGTCGGTTAAGGGGGCTCGGATTCAGGCTTGCGAACGGTCCGCTGCGGCAAGAGCGGTGCCGGTCTCTCATGCTCTCTGCGCCGACGCGCGAGGCCCTCCGGCCGAGCGAAACGCAAGAGTCCCACGGGACACCCTCTGCGGCTTACAACAACAGAGGGAGGACACGAATGAGATCGAGCCCTGCTCGGTTCGTAGTTGCGTTATTCGCTACAGCGCTGCTGCTGGTTTGGGCGCCGGCCACGTTCGGCGCCGCTCCGGCGGGAGCGAACGACATCGCCACGGCGATGGACATCGACCCCGGGGTGCTCGTTTCCGCGAGCCTCGGGACGTCTGACCCCCGAGGTGCCGGGACACACACCGGCTCGCTCGGACTCTCGTTCCCGCAGGAGGGAACGAGCTTCGGGATTCTCTCCACCGGCCTCGTCGAGAGTGCCGACGATCCCGACACGAACAACGGCGAGACCCTCGGAGCCGCGGACAGCACGGCGGACGATGTCAGCTTCGTCCTCGATGGCCTGAACACGGCCGCCGGACAGGATGCCGTCGATCTGACGCTCGTCCTGGACGCCCCGGTCGAGTCCGATTGTCTCCTGTTCCGGTTCGCCTTCTTCTCGGAGGAGTTCCCGGACTTCGTCAACCAGGGATTCAACGACACGTTCACCGCCTTGCTGAACGGCTCGAACATCGCGTTCGACACCAACGGCGACCCGATCGACGTCAACACGAACTTCGGCTTCGACTCCTCCAACCCGAATCCGAACACCGGAACGACGTACGACGGGACGACCGGCTTGCTCGAGGCGGCTGGACCCGTTGTCGGTGGAACCACGAACACCCTCGTCCTGCACATCGAGGACCAGGGCGACTCCATCCTCGACTCTGCCGTGTTCCTCGACAGGCTCCGGTTCGTCTTCACCGGCGGAAACTGCGAGCCGGGAGCGCAGCAGGTCGAGCCCGTCCTGACGCTCACGCCCGACACGGCACAGAACCCGATCGGCACGTCCCACACTGTCACGGCGACCGTGCTGACCGGTCCTTTCCCGGAGGACGGCAGGGACGTCGTCTTCACCGTCACGGGCGTCAACCCGACCTCGGGCTCGGCCGTGACCGACATGGCCGGTGTGGCGACCTTCAGCTACACGGGAACCCAGCCCGGTCTCGACACGATCACGGCGTTCCTCGACGAGGACGGTGACGGCATCCAGGATCCTGACGAGACGGTCATGGACACGGCGACGAAGGAATGGATCAACGCGCCGCCGGATTGCTCCGCAGTCGTTCTCGACCAGACCACGCTCTGGCCGCCGAACCACAAGCTGCACATGATCACGGCGAGCGGTGCGGTCGATCCCGACATCGGTGGCACGGTCTCGCTCGTGATCGACGGGATCACACAGGATGAGCCCGTGAACGGCCGCGGCGACGGCAACACCGCGCCCGACGCGTTCCTCTCGAGCCCGCTCTCCGACGAGGCGAGCGTGCGGGCCGAGCGTGCGGGCCCGGGCGACGGCCGCGTCTACCAGGTGCAGTTCACCGCGACCGACCAGTTCGGCGCGACGTGCGACGGTACGGCAACGGTCAGCGTCCCGCATGACAAGGGGCGGAAGGGTGCAGCGGTCGACTCGGCTCCGCCGAGCTTCAACTCACTCCTTCCGTAGGACGTCGTAGCGTAGGGGCTCTGCCGTTCCCGGCGGGGCCCCGCGCTTTTGCGTTACCGCTTGACGTTCGCCGGTTTCTGAAGATAGTGAGAGAGCGGCGCCTGTTGCGGCCACTCCGGGCGCCGACTGCGGCAGTGAAAGTCGAAGTCAGCGACCCCAACCTCGTCGAGGACCTCCTCGAGTCCTTGCGCAGCGCGCACTGCGATGTCGTGCGCAGCGGCGAGGCCACCATCGAGGTGCGCTACGGCTGGCCGTTGGAGGACGACGCCGCGCGCTACGAGCTCGACGGCTACCTCCGCGCCTGGGAGGCGATGCACCCGAACAGCTCCGCGACGCGCCTGGAGTGAGCGGAGGGTCGCGCTGGAGCCGGGCTCTGCGCAAAACTCGCGGACGCAACTGGCATCAACCTCGCATGGACGAAAAGATGTCTTCTATGGACGAGGACGAGTTCGAGGCGATCAGGCGTTGGGGCGAAAGCCTTCAACGCGCGGACAGAGAGGAGCTCAGTGCTGCCGGCGAGGCGATCGTTCTTCTGACGGCAGAGGTCGATCGGCTGGAGCGCGAACTCTGGAACGTGAAGACGCTCGCAGCGGATCAATCGCCGCGCCCGGAGACAGATGAGGAGCTCGCGCTCGCGGAGGACCAAGAAGCCGGGGTGGACACGACGCTGCGGATGCGGTGGCGCAATGCGGTTGCGTCTCTGTACACGCGGCCGGCCAGGCATTAGCTTCTGCGCCAGCCGCCAGTGATTCCACTTTCGCCGCCATGCCCGCCTGGGCGATAGTCGCCCTGACCCTGGGTGCCGCTGCGCTTTCAGCGGGAGCAGTGCTCGCCACCACTCGGCTGCAGCTCCGCCACGCCTCCCGGGGGCGCGAGGCAGCGGAGAAGGCTCGTCAGCGTGAACGCGCGTCGCTTGCGGTGGCGCCTGTGCTCTCCCTGCTGGACGACACCGAACCGCAACGCCTCACGTCGGTTCCCGACACGCGGACGCTCACGATCATGAATGAGCTGTGGGACCGATGGCGCTCGCTTCGGGACCCGGTGCTCGCGTTCGGCGCTGCCCACCCCTCAGGACAGGTCGATCAGCTCGCGAGGGATCTCGCGACGGACGTCTCGAACGCGCTGACGAGCGTGCACTGGCTCGTTCACGACCTCCCCGAATCCTGGTCGGCCGAGGCGCTCGAGACGGCGAGGAAGGATCACGCGGCGGCGCGGAGGCGTGCCGACGAGCTGCTCGCAGCTGTTCGCGGCTGATGCGAAGGCTTGAGGCAAAGCAAGGGCCGGGCCCCTTGATGGACCCGGCCCTGTCTCTCGACTACGAGCTCAGCGCGACCCCGGCCGGCGTCTTCTAGCTAGAACGGTGCGGGGCCGCCCTCCGGCGGCCCCGCTGCCATTCAGAACCGGTCCTTTCGCCCCCTAGCCGGTGATGGTGATGTAGTCGCCCGTGAAGCCCGCGAAGTGGAGCGTGTACGTGAAGCTCGCGAGCGTGATCGACCCCTGGAGCTCTGGAGTCCAGTTCGGGTTGGGGCACGTCTGCTGTGCGATGAACTCTTCCTCCGTCGGTCCCGTCACTGAGAGCGCAGGCACCGTCAGCCTCCCGTTCTTCGGGGATAGCGAGCCGGTGGTCGTCGACGCGGTGAAGGTCCCCTGGTGCTGCCCATCGGACAGGTTTCCGCCGGCGTTGCGGCAGACGACGGTGCCCGAATACGTGGCGCTCAAACTTGCCGTCGCGTTGGTGTTGCCGACGCCCGCCAGCTCATACGTGGAACAGCTGACGGTGAGGCCACTGACCGTGCAGGTTGCGCTGCCCGTCTGGAAATGTGTGCCTGTCGGGGCAGCCGCCGGGTTGATTGTTGTAGCGGCCGAGGCCGCGGTCGCCGACAAGCCGAACACGAGCATCGACAACGCTGTGGCAATTGCTAGTCGTCTCATTCTCCCGCTCTTTTCCCCTCCCAGTCTTCGACCCGCTCGCCGTATCAGAAGACTCTGAGGAAGTTGTGGTTGGCGTCCACGGTTTCTACGGCAAACACCGGGACGCGGTATCACGTCGTCTTCCGATTCCCCACCCCCTTCGGCCAGGCAACGTTGCCAAGGAGTCTTCCGCGGCCGCTGTTCCGGCAAAAGGGGCGCCGGCCGAATTGTGCGTCGTTCGGTTTTCGCCCTACCGCAGCGGAAATGGCCGTACGGCAAAGGGTCTTGAAGGCGCTGAGCAAATGCGCTAGAAGGGGTGGCGACCCTCCAGTGCAGCAGAAGGACGGTGAGGACTGCGGCGCGCATTCTCGTGGCGGATCACGATCGCGAATTCCGCGAACGCGTGTCGCGGGTGCTGGAGCGGGTGGGCTACACCGTCCAGCAGAGTGAGACTGGCGAGGAGGCACTGGCTGCGGCCAAGACTGAGCGGCCTGCGCTCGTCGTGGCCGAGGTGCTCCTGCCCGGCGTATCGGGCTACGAGCTTTGCCATGAGCTCAAGGAGCACTTCGGCGAAACGATTCCGGTTATCTTCGTCTCCGGGACGCGCACGGAGCCGGGTGACCGAGTGGCCGGCCTGCTTGTCGGGGCCGACGACTACCTCGCGAAGCCGTTCGATCCTGAAGAGCTGCTCGCGCGCGTGCGAAGGCTTCTCCCGGCCGCCCTCGCCAGAGGACCGAAGACGCACGAGCTGACGAAGCGGGAGCTCGAGGTTCTGGCGCTCCTCGTCGAAGGGCTCGGCCAGGACGAGATCGCAGAGAAGCTCTTCGTCAGCCCGAAGACCGTGGGCAAACACATCGAGCACATCCTGGGCAAGCTGGGGGTTCATAGTCGGGCGCAGGCCGTCGCTTTCGCTCTCCGCGACGAGTCGCTCAGGTCTGGTGTCAGCTCGCCCGACGTCGAAGCTCATCGCAAGGTCGCGGTCAGGCGTGCCTAGGCAGGCGCCCGAGCACGCGCCCTTCGAGGCATCGCTGTAAGCCTCCGAGCGAGCGCAAAATCCCTGCAAATCGGCACCGTCCGAGGACCGCTCTACCCTTCGGACCCCGCGTTTTTCGAGGGCCTGGCTACAGATACGATGGAGGGAAGAGATGGCGTCCGCACGCACCGATGAAGCTCCCGCAATTGCCGATGACGCGCTGGTGAACACGGTTACCGCGCCCGATCGGCGTCTCGGCGTGCGCCGGTATTTCACGATTCCGGGCCGCGACCCGTTCGACGAGATCGAGTGGGAGATCCGCGACGCCTTCATCCCCGGCAAGGACAAGCCCGTCTTCGAGCAGAAGGGCGTCGAGTTCCCGAAGTTCTGGTCGCAGACGGCCACGAACATCGTGGCGCAGAAGTACTTCCGCGGCCGCATGTCCTCGCCCGAGCGCGAGACGAGCGTGCGCCAGATGATCGGCCGCGTCGTCGACACGATCGTCAAGTGGGGGCGAGACGGCGGCTACTTCGCCGACGAGGAGGAGTCCGACACCTTCGAGGCCGAGCTCAAGGCGATCCTCGTCAACCAGCTCGCCGCCTTCAATTCGCCGGTCTGGTTCAACGTCGGCTTCGAGGAGAAGCCGCAGTGCTCGGCCTGTTTCATCCTCTCGATCGAGGACTCGATGGACTCGATCCTCGACTGGATCCGGCGGGAGGGCATCATCTTCCGCGGCGGCTCGGGCTCGGGCATCAACCTCTCGCGCCTGCGCTCCTCGAGCGAGCAGCTCTCGAAGGGCGGCCATGCCTCCGGGCCGGTCAGCTTCATGCGCGGTGCCGACGCCTCCGCCGGCACGATCAAGTCCGGCGGCAAGACGAGGCGCGCGGCCAAGATGGTCATCCTCGACATCGACCACCCCGACGTCGAGGAGTTCATCTGGTGCAAGGCGCACGAGGAGGAGAAGGTGCGCGTCCTCGAGGCGGCCGGCTACGACATGTCGCTGAACTCGCCCGACTGGGC
>JBKPRJ010000078.1:0-5145 GCA_046734455.1 Actinomycetota bacterium | reverse complement strand
AGCTCGTCGGAACGCGTGCCGCCCCCGAAGGACTCCGCGGCCTCACGGACGAGGACCCGTTTTCCCGCCCGCGCAAGCGTCGCTGCCGCGACGAGACCGTTCGGCCCCGATCCGACGACGACCGCGTCGTACGGAGAGGTCAGCCGACCTCGGTGAGCGCAGACGAGCGGTTCTCCCGCACCATCTCGCGCGCGATGACGAGTCGCTGGATTTCGTTCGTGCCCTCGTAGATCTGCGTGATCTTGGCGTCGCGCATCATCCGCTCGACGGGGTACTCCTTGATGTAGCCGTACCCTCCGAGGATCTGGACCGCTTCGGTGGTGACCTCCATGGCCGCGTCCGAACAGGCGAGCTTGGCCATCGCGGAATACTTGGTCAGGTCGGGAGCGTCCTCGTCGATCATGAGTCCGACCTTGTAGAGGAGGCCGCGGGCGGCTTCGCACTTCGTCTCCATGTCGGCGAGCTTCGCGGCGATCATCTGGTGCTCGACGATCGGCTGGCCCATCGTCTCCCGCGATTGGGCGTAATCGAGCGCGTAGTCCGTCGCGCCCTGGGCGATCCCGAGCGCCTGCGCCCCGATTCCCGGCCGCGAGCGGTCGAGCACCCGCATGGCGATCTTGAAGCCCTCCCCCTCCTCGCCGATGAGATTGGCCGCCGGGATACGGCAGTCGTTCAGGAAGATCTCGCCGGTGGTCGAGCCCTTGATGCCGAGCTTCGGCTCGATCCTGCCGACCTCGAACCCGGGCGCGTCGGCCTCGACGACGAAACAGGAGATGCCATCGTGTCCGGCCGATGGGTCGGTCTTCGCAAAGAGGGTGTACAGGTGCGCGACGCCTGCGTTCGTGATGAAGCGCTTCGATCCGTTGAGGACGTAGTCGCCGCCGTCGCGCTTCGCTTCGCTACGCATCGCGGCGGCGTCGGAGCCCGACCCCGGCTCCGTGAGCGCGTATGCGGCGATCCACTCACCGCTCGCGACCTTGGGGAGGAACCGGTCCTGCTGCTCCTCGGTGCCCCCGAGGCGGAGCGCGAGGGAGCTGAGCTCCTGCACGGCCAGGATGAGGCCCACGGTGGCGTCAGCCTTCGAAATCTCCTCGACCGCGACGAGGAGCATGAGCGCGCCCGCGTTCGACCCCCCATGGCGCTCGTCGAACGCCAGCCCGAAGATCTCGTGCTCGCGCAGAAGCTCGACCATGTCCCACGGGAAGTCGCCGGACTCGTCGATCTCCGCCGCGCGGGGCGCGATGCGCTCCCGGGTCAGCGTGCGGACGAGCTCGCGGATCTCGCGCTGCTCGTCGGAAAGCGGGTCCCACGGCACACCTGAATTCTAGGCGGGGCGCCTGATTTCGAACCGCGCGTGAAGGTGGTTGTCGTGGTTCCACAGGGTCTCTACGACGCCGGGCGGCCCGGTGAGACGCGTGTTCGGCCCGACGAAGACGAGGACGGCGCCGGCCGCGACAAAGCGGTCGACGAGGTCCTGGCTGAGCCGGCGGTCGATCTGCGCGGCCACTTTGGGCGGGCGCTCACGGCGATCGCGCCGCGGGTAGTAGACGTCCACGTCGAGCCCGTTCTGGTGCGATGCGTGGCGCGGGCCGAACGGACCGCCGCGCCGGCGGCTGAGGTCGCCGATCCCGAGAGGCGGGGCCGAGGGATGGGCTGCCGCATAGCCGGAGACGACGCGGAGCACCTTGCGGACGAGCAGATCTGTTCCCCAGCGTCTTCCCGGCCGGTCCGGCCTCCGGTGGAGGAGCGGGTCCCAGGTGAAGAACCGCGCTCCCGCGGCGGGAAGCTGGACGCCGCGGACGAGCCGTCCCGCCGACGGAGCGCCGAGAGCGCGCGAATGGCGCCACTCGATCGCGGGCTTCGGGGCCGCCGCGGGAGGAACGACGCGCTCCGCGGACGGCGTGACGAACCCGCAGGCGGCGAACATCAGGAGGATCAGGCACATTGTCCGCACTCCGGGGGTACGTGAACCTTCGCGTCGCCGGTCCACGTAGAAGAGACACATGGGCATCGAGATCCTTCTCTCCGCTGTCGCGCTCGCCTCGTCCACGCCGAGCACGGGCACCGCCACCGTCGGCCACTCCGTCCAGGACCGGCCGATCAAGGTGCACCGCCTCGGGAACGCCTCGAGCCCGCACAAGGTGCTGGTCGTCGGGTGTATCCACGGGAACGAGTGCGCGGGCAGCGCGGTGACCCACAAGCTGATGCGCCGCAAGCCGCCGCAGGGGTTCGACCTCTGGGTGATCCATTGCGTGAACCCGGACGGGCGCAAGCTGGGCGTGCGGCAAAACGGCCGCGGGGTCGACCTGAACCGGAACTTCGGCTCGCAATGGATACCGATCGGGACCCGCTGGGATCCCGAGTACTCGGGCCCGCGCAAATGGTCCGAGCCCGAGACGCGGACCGTGCGGAGGCTCGTCAAGGACCTGAAGCCGGAGCTGACGATCTGGTACCACCAGCCGCAGACCCTCGTGCGCGCCTGGGGCCAGAGCGTGCCGGCGGCGAGGAAGTTCGCCCGCTTCTCGAACATGGCGTTCGCAAAGATCAAGTGGCCGCACGGGACGGCGCCCAACTGGCAGAACCACCACTTCGCCGGGATCAGCTCGTTCGTGGTCGAGCTCGCGCCGGGCCCGCTGTCGGATCACAAGGCCAATCGGCAGGCCTATGCGGTCATGCGCCTCGCGCGAAGGCTCGCGGGCTAGCGGGCCGCCAGAACTTCCCCGGAGGTGGCGAGGCGCGCGCCGGCGCGCGCCATCTCTTCGAGCGCACGCTGCGAGTCGCCCGGCTCGACGTCGACGCCGCGCACGGCGTCCTCCACCACCGTCACGTCGAACCCCTCGCGCCGCGCGTCGAGCACGGTGTTCTTGACGCAGTAGTCGGTGGCGAGCCCGGCGACGAAGAGGCGGTCGACTCCGCGCTCGCGGAGAAGCCGGCCGAGGCGCGTGTCCTGGAAGCCCGAATATCCCTGGCTGTTCGGATCCTGGCCCTTGTCGATGACGACGTCGATCTTCGCCTGCTCCAGATCGGGATGGAGCTGCGCGCCCGCCGTTCCCTCGACGCAGTGCACCGGCCAGATCGAGGGCGGGTCGGCGCCGCGCCACTCGGCCGGATCGACCTCGACGCCCGCGAACGAGCCGTGATCGGCGCAGTGCCAGTCCCGCGTGGCGATTACGAGGTCGAAGCTGTCCAGCAGGGAGTTGATCGGGCCTGCGATCTCGTCGCCCTCGGCGACGGGCAAGGCGCCGCCGGGCGTGAAGTCGTTCTGGAAGTCCACGATGAGCAGCGCGTCCACGGAGCGAATGGTATGGACCTCGCGGAGCCGTACGCGCGTAGTCTTCCGATGGACTCCTTGCGGGCACAGGCTCGTATAGTCGGCACGCCATGGCAGGAGCGGGCCGCGAGGAACGCGCCTGGGTGCGCGGCGCCCAGGCCGGATCGGCCTCGGACCTCGAGGCCCTGTTTCGCCACCACTGGCCGGGCGCCTATCGCGCGGCATACCTCGTCGTCCACGATGCAGCCGCGGCCGAGGACATCGCCCAGGAGGCCTTGGTCTCGGCCGTGCGCGCGCTCGACAGCTTCGACCGGCGGCGGCCCTTCGGGCCCTGGCTCCACCGGATCGTCGTGAACCGCGCGATCGACTGGACGCGTGCTCGCGCGCTGCGCCGGGAGGTCGGCGACGAGCAGCTTGCCGTCGTTCCGGCACGCGAGGAGGCGCCGGGAAATGATCTCAGCAGCCCGACGATGACTGCTCTCGCGGGGCTCTCGCCCGACCACCGGGCAGTCGTCGTCCTCCGCTACGTCCTCGACTACTCACCGGGCGAGATCGCCGACCTGCTCGAGCTCCCGCGCGGGACGGTCAACTCGCGGCTGCGGCGGGGGCTCGACGCGCTCCAGGAGCACGTCATGCGGGAGCAGCCGTGAGCGAACGGGTCCGCCAAGCGTTGCAGCAAATCCGTGCTCCGGACGAAGAGGGATCGGCCGACCGTGCCTGGACGGTCGTCGAGCGCGCGCATGGCCGCCGCGAGCCAGTCCGATGGACACGTCGGCACCGAGGGCCGCTCATCTCTCTCGTGGCCGCCGGGGCGATCGTCGTGGCCGCGCTCACGCCTCCCGGGATGGCCGTCGTCGATCGGTTCCGCGACGCAGTCGGGCGCGAGCCTTCGCAACCCGGGCTCGTCGAGCTCCCCGCGCCGGGCCGCCTACTCGTGCTCTCGCCGGACGGCCCCTGGGTCGTCCAAGAGGATGGCTCGAAGCGGCTCCTCGGCGACTACGGCGACGCAACCTGGTCTCCGCGCGGGCTCTTCGTCGGCGGCGCACGCGGCCGGCAGCTCGTGGCCCTCGAGCCCGAGAGCGGCGATCCGCGCTGGTCGCTGTCCCGGACCGAGCCGATCAGCGACCCGCGTTGGGGCGGCGTCGGACTCGACACGCGCATCGCCTACCGAGCGGGCGGCACGCTCCACGTCGTCGCGGGGGACGGCTCGCCGGATGCGGTCGTCGCGCAGGATGTCGCGCCGATCGCCCCTGCGTGGAAGCCGGACTCCTACGTTCTCGCCTACACGGACGCACGCGAGCGCATCCACGTGGTCGACGCCGACACGCACCGGCGGCTCTGGCAGACCGGCGCGATCAAGGGCGTGCGAGAGCTCGCCTTCTCGGGCAACCGGCTCGTCGTTTCGACCTCGTCTCGCGTGGTCGTCGCCCGGGAGGGGAAGGAAACGCCCTTCCTGCGGGTGCCGGCAGGCCACGCCCTGCTCGACACCGTCCTCCTCGCCTACGGTGGACTCCTGTATGCGGACTACGACCCGGGAGCGGACTCGACTGCGCTCCTGCGTTCCGACTGCACCGTGGCGGGCGCCTGCGCGCTCATGCGCGATACGCGCATGTTCGAGGGCCCCGGCAGGATCTCGAATCTCGCCGCCTCCCCCGACCTGGCCTGGGTGACCGCGGGCTGGCCTGCGGCAGACCAGTTTCTCTTCTTCAGAGTGCAGCGGCTCGGCAAGGTGCGCGCGGTCTCCAACGTGACCTCCGAGTTCTCGCCGGGCGGAGGCGCGGCGGCTTTCCCCGTCATCGCCGGATGGGCGCCGCCTGCGCCGTGAGACGGGTCCTGCTCGCCTTGGCCGTGGCGATAGCGGCGTGGACCGTCGT
>JBKPRJ010000077.1:0-14172 GCA_046734455.1 Actinomycetota bacterium | reverse complement strand
GCCGGCGGCAGCGGTAGCGGAGGACCTGCGGCAGCAGGGCTTCGACGCAGCCGTGCAGAAGGATCGCGTGGTCGTTCACGGTGCGACGAAGCAGCAGGTGCGCGAGGCGCTCGCCGACCGTGGGCCGGGCGACGTCGAGGTCGTCGTTAAGAACCCGTAAAACGCGCGCAGGGAACGCGGTCGGACCGGCGAAAACCGTCGGTCCCATGCGGCCAAGGCCCATAACCGCATGCCTCATCGCGGCCGCAGCGCTCATGCTTCCGGCCGCCGCCCAGGCGATCACGAACCCGCAGGTGCCGGGCCTTCAGGTCGCGCTCAAGGCACGCGGTTTCTACTCGGGCCCGATCGACGGGATCGCGGGCCCGATGACTGCGAGCGGCGTGCGGCGCTTCCAGCACCACGTCCACATCGTGGTGGACGGCGTTGCGGGCCCGATCACGCGAGGCAAGCTGGGCCGACTCGGTAAGCCGCTCTTCGGCAAGCGGCACCTGATCGTGCGCGGGAACGTCGGCTGGGACGTCTCCGTCCTCGAGTTCTTCCTCCGGCGGAAAGGCTTCTCGCCCGGGAGCGTGGACGGGCACTTCAGCGAACGAACGAGGCGCGCGGTCATGCGCTACCAGCGCCACAAGCACATCGCCGTGGACGGGCTCGTCGGCCAGCAAACGCTCGGCACCTTCGGTGTGCGGCGCGCGGTTCCCCAGCCCACGCACTCGACGGCTCGCCGCTCCGGGAAGGGCGTCCGCGCGTTGCTCAGCTACTGGGCGCGCTACTACGGGATCAGCCCGAGCCTCGTGAAAGCGCTCGCCTGGCAGGAGTCAGGGTTCCAGCAGCACGTCCGCTCGAGCGTGGGCGCGCGCGGGGTCATGCAGGTGACGCGCCAGACGTGGTCCTACGTCGAGATGGTGCTCCTCGGCCGGAGCATCCATCACGGGATCGACGGGAACATCCACGTCGGCGTCGCGTACCTCCGCCAGCTGCTGCACGAGTTCCACTTCAACGTGCGGCTGGCGGTCGGCGCCTACAACCAGGGCCCGGCCGCGGTGAGGGCGCACGGCCTCTATCCGAAGACGCGGAAGTTCGTGGCCAACGTGCTGGCCCTGCGCCGCCGCTTCTCCTAAAAAGGCCATGCCCGGGGTCAGACCCCGGCCGCGGCCAGGGGAGCCATGGCCTAGCCGCAAACACGCGCGTCTTAGGGGCAGAGCGAAGATCGGCGGCGGGCGGCCGTGCGCTCAAGCGAGACATGTCTGGGGTCAGACCCCGGCCGTGGCTGAAAGGGCCACTACGCACGAAAAGAGAGGGAAACGGGATCTCTCACCTCGAAGGTTGCGGCCTCCTCCGAGGATGTCCCGTCTCCCCCTCTGTGGTTCCTAAGATCGGCCGGCGTACGAAAGCCTTTAGCTCATTCGAGGGACTTGCTTCGATTCGTTTGGCGTGGTATTTCTGACTTTGGTCAGAGAATGGAGACGGCGCAGATCGCCCAGGTGCGTAGGTTCAACCGCATCGCGACGGAGCGAGCGGGCGCGCTCAGCGAGCGGTTCCTCGGCCGCACACGGCCGCTCGGCCAGGCACGCCTCCTCTGGGAGATCGGGCGGGACGGTGCGAACGTTCGCGACCTCCGTGCGCGACTTGGGCACGACTCGGGGTACCTCAGCCGGCTCCTCCGCGCCCTCGAAGCAGACGGGCTGGTCGTCGTCCGCCCCGACGCCGCCGACGGGCGGGTGCGCCGCGCCACCCTCACCCCACGCGGCGCGAGAGAGTGGGACGAGCTCGAGTCGCGTTCGGAAGCGCTCGCCGCATCGGTGCTCGAGCCGCTCAGCGAACGACAGGAGCGGGAGCTCGTGACCGCGATGGAGACCGTCGAACGGCTCCTCACCGCATCTCTCATCGGGGTCGCCGTCGAAAACCCGCGCAGTCTCGCCGGACGCTGGTGCCTGGCGCAATACTACGCGGAGCTGGCGCGCCGCTTCGACGACGGCTTCGATCCGGCGGCGAGTAGCCTTCCCGACCCGGGCGAGATGGCCCCGCCCACCGGCCTCTTCCTGATCGCGCGCCTTCGCGGCGAACCCGTCGGCTGCGGCGGCCTGATTCTGCACGACGCCGATCCGGCCGAGATCAAGCGCATGTGGGTCGCGCCGCCGGTTCGCGGCGTCGGGCTCGGACGGCGAATCCTCTCGGAGCTGGAGCGCCTGGCGCGCGAGTCGGGCGCCTCGGCCGCGCGCCTCGACACGAACCGTAACCTCACCGAGGCGATCGCCCTTTACCGCTCGTCGGGCTATGAGGAGATTCCCGATTTCAACGGCGAGCAGTACGCACACCACTGGTTCGAGAAGCAGTTCTCGAATCGAACCTAAGACGGCATTGCGCTAGGTCCCAGAGAGAAACGCGAGTGCCGACGCGATTCCCACAATGCCGTAGAAGCGGTGTCGAAGGGGGATGCGGGAACCCGCGGATGCGCGACGCTCCTTCAGCCACAGGAACAGGACTCTGCCGGCAAGGATCAGAAGACCGGCCGTGAGGAAGGCCAGGATCAAGCCCGCCATAACTGCAGGGTTACCCCGGAGCCGCGTCCTTTACCCGACGCGCGAGGCGAGACCCGGCTCGCCGCGGCTAGGTCAGGTGGAAGTAGAGCGCGTAGAGGAGCTCGACCGCGGGGCTCGTCGTGTGGACGGTGACGTCCCCGGGCGCATGGAGGAGCGCCTCGGTGTAGTTGAAGATGATTTTCACGCCCGCCGCGGAGACGTCGTCGGCCACGCGCTGGGCCTCCTCAGGCGGGACCGCGAGCACGGCGACGATGATGTTCTTCTCGCGGATCGCGTCCGCGAGCTCGCCGTAGTCCCGGATGACCGAGTCGCCGATCGGCTCGCCGACCTTGTTTTTGTCCGTATCGAAGGCGGCGGCGATGTTGAAGCCGTGATCCGCGAAGACGGTCGAGCTCGCGATCGCCTGACCGAGGCGGCCTGCGCCGAAGAGGGCGATGTTGTGCTGCCCCTGCGTCCGGAGGATCTTGCGGATCTCCGAGATGAGGCCGTCGATGTTGTAGCCGACGCCCCGTTTGCCGAACTTGCCGAAGGTCGAGAGATCGCGCCGGATCTGCGTCGCGTTGATGTTCGTGTACTCGCTCATCTCCTGGGAGGAGATGCGCTCTTGGCCCATCTTCTTGGCCTGCGTCAGAACGCGCAGATACTGGCTGAGGCGCGCGGCGACACCAACCGTGAGCCGCTCGCCGACGCGCCCTTCGCTCTCAGTCATGAGGCCCGACGTCATTGCTTGTAACACGATAGCGATACCCTCAACCCAGCTGCGGCGGGAAACCGCGCGCGGAGGTGCCGGAGTTTGTGCGCCTCAGCGTTCGACACGCCGGCGTAGCCCGTCGGGCGTGACGAAATACGTGAACGCCTCCTCACCGTCGACGAGGACGACGGGGATTCGCTCCCGATACCGGGCCTCGAGCTCGTCGTCGCCCTCGATGTCGACCTCCTCGAGCGCGAACGGGATCTCCGCGCGGACGCCGTCGATCACCCGGCGCGCGCTCTCGCAGAGGTGGCAGCCCTCCGCGTGGACGAGCGTGACGACGTGCCCGGCGCTACGGGTAGAGGCCACGGGTCATCGTCGCCTCGCAGACGCGTCCGACCGCGAGGGCATAGGCCGCCTGCCGCATCGGGAGCGAGCGCTCCTCGTGGGCGCGCCAGGTCTCGGCAAACGCCCGCGTGATGATGTCGTTCAGCTTCGCGTTGACCTCGGACTCCTTCCAGAAGTACTCCTGGAGCCCCTGCACCCACTCGAAGTACGAGACGACCACGCCGCCCGCGTTCGCGAGCACGTCGGGAAGGACGAGGATGCCCCGGTCGTCGAGGATGTGGTCGGCCTCCGGCGTGACGGGGCCGTTCGCGCCTTCACAGACGATGCCCGCCTTGATCCGGTCGGCGTTCTCGCCGGTGATCACCTGCTCGAGGGCGCACGGCGCGAGGACGTCGCAGTCGACGAGCAGGAGCTCCTCGTTCGTGATCGACTCGCTGCCTGCGAGCCCGTCCAGCGAGCCGGCCTCCTGCTTGTGGGCGAGCGCTGCTCGCACGTCGATCCCATCCGGGTTGTGGATGCCTCCGGAGGAGTCCGAGACCGCCACGATGGTCGCGCCCTGCTCGGCGAGGATGAGGGCGAGGTTGGACCCGACGTTGCCGAAGCCCTGCACGGCGACCTTCCGGTCCTCGATCGACACGTCCTGCTTGCGGAGAGCCTCGCGTACGCAGAAGGCCGCACCGCGTGCGGTCGCCTCGACCCGGCCGACCGACCCCCCCACCTCGAGCGGCTTCCCCGTCACGACGCCGAGGACGGAATAGCCCTTGTTCATGGAATACGTGTCGAAGATCCACGCCATCTCGCGGGGGCTCGTGCCCACATCGGGAGCGGGGATGTCCGCCTCCGGCCCGATGAAGTTGATGATCTCGGTCGTGTAGCGCCGGGTCATGCGCTCGAGCTCCGAGACGGAGAGCTGCTTCGGGTTCACGACGACGCCGCCCTTCGCCCCGCCGAACGGGAGGCCCATGAGGGCGCACTTCCACGTCATCCACATCGCGAGCGCCTTCGTCTCCTCCAGCGTGACCTCGTGGTGGTAGCGAATTCCGCCCTTGGAGGGGCCGCGCGCGACGTTGTGCGTGCAGCGGAAACCTTCGAAGACGCTCACGGACCCGTCGTCCATCCGCGTCGGAATCGAGACGGCCACGCACTTCTTGCACTCGAGGAGGACGTTCAACATGCTGTCCTCCATCCCGAGCTGGGCGGCCGTCTGGCGCAGCTGGCTTCGCGCCATCTCCCAGGGGTTTTCCTTCAGGTGCGAGGAAGGGGCTTCGACAGTGGTCACCCAGAGCTCCTTTACTGGTCGGTGATCCGGAAGACGGTGTCGGCGGTGGACGGCGATGTCCCGTCGGCGGCGTCGACTGGCTGGGCGCGAAGGCGGAGGATGTACGTGCCCGGCGCGAGCTCCTTGCCGTCCGGGCCGCGGCCGGTCAGGCCGAATGCGTAACGACCGGGAAGGAGGTCGCGCAGCCGGGCGATGACGCCGATGCGCTTGCCCTTCGGCGTCCAGAGCTCGACGTCGAGCAGCCCGACGGGCTCGATCTGCTCGCCGGCCGGGCCGGCAACCGCGCGTCCGGCGCGGAAGGCGAGCACGGCGGGAGCGTTCTTCGACGGTGCGAACTCCCAGTTGGAGAGACTGACGGAGTCGACGAGATCGCCCTGCGGCCGCGGGGCGATCGCCCACGGAATGCGCGCGGCGCGTGCGCCCTGCGCCGAGACGACGACCACGCCGCTTGCGCCATCCCCGAGGTCGGCTGTGGCCGTCACGCTCAGCTGCACCGTGGATGAGGCGCCGGGCCCGAGGCTCAGATGGGCAGGTTGCGCCGTGAAGGACACCTTCGAAGCTCCCGCCTGGTCGGGGACCAGGCCGAACCCGACCTCGAGCGGCCGGCTGGAGAGATTCTTGACGGTCAGGATCTGCGAGGACGACCAGTCGGGGCGGCCGGCGCGGCCGAAGGCGACGGTGGCGGGCTCGACGGCGAGCTCGGCCGTGGACGCGGCGACCGGATCGAGGCCGCCGGCCCCCTCCCGCGTCACCGGCTGCAGGCCGCCGAGCGCAGCGGCGCTCCCGACGATCACGCTGCGGAGCTCCGTCGCGGTGAGCCCGCTGCGCGCCTCAGCGACGAGCGCTGCGGCTCCCGCGGCGACGGCCGCCGCGGCGCTCGAGCCGCTGACCGCGGAGTTCCCGGATGGATCGAGGGTCGCCAGGCCCACGCCCGGCGCGACCACATCCGGCTTCACGCGTCCGTCGAAGGAGAGCCCGCCCGAGGAGAAGCCGGCGACGGCGTCGAGATCCGGATTCGCGGCCGCGCTCGCCGGAGCGAGGACGGCGCTGACGGGGCGGCCCTGCCGAAGCGCGTCCATCGCCGAAGCTCCCCATTCGCCGGGCAGCGCGAGAACGGGGAGCGCCGTGGCACCTTCCGCGTCCAGCGCGCCGGCGGGCAGGGCGGTGCCGTAGACGAGCAGTGCAGCTGCTCCCGCGGCCTTGGCGTTTCGCGCCTTCTCCACCAGCGACGTGCCATCCCCCGGGACGAGCGCCGCCCGACCGGCGACACGGCTCACGCCGCTCGTGTCGAAGAACTCGCCGAGCGTCGTGCCGCCCGCTTCGGCCTCGGCCGCCTGAGCCGGGTTCGCGAGCGACGGGCCGAGCAGGCCCGCCACGCTCAGGGTGACTTCGCCGGAAACCTGCGCCTGCCCGAGGACGCGCACCGGCTGGGCGTCGAGCGTGTCGGTCCCAGCCCGAAGCCAGGCGTTCACCATCGGCACTCGGCTGCGCGAATCGACAGCGCCCACGGTGAGCGCGTCCGGCGCGCCGCCGGGAGCGCCGATGCTCCCGAAGCCGAGGCCCGAGCTGCCGTCGTTGCCGGCAGCCGCGACGACGAGCGTCCCCAGCTTCGTCGCGCCCTCGACGGCCCGCGACTCGGGGCTGTCAGTAAACGCCGCGAAGGGCTCGACGAGGGGCGCGAGAGCGATCGTGGCCGCGTCGTTGACGGCTCCGTCTCCGTCGGGATCGACCGCGCGCTCGAGCCCTGCGATGAGCTGGTCGCCGCGGCCTGTGAGAGCCGGGCGGCTGTCCTTCTGCTGCTGCCAGCCGATGACGCGGATCGGGACGATCTTCGCTCCGGGCGCGACGGCTGCGACGAGTGCGGCCATCCGCGTCCCGTGAGCCTCGACACGGCCTTCGCCCGCCGGGTCCGCCTCGGGCCGGGGCTTCCGGTCTCCGCCGACGACGTCGAAGCCTCGCCGGAGCCGCCCGGCGAGCGCGGACTGCGACGCGTCGACGCCGGTATCCAGGAGGGCGACCTTTGACCCGTGGCCGTCGAAGCCCGGCAAGCTGACCCCTGCCTGAGCGCCGACCCCCGGTGCGCGGAGCGCTTCGGCCTCCGCGGGATACACCGCGCGGACCGGATAGACGCCGATCACCGACGGGTTGCGGTCGAGCTCGGCGACGGCGCGGGGATCGAGCCGGGCGGAGAATCCGTTCAGCGTCCGCGTGAACGTCTCCTCGGGCTCGATCGTGAGCCCACGGTCGCGGAGGGACGCGACGAAAGCTTCCTGCTCGGCCTCGATGTCGGCCGACCACCGGCGCTCCTTCGCCGCGCCCGGCTTCCCGCTCGCCGCCTCGACCCGGTCGGCGAGCGACGGTGAGGAGAGCACGACGATCATCCGCGAGCCGAGCTCGGGCTGCGAATGGTCTCCGAAGATGGAATGCCAGGCGCGGGCGGCCGCGTCCGTGACCGTCTGGCGGGCGCCGCTGACGTTGCCGACCAGCGCGAAGGCCGCGATTCCCGCGACTGCTGCGAGCATCGAGGCGCGCGCGAGCTCAGGCCGCCGTCGCGTAGGCATCGAGGGCAAGATACTCCGGAAAGGGGACGGCCGTTGCATACCTGGCCGCCGAGGCGATCATGGCCGCGTTGTCGGTGCAGAGCGGGAGTGGCGCGAGCGCCGCGTCGGGAAGCGCCGCGCGCAGCTCCGAGTTCGCCGCCACCCCTCCGACCACGGCGATTCGCGGGAGCGCGGCCTGCTCCGCTGCCTGCGTCGTCCGCTCGACCAGCGCCCGTACGATCGCGCGCTGGTAGCTGGCGGCGAGGTCGGCGCGCCGGCCCTCGAGCTCCTCCGCCCCCAGGTCACGCACTGCGTACAGGAGCGCGGTCTTGAGACCGGAGAAGGAGAAATCGAGGCCGGGCACGCGGGCGACGGGAAAGCGGTAGGCCCCGGGGTCCCCCTCGCGCGCCAGCCGGTCGATGGCGGCGCCGCCGGGATAGCCGAGCCCGAGGAGGCGGGCGCCCTTGTCGAACGCTTCCCCGGCTGCGTCGTCGAGAGTCGTTCCGAGAACCGTGAAGCCTGCGCGGTCGCGCACGTCGAGCAGGAGGGTGTGGCCGCCGCTCGCGAGCAGGCAGAGAAACGGTGGGTCGACGTCCTGGGGCTTCAGGTAGAGCGAGGCCACGTGCCCGTGCAGGTGGTCGACCGGAACGAGCGGAAGCCGCCGTGACCAGGCGATCGCCTTCGCCGCCGAGATGCCGACGAGCAACGCGCCGATCAGCCCCGGCCCGCGCGTGACGGCGACCGAGCCGATCTCTTCGAGCGACGTGCTCGCCTCGGCGAGGGCCTCCTCGACCACCGGTGCGACGAGCTCCAGGTGCCGGCGAGAGGCGACCTCGGGCACGACCCCTCCGTAGCGCGCGTGGAGATCGGCCTGGGACGAGACGACGTTCGCCAGGATCCGTCCGTCCTCCGTGACGACCGCCGCCGCAGTCTCGTCACACGACGTCTCGATCCCCAGGATCACGCTCAGCCTTCGCGGGCTGCGATCTGGCGGATGGGGTCCTTCCACATGATCAGGGCGTCCTCGCGGTTGTCCGTGTAGTACCCGCGCCGAATGCCGCTCGCCTCGAAGCCGAACCGCTCGTACAGTGTGATCGCGGTCGCGTTCGACACCCGCACCTCGAGGGTGTATCCGCGCCGTGGGTCCCCGGCGGTGAGCTCGAAGAGCTCGTCGAGAAGCCGGCTCGCCACCCCCTGGCGGCGGTACCCCGGATGCACGGCGACGTTCATGATGTGCCACGCGTCCACGTAGCGGGAGACGATCAGATACGCCACGAGCCCGCCGGCCTCGGGATCGAACGCGCCGAGCGAGAACGAGGACGGCTTCGCCAGCTCGCCCGCGAACATTGACCGCGACCAGGGTGTCGGGTAGACGGCGTTCTCGATCGCGACGATGGCGTCGAGGTCGTGGAGGCTGAGCCGGCGGAGCTCCATCAGCGGTCGAGCGCCTTCTCGGCGTCGGGGACGCGGAGGTAGATCGGCTCGGCCAGGTCGGCCGGCCCGAAGTCCTTCGCGAGGATGGCCGCGTGCCGCGCCCACGGGGTGTGCCTCGGATCGTCGTCGGCCGGAATCTCGGCGCCGCGTTCATCCAGGGCATTGCGGTAGAGGACGGCGCCGTTCCCGACATAGACGCGGCCACGCTCGACCGGGAGCTGCTCGGGCTCCAGCACCACAGGCACGCCGTCGCCGAGGGTGAAGATCTCACCGCGCCGGCCGTCGATCACGGGCACGGCGCCCGGTGCGCCCGCGGCCAGCACGTCGAGGGTCGAGACGCCTGCGACCGGAGCCCCGAGCGAGAGCGAAAGAGCGCGCGCAGTGACGAGCCCGATGCGCAGCCCGGTATAGCTCCCCGGCCCGGTGCCGACGGCGATTGCGTCGACCGCGTCAGGCTCGAGGCCCGCCTCCTCGATCAGCGCCTGGGCGTCCTCGAGCACGCGGACTGCCCGGGACGCGCGTTCTCCGACGACCTCCCCGTCCCGTACGAGAGCGCTCGTCGCCACGTCGGTGGCTGTGTCAAACGCGAGGATCAGCACTCGTAAAACCGCTTATTTCCAGGGATTTTCCGTCACTCTCAAGCACGATCAGTCTACGTGTCTCCCCCACGTGCTGCAAACGCACGCGCGCCTTCTCGGGCGGAAGAAACGCGACTCCGGCCTGCGGCCATTCGACGAAGACCACGGCGTCTTCGAAGTACTCCTCGAGATCTCCCCACTCCGCGTGCGACATACCCTCGAACCGATAGAGGTCGAGGTGGGAGACTTCAACCCTCCCCTTGTACCGGTGCCCGATCGTGTACGTCGGGCTTGTAACCGGGCCCTTCACGCCGAGCGCGCGCGCGGCTCCGCGGACGAAGGTCGTCTTGCCGGAACCGAGCTCTCCCTGGACGAGGACGACGTCACCGGGAACGAGCCCATCGGCCAGGCGGGCGGCGATGCGCTCGGTCTCCTCGGGGGAGCCGGACTCGACCTCGGTCACGCGTGCAGCGTAGTCGCCGCTCGGATTAGAAGAGACCGAGCTGCTCGGCCGGCGGAGGCGCGGCCGCCGCTGCTGCGACCGGGAACTGGATCACCTGCGCCGGAGTCCCCGACTGCTCGGCGAGCAGCGCCGGGATCCTGCGGAAGTCGTCCTCGAGCGTCCGCAGCATCGCCGGCGTGTAGAGCGCGGCCGCGGGGTGGTAGATCGGGTAAAGCGTGACCGGGCGCCCGCCGAGCGTCGTTTCCTGCGGGTGCCCGTGGACGCGCGTGATGCCGTGCGGCTTGCCGGAGAGGAGCTTCGTGGCGAAGTTCCCGAGCGTGGCGATCAGCTTCGGCTCGATCAGCTCGATCTGGCGGAAGAGGTGGCTCTCACACGCTTCGATCTCGTCCGGCTGCGGATCGCGGTTGCCCGGCGGGCGGCACTTGATCACGTTGGCGATGTAGACGTTGTCGCGCGTGAGCCCGATTCCCGCCAGGAGCTTGTCGAGGAGCTTCCCGGCCTGGCCCACGAACGGGTAGCCCTGCTTGTCCTCGTGGAAGCCGGGCGCCTCGCCGACGAACATGAGGTCGGCTGCGGGGTCGCCGATGCCGAAGACGACCTGCGTGCGTCCGGACGCGAGCCGACAGCGCGTGCAGGCCGACGTCTCCGTCGCGTAGGCCGCGAGCTCGGCGCGGCGATTCAGTGCGTCAGGATCCGCAGCCACAGCCCCCGCCGCAGCAGCCGCCTCCGGAGGATCCGCCGAAGCTCGGTTGCCCGGCGGTGCCGTGAGCCGCGAACACGGAAAGCTGGCGGCGCGTCTTCCCAGAGCCGCACTCCGGGCAGTCTGGATCGCCGTCGTCCAGCCGCAAGAGCTCCTCGAAATGGCTCTCGCACGACATGCACACGAACTCGTAGATCGGCATCGCCGAGGCAGTCTAGGCAGCTAGCCGGACAGTCTGCAAACGGGTACGAACGGCGCTACTCGGACTTCTCCGGCTCGAGCTCGAGCGCGCAGGAGTTGATGCAGTAGCGAAGGCCCGTGGGGTGCGGACCGTCGTTGAAGACGTGCCCGAGGTGGCCGCCGCAGGACGCGCAGTGCACCTCGGTGCGGGGCATGAGCAGGCCCCAGTCGCGCTCCGTCTCGACAGCGTCCTCCGCGGTGGGCTCCCAAAAGCTCGGCCAGCCGGTCCCCGACTCGTACTTCGTGTCCGACGAGAAGAGCTCCGCGCCGCAGCCGGCGCAGCGGTAGGTGCCCGGTTCCTTCGTCGCGTAGTACTGCCCCGTGAAGGCGCGTTCGGTCGCCTTCTCGCGCAGCACGTTGTACTGCTCGGGGGTCAGCTCCGCCTTCCACTCCTGGTCGGTCTTCTGCACCTTCTCGGCCACGCTTTCACGTTACCTGGCGGGGTATGCTCTAGGTGCCCGGTATCCCTACGGAACTGGAGCCGTGTTCGAATCAGCATGTGTCGTCGGCGCTGGACGCGTCGGCAAAGCGGTGGCCGCGCGCCTCGGCGAGCGGATCCCGACCCGCACCGCGGGCCGCGATCTCGACTGCGGCGAAGCCGACCTGGTCCTCATCTGCGTGCCCGACCGCGCCGTGGCCGAGGTCGCCGCTGCGATCCCGCCCGGGCCCTGGGTCGCGCACACGAGCGGTGCGCGCAGGCTCGATGCGCTCGCGCCGCATACGCGTCGCTTCAGCCTCCATCCTCTGCAGACCTTCACGCTCGACCGCGGTCCCGAGCAGCTCGACGGCGCCTGGGCGGCCGTGTCGGGCGAGACGCGCGAAGCGCGAGCCGCCGGAGAAAGCCTCGCCGGCCTCCTCGGCATGAAGCCGTTCGAGCTCGACGACGAGATGCGGCCGCTCTATCACGCGGCGGCGAGCTTCGCCTCGGCCTTCCTCGTCACGCTGCACGACGTGGCATCGGAGCTGATGGAGGCGGCCGGCGCGCCGCCCGAGGCGCTCGAGCCGCTCATGCGCCGCACGATCGAGAACGGGTTCCAGCACACCGGCCCGCTCGTCCGGGACGACTGGGAGACCGTCGAGCGCCACGGCGAGGCGATCGCGGCGCGGAGACCTCAGCTCCTCCCTCTCTACCGCGCGCTCGCGGAGACCGAGGCCGCGCTCCTGGGGGCGAAGACCCCGTGAGGACGCTGCGGACGATCGCCGAGGCCCGCGAGGCTCTTCCCCGCGACGGGGTCGGCCTTGTGCCGACCATGGGCGCCATTCATGCCGGGCACCTGGCGCTCTTCGAGGCAGCCCGCCGGGAGAACGAGATCGTGGTCGCCTCGATCTTCGTCAACCCGGCCCAGTTCGGCGCGGGCGAGGACTTCGAGCGCTATCCGCGCGACGAGGAGGCGGACGCGGAGCTGGCCGAATCGGCCGGCGTCGACTTCCTCTTCATTCCGGCCGCCGAGGAGATGTATCCTGAGGGCTTCGACACGTGGGTCGACGTCGAGCGCCTCTCAGCAGGTCTCGAAGGCGAGGCCCGGCCGGGCCACTTCCGCGGCGTCGCAACGGTGTGCGTGAAGCTCTTCAACATCGTTCGCCCGGAGCGCGCGTATTTCGGCCAGAAGGACGCGCAGCAGGCAGCCGTGGTCGAACGGCTCGTGGAGGATCTCAACCTCGACCTCGAGATCCGCGTCGTGCCCACGGTGCGGGACGACGACGGCCTCGCGGTCAGCTCCCGAAACGCCTACCTCTCGGCGGAGGAGCGAGCCGCCGCGCTCGCGCTGCCGAAGGCCCTCCGCGCTGCCGCCGAGGCGCACGAGAAGGGGGCCGACCCGCGCGAGGCCGCTCAGGCGGTCCTCGCCGCCGAGCCCGGCCTCGAGCCCGAGTACGTTCAGCTGGCACGACTCGACGGCCGCGTCTATCTCCTCGCCGCGGCCCGCGCCGGGCGCACCCGGCTCATCGACAACGTCGTTCTGGAAGGAGACCCGCTGTGACCAGCCGCCCACGCACGGACGGAAAGCTTCCCCTCACCGAGCTCGCAGACATGAAAGGCCGGCGCGAGTCGATCGTGATGGTGACCGCGTACGACTACCCCAGCGGACGGATCGCCGATGCGGCCGGGATCGACGTCGTCCTCGTGGGCGACTCGGCCGCGATGACCGTACTCGGCAACGACTCGACGGTTCCCGCCACGATGGAGGAGATGCTCATGCTCACGCGCGCCGCCGCGCGCGGAGCGGAGCGGCCACTCGTGGTCGCCGACATGCCCTTCGGGTCCTTCCAGGTCTCCGACGAGGATGCCGTCCGCAACGGCGTGCGCTTCGTCAAGGAGGCGGGCGCGGACGCGGTGAAGCTCGAAGGCGCAGGGCCGACGATCTCCCGCGTGCTGGCGCTCGTCGGCGCCGGGATCCCCGTGATGGGCCACGTCGGCCTCACCCCGCAATCGGCGACGATCCTGGGCGGCTTTCGCGCGCAGGGACGGACTGCCGAGAAGGCCCGCAGGCTCCTGCAGGACGCGCGCGCGCTCGAAGCCGCGGGCTGCTTTGCGATCGTCCTCGAGGCTGTCCCGGCGCAGGTCGCCGCACGCATCACCGAGTCGCTCACGGTGCCGACGATCGGGATCGGCTCCGGGCGCGGCTGCGACGGGCAGGTGCTCGTGTTCCACGACCTCCTCGGCCTCTACGACGGCAAGGCGCCGCGCTTCGTAAAGCGCTATGCCGATCTGGCCACCGAGACGAGGGCGGCCCTCGAGCGCTACGCCGCCGACGTGCGCTCGGGCTCCTTCCCGGCCGACGAGCACACGTATTCGATCCCGGAGGACGAGCTCGCCGCCTTCGAGGAGGCGCTCAGCGGCTCGCGAGCGGAATCAGGAACGGGAACGTGATCACGAGCAGGCTCAGCACGACGAGCGCGAGCGCAACGAGCGCGCGCACGACGCTCCACCGCTCCACGACCGAGATCCCGTAGACGAGCAGGCCGACGGCCCAGAGCCCGATCGCAGCGAGGACGAGCTCGAAGACGAGGTTCCCCGTGCCGTCGTCACTCCCGCCGCTGCGGAAGAGGTCGGAGCCGTAGACGGCGATCCGCACGGGCCAGACGAAGACGAGACCGAGGACGAGCGGCGCTGCGGCGAACGCGAGGGTGTGACGCGCGCGCAGGTAGCTGCCCTTGCTTCCCGCGCCCCGCAGGCCCACGTAGAGGGCTGCGCCGCCGAGCCAGTAGGTCGCCGTGCCGTAGAGCCCACCGGTGATGAAGACCAGCACTGCGACGAGAGCCGTGCTCTCGTCCACGATCGACTCGTTCAGCAGGCGGCCGGTGGATGGAGCGAGCAGGACACCGGCCATGCCGGCGAGGAGGACGAGCGCGAGCACCGG
>JBKPRJ010000076.1:0-5583 GCA_046734455.1 Actinomycetota bacterium | reverse complement strand
CCGGATCACGCGCAGTGGGAGAAACTCGTCGCGCTGGAGCCGGAGGATGGTCTGGAGCCGGTCGACGTCGTCCTCGGTGAAGAGCCTGTAGCCCCCCTGCGTGCGCCGCGGCGCGAGCAGCCCTTGGTCTTCGAGGTAGCGGATCTTCGAGATCGAGATGTCGGGGAACTCGTCCGCGAGGAGCCTGCAGACCGCGCCGATCGTGAGCGGCCGCTCTCGCGGCCCGTCCTGGTCGACACGGGAGACGACGGTGGCCATGGCTAGCTCTCCAGGAAGGTGAGGCGGTACTTGCCGATCTGCACCTCGTCACCGTCTTCGAGCTTGGCGCTCTCGACCCTGCGGCGGTTGACGTAGGTGCCGTTCAGGCTCTCCTCGTCGTCGATGTAGTAGCCGTCGTTCCGGCGCACGAGCACCGCGTGGCGCCGCGAGACCGTCACGTCGTCGAGGAAGACCTCGTTCTCGGGCCCGCGGCCGATTCCCAGCCGCTCGGATTCGACGGCGTACGTCTCGCCCGAGCGCCCGCCCCCCGAGCGGACGACGAGCGCCGGCCCCTCGATCCGGAGGTCGGCGAGCGAGAGCGAGTCGTCCTCGGTGACCTCTTCGGGCGTGAAGGTCATCGTCGTGTGCGCGCCCTCCTCGTCGTGCGGGAGCAGCGCGCCGCACTTGGAGCAGTAGTTGGCGGCCTCGGGATTCTGGAAGCCGCACTCGGGGCAGTGAACGTGGCTCACGCTGCGCCTACTCGGCCGGCGGCGACGCCTTCGTCGCGAGGATCTCCGCGAGCTTGTCGACGTCGATGTCGTGCAGGGGGCTCTTGCCCTCCCCGACGTCCTTCTTGAGGCGCGCCTGCAGCTCCGCGCGGAGGATGTCGATCTTGCCGTGCAGGATGCGGCGGCGGTACGAAACCTCGCGTTCTTCGTCCATGAGGTCGCGAATCAGGTCGCGCAGCTCCTGGTCGGACAGAGAATCGAGGTCAGGAAGTGCTTCCACAAGGCGGCTCCGGGATCGAGAGGGAAGAAGGGCTCCTGAAGTATGGCAAGAGCGCGCCAATCCTTCAACCTGGACTTGAGGGTTATGCCCTCTCGGGCTCGACGTCGTCCTCGGCTCCGGCGACGATCTCCTCGACGAGCTTCAGGAACTCCTCCTCGAGACTCGCCGCATCCTCCGCGGTCTTTCCTTCCGCGTAGACGTGCACGAGCGGCTCGTCCGGGTCAGGGAGCACCTGCGCCCAGCCGCGATCCTCGAAGATCTTGATCCCGTCGAGCGTGTCGACCTTCTTGCCCTTCACCCGCTCCGTGAGGATGCGCATGACGGCGCCCTTGCGCGCCCAGGGGCAGCGCACCTGACGGTGCACGACCGTCGAGTGCGGCAGGCCGGCGACGAGCTCCGAGAGCGGCCGGTCGACCGGCGCGAGCAGCTGGAGAAGGTTGCAGAGGCTTGCCACGCCGTCGTAAGCCGGGAGGAACTCCGGGAACACGAATCCGCCGCCGACCGAGCCGGCGAAGACGACACCGTTGGTGGCCGAGGCTTGCGTGAGGGCCGAGAGCGAGGCGGCCGTTCGCGTGACTTCGAGCTTCGTCCCCTTGACGAGCGGCTCGGCCAGGCTCGTGACCGTGATCGGGAGGGCGAGCGTCCCGCTCTTTCCGTCCGAAGCAAGGAGACTGAGGAAGAGGAGGAGCTCCTGCTCGACCGGGACCTCGCGCGCCTGCTCGTCGACGAGGTAGATCCGCTCGCCCGAGCGGTCGAAGACGACGCCGAAGTCGGCGCCCACGGCCGATACGAGCCGCTTCGCGTGGCCGAGCGCCTCGCGGACGCCGTCCGGCGAGTCGGTGTGCTCGCCCCCGTAGGGGTGCGCCGCGATCGTCTCGACGCCGAGTGGGCCGAGAACGACCGGCAGGATGATCGACGCGGCCGAGTGCGCGTAGTCGACGACGATGCGAAACCCGCGCGCCTTGATCGAGTCGACATCGAGCGTGCGCAGGAGGTCGTCGGCGTAGGTCTCCGCCGCCCGGGTTGGCGTGTAGATCTGTCCGACCTCGTCGTGCGCGGCGCGCCGGAACTCCTGGCGCTGGAAGTGCTTCTCGATCTCCTTGACGAGCTCCGGGGTCGCCTGGATGCCGGGCGGCTCGAAGAACTGGATCTGCATGACCTCGGGATCGACCGTGCTCGGGCGAACGTGCACGCCTGCGCCGAGCCCCTCGCTCTTCAAGAAGTGGCGGTTGACCGCGGCCGGCATCACGTGCAGGTCGGCGACCTCGACGCCCGTGGAGGTGATCCCCGAGACGACGGCGCGCTTGAGCAGCCGACTGGCCGGCGCGCCGTCGCGACTCGTCACGACCCGAACACCGCGCTTCAAGGCCGTGCCCAGCGCGATCCCCACACGCAGGGCGGTTTCGGGCGTGAGGTCGACGTTCACGAGCCCCGCGACCGAGTCGCGCCCGAAGAGCCGTGAGGCCAGCCTGGACTCCCAGATGAGGTTCCGGTCGACGAGGGCGCCCGCCTCGACCTCCTTGAACGGGTAGATGCGGATTCCCGGCATGACGACGCTCTGCTCGCCGATCGTGCAGCTGTCCCCGACGGCGACGCCCTCGTGCAGGCGGGCATGCGGCCTGATGTCGCAGGACTTGCCGACGATCGCGCCCTCGACGAGCGCGCTGCGGCCGATGTAGGTCGAGGAGTCGATCACGGAGCGCGTCGTGCGCGCGTGCTCCCGCAGCGTGGCGCTCGGGGAGAGCACGGAATACGGGCCGACGGACGCCTGCGGCGCGATGCGGCAGTAGTTGCCGATGAAGGCCGGGCCCTCGACCGACTCGAGGTCGGCGAGCTCGACGCCCTCCCCCACCCAGACGTTGCCGCGCAGCTTGATCCCGCCGACGTTGAGCGCGACGCGCTCGTCGAGGGCGTCGAAGTTCGCCTGCCTGAACTGGTCGAGGTTTCCGATGTCCTGCCAGTAGCCCTCGGCCACGTAGCCGTAGAGCGGCCGCCTCATCTCCAGGAGGAGCGGGAAGAGCTCCTTGGAGAAGTCGAACGGCTGACCCTCGGGCACGTGCCGAAGCACCTCGGGGTCGAGCACGTAGATCCCCGTGTTGATCGTGTCGGTGAAGACCTGGCCCCAGGACGGCTTCTCGAGGAAGCGCTCGATCCGCCCCTCGTCGTCCGTGACGACGATGCCGAACTCGAGTGGGTTGTCCACGCTCACGAGGCCGATGGTGACGAGGGCCTCCTTCTCCTGGTGGAAGCGGACGAGCGCGCCGAGGTCGATGTCGCAGAGGGCGTCGCCCGAAATCACCAGGAACGGCTCGTCGAGCGCGTCCTCGGCGAGCTTCACCGAGCCGGCGGTCCCCATCGGAGACTCCTCGACGGAATAGCGGATCGAGACGCCGTGGCTCTCCCCCGCCCCGAAGTAGCCGCGGATCGCCTGCGGCATGAACGCGAGCGTGACGACGATGTCCTCGAAGCCGTGCTTCTTCAGGAGCTCGACGATGTGCTCCATGCAGGGCTTGCCGACGATCGGGACCATCGGCTTCGGCTGGTTCGACGTCAGCGGGCGAAGGCGCGTGCCCTCGCCTCCCGCCATCACGACCGCCTTCATCGTCTCACCGCTCTCCACACCGCCACGCCGTAGAGGATTCCCGCCAGGGACGCGAGCGCAACACCGCTCCAGAAGAGCCAGAGCGGCCAGTCGGTGCCGGGATCGGTCACGAGGATGAACGCGATCGACGCGTACAGCACCCAGGTCGCCGCCTTTCCGAGGAAGCTCACCGAGAAGTCGTACCCGCGCCGCAGTGCGAAAGGCGTGCCGAGGACGAGGAGCCCATCGCGGATGACGATCAGAACGAGGGCCGGCCACGGAAGCCGGTCGTACGCGAAGAGCAGGATGACCGCGATGTCGATCATGAGCCGGTCCGCGAGCGGATCGGCGAACTTCCCGAACTCCGACTCGACCTCCCAGCGGCGCGCGAGCCAGCCGTCCACCTGGTCGGTGATCCCCGCCACGCCGAAGACGATCCCCGCCGGCCAGCTCGCGTCTCCGCCCGCGTCCACGACGAGGACGACGAAGACGGGAATGAGCACCAGGCGGAGGATCGTGAGCGCGTTCGGCAGCTGCGCGAGGGGCGCGGGCACGACTCGTGTTGCCATGGTGGGGCAATGGTAGCCTCGCGCCGACGCCGAGCCCCCGGCCGAAAAGGCCATGGCCGGGGTCTGACCCCTGACATGTCTGCAAACGACACGGACAACCGCCTCCTGCTTCCGGGATTCGTAACGGCGCACAGCCACGCGTTCCAGCGCGCCATGCGCGGCCGCGCGGAGGGCGACGACTTCTGGGCGTGGCGGGATGTCATGTTGGGCCATGCCCGGGGTCTGACCCCGGACATGGTCAGAACGGCCTACGAGACGACGTATCGCGAGATGAAGGCCGCCGGCTACACGGCGGTCGGAGAGTTCCACTACGTCGGCCTGCCGGAGGCCAAGGCTGCCGTCGAGGCGGCGGCTGCGGCCGGGATCGAGGTCGTCCTCCTCCTCTCCGCCTACGGGCGGGGCGGCCTCGAGCGCTTCAGGCAGGCCTCGGTCGCCGCCTACCTGGCTCAGGTCGAGGAGCTCCGGGCCTCCGGCGCGCGAGTCGGGCTCGCCCCCCACTCCGTCCGGGCCTGTCCGGCCGACTGGCTCGAGGAGATCGGCCCCTACGCGGAGCGTGAAGGGCTCGTTCTCCACGTCCACGCGGACGAGCAGCCGAAGGAGATCGAGGAGTGCCTCGCGGAGCACGGAGTCCGCCCCATCGAGCTGCTTGCGCGGACGGGCTGTCTCGGCCCGTGGACGACCATCGTCCACGGCACGCACGCAGACGACGCCGAGCTCGCGCTCCTCGCCGAGTCGGGCGCCCGGATCTGCGTGTGCCCGCTGACCGAGGCGAACCTCGGCGACGGGTTCCTCCCCGTCGTCCGCGTCCGGGAGCACGGGATACCGCTCTGCATCGGCTCCGACTCGAACGTGCGCCTCGATCCGCTGGAAGAGCTCCGCGAGCTCGAGGGCACCGCCCGCCGCCAGGAGCTGCGGCGAAACGTCATCCCCGTTCCCGAGCTGCTCGAGATCGGCTCGGCCGAGGGCGCGAAGGCGCTCGGTCTCGAGGAGTGGCCGGGAATCGAGGCGAACCTGAACCACCCCTCGCTTGCGGGAGTCGCGCCTGACGAGGTGGATGCGGCCCTCGTCTTCGGCTGCGGGGCCGACGTCTTCCTCTAGGCGGGCTTCGGAAGCGGCTCGATCGCCGCGAGGGCGCGCTGGATCTCGTCCTCCGGCAGCGCGAAGTCCTCGAGGCGGCCGGCGAGGTAGTCGTCGTAGGCGGCCATGTCGAAGTGGCCGTGCCCGGAAAGGTTGAAGAGGATCGTCCGCTCGACGCCTTCGTCGTCCGCGGTCAGGGCATTCAGGACGGCGCCGTGGATCGCGTGCGCGGACTCCGGCGCCGGAATGATCCCTTCGGTGCCCGCGAACGTGACCGCGCTCGCGAAGACGTCGTTCTGCGCGTAGGCCTCGGCGCGGACGAGACCGTCGAGGACGAGCTGGGAGATGAGAGGGGCGACGCCGTGGTAG
>JBKPRJ010000075.1:0-7073 GCA_046734455.1 Actinomycetota bacterium | reverse complement strand
CGCTAGGGTTCCGCGCATGGAGCTGGAGGTCGTCGAGGGCGACATCACGGAGCTCGAGGTCGACGCGCTCGCGAACGCGGCGAACAACGAGCTCTGGATGGGAGCCGGAGTCGCCGGCGCGATCAAGCGCGCAGGCGGCGTGGAGATCGAGCAGGAGGCCGAGGCGCAAGCGCCCATCCCCGTCGGCCAGGCGATCGCGACCGGAGCCGGGAACCTGAAGGCGAAGCACGTCGTCCACGCGGCCGTGATGGGCCAGGACCTCCAGACCTCTGCGGAGCTCATCTCGCAGGCGACGCGTCGGACGCTCGAGGTCGCGGACGGGCTCGGCGCGCACTCCCTCGCAATGCCGGCCTTCGGGACGGGCGTCGGCGGCTTTCCCATCGAGCGCTGCGCGGAGCTGATGGTCACGGAAGCCCGGGCCTTCGAGCCGGAGAACCTGCAGCGGGTCGTCTTCGCCGTCTTCGGCCACGACTCCGAGCAAGCCTTTCGGGCTGCGGTCGGCGAATAGGCCGCCGCGCGCTCACCGTCCCGCGCGGGCTCGAATGGTGGCGTCGCGAGCCGGGCGGCGCGGAGTGGCTGGCGCGCCTGCCGAGCCTTGCGGACGAGCTTGCGGCCGAGTGGGACCTCGAGCTCGAGGCGCCCTTCGAGCCGGCCCACATCTCCCTGGTCGTTCCGGCGCGGCGCGCGGACGGCTCGCTCGCAGTCCTCAAGATCAACTTCCCGGAGCCGGAGAGCGAGCACGAGGCCGATGCGTTGGGCCACTGGGGCGGCCGTGGCGCAGTCCACCTACTTGCACGTGACGACACGAGGCGGGCGCTCCTCGTCGAGCGGTGTCTGCCCGGTACGACGCTTTGGAAAGTCGAGGAGGAAACGGCCAACGGGATCGCGGCTGGGCTGTTGCGGCGGCTCTGGCGTCCCCCGGGCGCAGGTCATCCCTTCAGGCTTCTCGCCGACGAGGCCGCCCGCTGGTCCGCAGACCTACCCGCGCGTTGGGAAGCACTGGGCCGGCCCTTCGAACGAGACCTGCTCGCCAAGGCGCTCGATTTTCTGCGTCAGGCCGGCCCGAACCAGGGAGAGGCGGTCGTCGTGCACCAGGACTTCCACGGCGGCAACGTCCTTCAAGCCGAACGCGAGGAGTGGCTCGTGATCGACCCGAAGCCCCTTGTCGGCGAGCGGGAGTTCGACGTCGCCTCCCTGCTCCGTGACCGTCGGGCCGAGCTCGCCCGGGATCCCCACCCCGGCCGCACGATTGCCCGCCGACTCGACTATCTCTCGGCGGAGCTTGGGCTCGACCGCGAGCGCATGCGTGGATGGGGGATTGCGCACGGCCTCGCCTGGGGCATCGAGACGAGCGGGGTCGTACGGGCTCACATCGAGTGCGCCCGGCTCCTCATGGGCTAGGGTCGCGGCGTGCGCGTTCTCGTTCCCGGCGGCTGCGGGTTTCTCGGCAGCAACTTCGTCAGGCGGCTGGCCGCAGCGGGCGAGGAGGTCGTCGTCCTCGACCGGCTGACGGACTTCGGCAACCTCGCCAGGCTGGAAGGGGCTCCGCACGAGTTCGTGCAGGGAGATGTCGCAGACGCGGTGACGGCCACGGGTGCGGCCGACGGCTGCCAGGCAATCGTCAACTTCGCGGCGGAGACGAACCTCGACGCGTCGGCTCTCGCGTCGGGGGGCTTCATCGTCACGGACGTCTTCGGCACGCACGTCCTGCTCGAGTTCGCGCGTGTCGCCGGCATCCGCTACGTCCAGGTGTCCACGAGCGAGGCCGATCGGCCCTCGACGCCGCCCGCGGCCTCGAAGGCGGGGGCAGATCTGCAGGTGGAGGCCTATGCGCAGGCCCACGGAGCGAACGCGTCGATCGTCCGCGGCCCATCCGCCTATGGGCCCTTCCAGCATCCGGCTGCCGAGCCCGCCGCCGCAATCGTGCGAGCACTCGACGAGGACACAACGCCGCCCGCATCTCTGGAAGGCACGTGGATCCACGTTGACGATCACAGCGCCGCCGTCGAGCGCGTCCTCAGGGAGGGCGAGGCCGGGGAGGTCCACCGGCTGACGGACGAGCACGTGCGCACCCCGCTGGATGAGGGGCTCGCGGAGACGGTGGAGTGGTACCGCTCCCGGCGCGACTGGTGGGAGACGCTCCTGGCCGCGCGCCCGGGCTTCGAAGAGCAGTACGCGCGCCGAGGCCTCTAGGCGCCGCAGCGAGCCTGCGCCTCGTCGATCTCGGGGCGTGATCCTTGGAGGGACTCCGAGCGGTCGAGGTAGACGAGCGCCTTCTGACACCGGCCGAGCTCAGACAGGGCTTTGCCGGCGTCGTAGTAGGCGTAGGCCTCGTAGCGAAAGTCGTCTCGGTAGCTCCCGCGCAAGGGCCGAATCGCGGGCTTCACGGCCGTCCAGGCGCTCGCCCAGTCTCCGGAGCGGAGATATCCCGTCGCCTGGTCGGTGCGAGCCACCGCCTCGTCGATCGAGACGACCGCCGTCACCGGGGGCGTCGGCGACTCGGCCGTGGTCGCCGCCGTCGTGACGGTCTGGAGGATCGTCGCCCCCGGGAGCGTCTCCCGTTGGGTCACGGTCACTTGCTCGGGACGCTTGCTCGAGCGCGAGCTCGGCTCGTCCTTGGCGGTTGCGAAGTACGCGGCCGTCGCTCCGCCGATGAAGACCGCGAGCAATGCGGCGACGACCAACGGGAGAAGCCAGGCCGGGCGCGAACGCGGCGCCCTCTGCGGCTCAAAGCCGGGCCGGACCGGTGCAGGAGCGGTGGGCAGCGTCCTGGTCGGAGCGGTTTGCTCGGCGCGAAGCGCACTCGCCAGCGCGTCTACGAACGCGGCGGAGGAGGCGTACCGATCCTCCGGGTGTTTCGCCAGAGCGCGGTCGAAGACGGCGTCCACGGAGCGCGGAAGCCCGACGCCTCGTTCGGATGCCGGAGGAACGGGCTCATGGATGTGGGCCGCAACTTCGGCGGTCTCGGACCCGCGCTCGAAGGGGCGCCCGCCGGTGAGAAGCTCGTAGGCGACGACTCCGAGCGCATAGCGGTCGCTTGCCGGGCAGGCAGGCTCGCCGCGCGCCTGTTCCGAAGCAAGGTAGCCGGCGGTTCCCATGACGCTTCCGGCCAGGGTCATCCCGGCGGTGTCGTCGATCGCGCGCGCGATCCCGAAGTCCGCCACTTGGAGCTCGCCACGCTCGTTGAAGAGGAGGTTCGCCGGTTTGATGTCCCGGTGGACCACTCCGCGGGCGTGGGCGGCGTCGATCGCTTCCGCCGCCTCTCGGAGCCATGCGATCGCCTGTTCAGGAGCGACCGGTCCACTTCGAGCCTGCTCCGCGAGCGACCCGCCGCTGAGGTACTCCATGACGATGAAGGGCCGGCCCCGGAACTCGCCCACGTCGTAGATCGCGATGGTGTGCGGCTCGCCGGTGAGCCTCGCCGCCGTGAGCGCCTCCCGCTTGAACCGCCGCCGCAGGTCTTCGCGGTTGGAGAAGCGCTCGTCGAGCACCTTCAGGACGACTCTGCGCCCCAGTTCCGTGTCTCGCGCCAGGTAGATCTCGCCCATGCCACCGCGGCCGATCACCCTGGGATCGGCGTAGCGGTCCGGAAGTACGCCGGCTCGGGCGGCCATGGCTGATCCTTGCCGCGGCCTTCTGCGGACAAACGCGTTGCACCACGGTTACACCAGAGCGACGCGACGCAGCCCTGGGAAATTCATGCTTTCCTAATGAGGTCCAGCTACGTTCCTGCCGAAGGGGTCTTCGAAAGCTCGATGCGCCGACTTGCCCTCCCGGTCGCAATTCTGATCGCCCTCGCAAGCGCTGCGGGTGCCGCCGCGTCCCCGATTTTCGTCCTCAAGGGCCACGGCTGGGGCCACGGGGTCGGGATGAGCCAGTACGGAGCGTACGGCCGGGCATCGGCCGGCAAGGACTACAAGCAGATCCTCGGCTTCTACTACGACGGCACGAACGTCGGCCTGACGACGCAGAACAAGATTCGTGTGCTCCTCTTCGGAGGGGTTTCCTCCGTAACCCTTCGGTCGTCCGAGGACTTCACGGTCGGAGACAAGACGCTGGACCGGCTCATGGACTGGAAGCTCGTGCCGCGGGACGGGCAGGTTCGCGTCGTCGGCAAGGGAAAGGTCGGCGACCCGGCGATCGCCAAGCCCGGGAAAGGGTTCTTGCGGGTGAACGGCAATCGGTACCGCGGCGACCTGAAGATCTTCAACCACGGAGGCTCGCTCGACGTCGTCAACGCCGTCGGGATGCAGGGCTACCTCTACGGGGTCGTCCCGAGCGAGATGCCGCACACCTGGCCCGCCGAGGCTCTGAAGGCGCAGGCCGTGGCCGCTCGCGGCTATGCGGTGCGGGCGGCGCGGGCCGAGTGGTTCGACCTCTACGACGACACGCGCGATCAGGTGTACTACGGGCTCGACCGGCCCGACGACACGCCGGGTGAGTACGCGGAGTCGACGGCGGCGATCACGGCGACCGCCGGCGAAGTCCTGAAGTACAGCGGCGACGTCATCAGCGCCTACTTCTCCTCCTCGAACGGCGGGAGGACGGCTGCTTCGGTGGATACGTGGGGCGGCTCGCTTCCGTACCTGATCTCCAAGCAGGATGACTTCGACGGAAAGTTCAACCCGTATCGGAACTGGACCGAGGTACTCTCGCCGCGCGCGCTGCAGAACCGGCTCGGCGCGTCGAGGACGCCCGCGGACGCCGTCGTCACCGAGCGACTGTCGGGCCGCGTGGCGACCGTGCGGCTGACGCGGCCAGGTTGGTCGCAGTCGATTACCGATCCGACCGGGCCGGGCCCTGAGTACTTCAGAGGAGCGCTCGGTGTTCGCTCGAGCCGCTTCGACTTCGGAGTTCTCGACGCCGTGCCGGGCAAGTCGGAGACGGTCTGCGGCGCACGGCTCCGTGTGAACGTCCTCGCGCGCGAGGCTCACGGCGTCACGTTGCAGCGCAAGCGGAGCAACGCATCGTCCTGGACCGACATGTCGCTGACGGAGGACGACGCGGCTCACTTCCACGCGATCGACAAGCCGTGCCGGGCGACCTCCTACCGTCTCCACTCCTCCGCGGCGAACTCCGGGCCGGAGTCCGTGAAGGTCGCGCCGAAGATCGTCTTTTCCCTGACGCAGCCGGCGAACGACGGCTTGAAGGGCACCGTTCGCCCGACATCTCTCGCCGGCCAGACGGTGCACGTCGACCGGCGGCGAAACGACGGCACGTGGAACAAGAACGTCGGCACGGCGACCGTCCAGTCCGACGGGAAGTGGCACGCAAGCTTCAACGCCGTTCCGGGGACCTATCGCGCACGGCTCACGCCGCCCTCGTCCACCGGGCTCGTTCCGGGCGTCTCCCCGCTCTACAACTTCAACTGAGCGTCAACTGAGCAGCTCGTCGTCGGGCACGTCGCGGATCTTCCGCGCCGGGTTCCCGACCACGACCGCGCGCGCCGGCACGTTTTCGAGGACGATCGCGCCTGCTCCGACGAAGGCCTCTTCGCCGATCTCGATTCCCGGCAGGAGCACCGCGCCGCCGCCGATGCGCGCGCCACGGCGAATCGTGGGGCCTCGCATCTCGGCGAAGCGGGCCTCGGTGCGCCCCATGTAGTTGTCGTTGGTCGTCACGACGCATGGAGCGATGAAGACATCCTCCTCGACGGTGGAGTAGGCGGTGACGTAGGCGTTCGCCTGCACACGGGTGCGCGCGCCGATCGTCGTGTCGTTTTCGACATGGGAGCCCCGTCCGATCACGACGTCGTCCCCGAGCTCGCAGCGCTCCCGCACGCACGCCTGGTCGCCAACGATGACGCCGGCGCCGAGGGTCGTTCCCGCGAAGACCACGGCTCCCGCGAGGATGGAGCTCCCGTCTCCGACGACCAGAGGCGGCAGCTCCTCGCGCGAAGCGGTCGAGCGCTTGCCGAGCACAGGCTGCTTCCCGACGACGGCGTAGTCGCCGATGACGACGTCCTCGCCGAGCTCCACGCCGGGGTAGACGACGGCCGTCTCCGCGATCCGGTTCACACGCGCTCCCGCTCGAGTGAGCTCTGCAGCTGCTCGAGGGCGCGAACCACCGCAAGCCCCTCGCGCGCGGCCGCGCTTCTGTCTCCGTCTCCGCGTAGGAGGGCGAGGAAGTGCTCGCACTCGAGCCGGAGCGGCTCGTCGTTCGCCACCTTGGGAATGGCGATGTCGCCGGAGCGCGTCTGCCACTCGCCCCAGGTCTCGGCCGGCTGCTGCGGGCCCTTGTCGTAGATCGTCACCTTGCGCTCGGGCTCCATGTCGTCGAAGACCGCCATCTTCCTGTCGCCGACGACCGTCATCCGCCGCATCTTGTGCGGATCGAGCCAGGAGAGATGCATATGTGCGACGACCCCCGAGGGGAAGCGCAGGTAGCAGAAGACGACGTCCTCGACGCCCGGATTGAGGAAGGACTCCCCGCGCGCCCATGCCTCGGCGGGCTCCTCGCTGACGAGGTGGAGGATCACCGAGAGGTCGTGGGCGCCGAGGCTCCAGAGCGCGTTCTCGTCCTTGCGGATCTGGCCGAGGTTCTGGCGGTTCCCGTACACGTAAAGCAGACGGCCGAGCTCCTCCGAGTCGACGAGATTCTTCAGCTTGGTGACGCCGGGGTGGTAGAGGAGCAGGTGGCCGGGCATGAGGACGAGCGCGCGCTCCTCCGCCAGCGCGACGAGCTGTTCGCCGAGCGCAGAGGAGAGCGCGAGCGGCTTTTCGACGAAGACGTGCTTGCCGGCGAGGAGGGCCTCTCGCGCAAGCTCGAAGTGCGTGACCACCGGCGTCGCGATCGCGACTGCGTCGACCTCGTCATCCGCGAGCACATCGTCGAAGCTCGTCGTCTTCCGCGCGTCGGGGAAGCGGCCGCCGTAGCGCTCGAGGCGGCCCTCGTCGCGGTCGCAGATCCAGGTGAGCTCGGCGCCGTCGAGCTCGTCGAGGTTCCGCGCGAGGTTCGGACCCCAGTAGCCGAGGCCCGCGGCAGCAAGTTTCAGAGCTTCCACACGCGTCCGTTCGCGGCCCCGTTCTTGCCCGTGGCGTTGCGGAAGTCGACGACCAGCTGTGCCTTCTCGG
>JBKPRJ010000074.1:0-52681 GCA_046734455.1 Actinomycetota bacterium | reverse complement strand
GGACGCGGGAGGTCACCAGTCCGCGTCTCTCGCCTTCCTCGACGCCGCCCGCTCCGGGGTCGTCGTGAGCGCGATCCAGGGTCGCGACTACGCGCGCATCTACGTGAAGGAGCTCGACCGGGGCCGCGCCCCGGTCGCTCTATCGCCCGAGGAGCAGCAGGCGGTCGACCGGGCGATGACATACTGAGACAAGTGCGATGACCTACCGCAAGGCCGAGATCCGTCCCTACCGCGAGGAGGACGAGGCGCTTCTCTTCGGCCTGGCGAGCCTCGATCGCGGGGCCGACGCGCGCACGATCGCCGTCCTCGAGCGCGAGACCGTCTTCGTCGCCGACCTCGAGGGCTCGCCCGCGGGCTACGTCGCGCTCAGGCCGACCGGCGCTGCTATGTGCATCGACCAGCTCTTCGTCAGCCCCGAGCACGAGGCCGAGGGGATCGGCCGGCAGCTCCTCGAGTGGGCTGAGGGCTATGCGATCTCCGAGCGCGCCGCGAAGCTCGAGGTCGTCGTCGAGGCGGAGAACCGTCGCGCGCTCGACTTCTACCGCGGCCGCGGCTTCGTGGAAGCCGGCGAAGATCTCCTCGAATTACGGCTTCCAGAGTCGACCTCTTAGTTACTCTTTGCAGCAATGCAGCAGGTTCTCGTTCTGAACGCGAGTTACGAGCCGCTCAATGTCTGTTCGGTGCGGCGTGCCCACGTGCTCGTGTTCAAGGGAAAGGCCGAGGTGCTCGAAGACCTTCCGCGCCCGCTGCGTTCCGCCAGTGACACCTTCCGCTGGCCGCACGTGATCCGGCTCGTCCAGTACGTGCGTGTCCCCCGCGCCGTGAAGCGGAAGATTTCGCGCCGCGCGCTCTTCGCGCGCGACGGCTGGCGTTGTCAGTACTGCGGCTCGACCGGGAAGCTCACGCTCGACCATGTCGTGCCGCGGAGCCGTGGGGGCGACTCGGTCTGGGAGAACGTCGTCACCTCGTGCGCGCCGTGCAACCTGAAGAAGGGCAACCGTCTCCTCGACGAGGTCGAGATGCGCCTGCATTCGTCCCCGAAGCCGCCTTCGCCTGCGCTCTTCGTTACCCTTGCCGCGCCGCGGGTCCCCGACGTCTGGCAGCCGTACCTCACGGCCTTCGGAACGTCGACGTCGACCGCGGCCGCCTGATCCCGGACGGACGTCAGCCCCGTCGTCTACACTGAGAGAAGTACGTAGGCGACGAGGCCTCGGACGGGATCCGTCCGGGGCTCTTTTCATTTAACGGAGGGAAAGGGCTATGGCGACAGTTGAGCGGAAGGGCAGGGCGACGAGCATTCCGTCGGAGCGAGAACGAGTGTTGCGCGAGGTGAACGAGCAGAGCGTGAAGTTCATCCACCTCTGGTTCACCGACATCGAGGGCCACCTCAAGAGCTTCTCCATCACCCCCGCCGAGCTCGAGGGCGCGCTCGACGACGGCATGGGCTTCGACGGCTCCTCCATCACCGGCTTCAACGCGATCGAGGAATCCGACATGGTCGCGATTCCGGATCCGACCACCTTCCAGCTCATGCCGAACGGCGACGTGCGCGTCGCCCGGATGATCTGTGACGTCGTCACCCCCGACGGCCAGCCCTACGACGGCGACCCGCGCAACGTCCTCCGCCGCGGGCTCGACCGCATGCGCTCGATGGGCTTCGACACGTTCAACGTCGGCCCAGAGCTCGAGTACTTCCTCTTCAAGGATGACCAGGGCACCGAGCCTCTCGACGAGGGCGGCTACTTCGCCATGACGACGATGGACGCGGCCAGCGACCTGCGCCACGACACCGTCAAGGCGCTCGAGTCGATGGGCATCCCGATCGAGTACGTCCACCACGAGGTCGGGCCCTCGCAGCACGAGATCGACATGCGCTATGCCTCCGCGCTCGACATGGCGGACCACACCGTCACGTACCGGCTCGTCGTCAAGGAGATCGCGAAGAAGGCCGGCTACCACGCGACCTTCATGCCGAAGCCGCTCTTCGGCGAGAACGGCTCGGGGATGCACACGCACCAGTCGCTCTTCTCCGAGGGCAAGAACGCGTTCTTCGACGCCGACGACGAGTGGCACCTCTCGGAGGTCGGCAAGGCATTCATCGCCGGCCAGCTGCATCATGCCCGCGAGATCTCAGCGGTCTTCGCGCAGTGGGTGAACTCCTACAAGCGGCTCGTCCCCGGCTACGAGGCTCCGGTCTACGTGGCCTGGTCGCGGCGCAACCGCTCGGCGCTCATCCGCATCCCGCTCTACAAGCCGGGCAACGAGCAGGCGACCCGGGCGGAGATCCGCTGCCCGGATCCGGCCTGCAACCCCTACCTCACCTTCGCCGCGCTTCTCCATGCCGGCCTCGAGGGGATCGAGAAGGGCTACGAGCTGCCGGAGCCGATGGAGCAGAACCTCTACAAGCTCTCACCGGAGGAGCGAAAGGCGCGTGGCATCGTCGCGCTCCCGGAGACGCTCGGCGAGGCGATCGACGAGCTCGCCGCCTCCGAGCTCGCCAAGAAGGCGCTCGGCGACCACGTCTTCACGAGCTACGTGAAGCTCAAGCGGAAGGAGTGGGACGACTACCGCGTCCAGCTCACTCCGTGGGAGATGGAGAACTACCTGGGCGTGTTGTAAGCGCCCCGCCCGAGTCGTATGATCCTCGCCGGTGTCGCCGCTTCCTCGTGAGGCGGGGGGACTGACTGACGGCCGACCGCGAGCTTCTTTGGAAGAGGCTCGTGGTCGTTAAGGGCCCTTAGGCGCCGAGGGCGCTCGTCAACGCTGCCTTCATCTCCGGCAGCGCGAACGGCTTGACCAGGTGCGCGATGGGTTGGAGGCGCCGCGTCCCGCCGTTCGGAAGGTCGATGCTCGCGCAGATCACCGGCACGTTGCCCGCGACGGCGCGGAACGCCTGCGCGCGCTCCACCGAGGGGGCGTGGGCCGGCTCGACCACGATGGCCTCGACTCCGCCGAGCTCCGCGTCGTCGCCCACGGGCTCGTGGCCCAGCCGGGTGACGATGACCATGAGGAGCTCGCGCACCTCGGGATGGGGCTCGCAGATGAGGACTCGGGCCACACCCTGACCATCGTCTGCAGGCGGTCGAATGTCGGCTGCATCTGGTATGGAACGCGTATGAAGCGCAGCCGGATCCTCGTCGTCGACGACGATCGCGACATCCGCGGGCTCCTGCGGGAGCTGCTCACGCGGGCGGGCTACGACGTCGCCGAGGCGGAGAGCGGCAAGGCTGGGCTGCGCGAGTTCTATGCGTCGCCGCCCGACCTCGTCCTCCTCGACGTCTCGATGCCGGAGCTGGACGGCTGGCAGACGCTCGAGCGGATCCGTGACCTCAGCGAGGTGCCCGTGATGATGCTGACCGCGCGCGCCGGCGAGCTCGAGAAGGTGCGGGGGCTCCAGGGCGGCGCCGACGACTACGTGACGAAGCCGTTCGGCCGCCAGGAGCTGCTCGCACGGGTCGAAGCGCTCCTGCGCCGCTCCGGCCCCCGTGACGAGGAACCGAGCACGTACGGCGACGGCGTCGTCACCATCGACTTCGCCCAGCGCGAGGTCACCGTCCGCGGTAACAAGGTCGTGCTGACGCCGCTCGAGTTCAAGCTCCTGACGGTCTTCGTCCGCCACCCGAACCAGGTGCTCTCCCATGAGCAGCTTCTCGAGCTCGTGTGGGGCGACGCCCTCAGCGGCTCGCGTGCCCGCGCGAAGCTCTACGTCGGCTACCTGCGCAGCAAGCTCGGCGAAGCGGGCGCCGAGGAGTCGCTGATCGAGACGGTTCGCGGCTTCGGGTATCGCTACCGGCCGAGGCCCGCGTGAATGCTGTTTCTGCGCGTCGGCGAGCTTGGGTCTAGCGGGTGTTGATCGAGTCGCACCCCTCCACATCAACGCCTCCGCGTGTGGTGCCGGTCAGGCAGGCGGTTGTGTCGCCCCGGTCGATCCCCGTCTCCCGAACCTCGAAGTGGAGGAGGAGGTCGAGGCGGCCGTCGCCGTTCACGTCCGTGATGTGTCCCTTGCCGTGCGCCTCGCTGCAGTCGCGCTGGCCGGCATCCTCCGCGTCGCCGAAGCAGACGCTCGTCGCCACGAGCGTCCTCGCGTCGAAGGTCGACGTCGACAGGATCGCAACGGGGATCAACCCATCTGAGTGCAGGTTGATCGGGTTGCGAACGCTTCCGGGCTTGATGTCGACGAGCACGGGCACCGCTGCCTGGGCCGACAGCTTCGCCACGAACGCGTCCGCGTCGCCGTTTGGGGAAGTGTCGAAGGCGCCGGGTGTCGTCGGGAAGTCGGTGGCGAACGTGATTCCCGTAACGTAGGCGCTCCCGGCGGCGTCGACGGCGATCCCGTGGCCGAAGTCGAGATCATCGTTCCCGCCTACGGAAGTCGAGTAGACGACGGTCGCTCCGCTCGGCGCGAGCTTGGTCACGAAGGCGTCCGCACAGGCGTTTTGGGGGCAGTCGGGATTCGTGGTCCCCACCACGTAGGCGCTCCCGGCAGCATCGATCGCAATCCCCGACCCGCTGTCGGAATCGCTCCCGCCCAGGTACGTCGAGTACGAGAGACTCGCGCCGTTCGCCGCGAACTTGCTCACGAACGGATCCGCGTCGCCGTTGGGGGAAGTGTCGAAGGCGCCGGGCGTCGTCGGGAAGTTCGCGGAGCGGGTGCGCCCCGTCACGTATGCGCTCCCGGTGGCATCGACGGTGATCCCCGAGCCGAGGTCGTCATCGCCTCCACCGGGGTCAGGGCTTCCACCGAGGTACGTCGAGTAGACGAGACCGGCGCCACTCGCCGCGAGCTTCGTCACGAACGCGTCCTGGAAACCGCCGAGCGACGCATCGAGAGCGCCCGGCGTCGTTGGGAAGTCCGCGGAGAAGGTGATTCCCGTGACGTACGCGCTGCCGGCGGCATCGACCGCGATCCCCGAGCCGTCGTCGATATTGCTCCCGCCCAGGTAGGTGGAGTAGGCGAGACTCGCGCCGCTCGTCGCGAGCTTGGTCACGAACCCGTCGTCCCCGTCGGGGGACGTGTCGAAGGCGCCGGCCGTCGTCGGGAAGTCCGTCGAACCGGTGGAGCCGTTGACATAGGCGCTGCCGGCGGCATCGACGGCGATCCCCGAGCCGCCGTCGAAATGGCTCCCGCCGAGGTAGGTCGAGTAGACGAGGGTCGCGCCGCTCGGCGCGAGCTTGGTCACGAACGCGTCGTCTATTCCGCCGAACGACGTATCGAGAGCGCCCGGCGTCGTCGGGAAGTCCGCGGACGCGGTCTGCCCCGTCATGTAGGCGGCGCCGACCGCATCCACAGCGATTCCGCCGCCGAATTCGGTGCCGTCTCCGCCCAGGTAGGTGGAGTAGACGAGGCTCGCGCCGCTCGGCGCGAGCTTGGTCACGAACGCGTCGTCTCCTCCGCCGAGCGACTTGTCGAAGGCGCCGGACGTCGTCGGGAAGTCCGTTGACGCGGTCCGCCCGGATACATAAGCGGCGCCCGCGGAATCCACGGCGATGGCAACGCCGTCATCGAAGTTGCTGCCGCCGAGGTAGGTGGAGTAGACGAGCTGAGGATCGATGACGAGCGCCCGACGCTTGTCGTAGGGGCCGAGGCGGAAGCCGAAGCGCTCGCCGCCGCGGAGCACGTAGCGGCCCGCGACAGGCTGTCTGCGGCCGTCGATCGTCTGGTAGATGTGTGGCCGCCGTTGCACGAGGGTGCCGTGGGGCAGGCGAACGAGCAAGTCACCCCGGGCATCGAGGCGCAGCGTTCGCGCGCCGCGGAGAGCGAGTCCGATCTTCGCCGGGTCGGCGCCGCGGGCGACGACGAGGTCGTATTCGAGCTGCCCCTGGCGGCCGTAGAAACGGGCATCGACACCGGGGTAGAGGCCTTGGTAGCGAACCTCGCCGAACGTGCCGATCCCCGCCAGCCACCTGCTCGGATCGTTGCCGAGGAGGTAGTTGACTTTGCCCTGAAGCGGACGACCCGCGACGAGCCGAACGCCCTCGTTCGCGCCCAGGAAGCGCAGCCTGAGGGCTGCAGCGTCTCGCTCGGTCTTGCCCAGCGCGAGGATCGCTCCTGTGCGGGTGAGGCCAAGCCCGTAGCCCGACCCGCGAGCGACGAACCGCACCTGTGCTCCTGCCTGACCCCGATTCGGCTCGAACGCGAGGGGCAGGCTCCCATACGCCTCGAGGGTCTGCGGCTGCGCGCTTCCGGTCTTGCCGTGCGCGGCGAGCTGACCAGCAGCACGCGGACCCACCAGCATCAGCGCCATTGCAACCGCGGCCAAGAGAAACGAAGGAGTGAAGCGGACTGGCACGAGACACATGGTCGCCTCCCTTCCGAATGCGGGATGCGATCACGAAGCCCGCTGCGCTGTCCCCGAGGCGCACCCCCCTCGGCCGCGAGTATCCGCCCGCTGTCGGGGGGTGTCAATAGTGACGTTTCGGCGGCGTCGGTCGACTATCCGTGCTGCTCGATGGCTGTGATGGGGTGCAACGTCAGGAGGCGATCTCCTCTTGCTCGGAGGCCGCGGGCTTCACCGCGCGGATGGGCAGTGTGACACGGAAGATCGCACCCTCCCCGTCGCTGCTTGCGAGCGTGATCTGCCCGCCGTGGGCGTGGACGATCGCCTTGGAGATCGCGAGACCAAGTCCGGTGCCCTGAATCGCCCGTTCCGTCGCGCGAGTCGTCCGGAAGAAGCGCTCGAAGACATGCTCCTGCTCCTCTGCCGGGATCCCCATGCCCGTGTCGCGCACTTCGAGGATCGCCTTGCCGCGCGACGCGCTCGCCCGCACGTCCACGCGGCCGCCCTCAGGCGTGAACTTGACCGCGTTCGAGACGAGGTTGTCGAGGAGCTGCGCGAGCCGCGTCTTGTCGCCCGCAAGCGGGGGGACCGGGCTCGTGGCCAATGTCAGCGTGATCTGCTTCTCCTCGGCGAGGGGCCGTGCGGTCTCGACGGATTCCGCCGCGACCGCGGCGAAGTCGACAGAGCCGACTTCGAGTGAGAGCTTGCCCGCCTCGATCTGGGCGAGGAAGAGCAGGTCGCCGACGAGGTCGAGCAGCCGATTCGCGTTTCGCTCGACGATGCCGAGGAACTGGCGCTGCTCGTCCGTCACGGCACCGGCCTCGCCGTCGAGGACGAGCTCGAGGTAGCCGCGGATCGAGGTCAGCGGTGTGCGGAGCTCGTGCGAGACGAGCGCGACGAACTCGTCCTTCAGGCGGTCGAGCTCGAGCAGGCGCTCGTTCTGCGCCTCGAGCTCGCGGGTGAACTCGGCCCGCTCCTGCTCGGCTCGCCTGCGGTCGGTGATGTCCTGGGCGATGGCTGCGATGGAGACGATCTCTCCGGCCGGGTTGCGGACGGCCGAGATGGTCAGCGAGATGTCGACCGGCGTGCCGTCCTTGCGGAATCGGGTTGCCTCGTAGCGCCCCTCGCCGGCCTCGAGCACGGCTGCGAGGTTCGTCAGCGGCTCTTCCTCCTTGCCCTCGGGAGCGAGCTTCGAGATGGACTCCCCGACCATCTCCTCGGACGTGTAACCGAAGAGAGCTTCCGCTCCCTTGTTCCAGCTCGTGACCGTGCCGTCGAGCTGGGTCGAGACGATCGCGTGGTCGGAGGACTCGACGATGGCCGCGAGCTTGAGGCTCTCGATCTCGGCGCGCCTTCGCTCGGTGACGTCGAAGATGGCGCCGTCGAGCCGCACTCGGCCGTCGGCGTTCAGGACCGCCTGGCCCTGCTCGATCACGTAGCGCACCGACCCGTCCTGGTGGATGACGCGGTAATCGGTCGTGTACGGCCTCCGGTCAGAGACGGAAGCATCGATCTCGGCCGCGAGGCGCTTGCGATCCTCCGGGTGGACGACGCTCGCGAAGCTGCGCGTCCGGTTTTCGATGAAGTCGGAGGACGGATAGCCCACGAGCTCCTCGATGCCGTCGCTCAGGAACTCCATCGTCCAGTCAGCGTCGATGTCGCAGCGGAAGACGGTGCCAGGGATGTTCGCAACGAGCCCGCGGAAGCGCGACTCGCTCTCCGTGAGTGCGAGCTCGCTCGACTTGCGCGCCGTGATATCGATCAGGAACCCCTGTGCGACGGAGGGATTTCCGTCGCGGTCATGGATGACGCGGATCTGGTCCTCGACCCAGATCTCGTGGCCGCTCTTCGCCCGCAGGCGGTACTGCGTGGAGAAGGTCTCGGCATTCGCGTAGCCGATCCGGTGCTCGTTCCGCACGCGCTCGGCATCGTCGGGGTGGATCACGTCCCAGAAGAGGCCCGGGGTCGCAAGCCACTCCTCCGGCGTGTAGCCGAGCAGGTTTTCGAGCTGTGGGCTGACGTAGGTCGACAGGCCGGGCGTTTCGAGGGCGCTCACGTAGCTTACGAGCGGCAGCTCCTCGACGAGCGCCCGGTACCGGGCGTCCGCCTCGCGGAGGCTCGCAAGCGCCTGCTTCCGCTCGGCGATGGACTTCTCGAGCTCGTCGCTCTGCTGCTGCAGCCGCTTCGTACGTGCCTCGAGGGCCCCTGTGACCTGGCGCAGGATCGGGAAGAGCGAGGCGTAGAGAAGGAGGAGCGCGAGGCCGAGCGCGACCGCCACCGGCTTGACCGTTGCCATGGCGTCGGCGGTGACTTCGTCGAAGCTCGTGTAGAGCTCGAGGACGCCGGCGGGCTCGCTCGCGCGGTCGGTGCGCACCGGAGCGTACGCGGACAGAACCCTGATGTTGTCCCCCGAGCCTCCCTCGTCGTTCAGGCGACCGACCTCGGATCTCGTGTCTCCCGCGAGCACGGCGGTGACCTCTTCACGCGGAGAGCGGTCTCCGATGAGGGAGGCCTCGTTGGAATAGCTCACCGTCCCGTCAGGCGTCCACAGCTTCACGCGGACGACCTCGCCGTCGAGCACGGAACTGAAGATGCGGTCGAGCTCGGTCCGGCGGGCGGCGTCGACCGGCCCCTGGAAGTCGGAGTCCTCGAAGCGGTCGGCCAGGAGGAGCGCGGTCGTCTGGGCGCGCTCGACCACCTCCCGCTCCGACCGGACCTCGGCCTCGTGGCGGGCGAACCAGAGGATGCCGGCGCCCGCCGAGAGCAGCGCCATCGCGCTGTACATGGCAAAACGCAGGATCAATCGTGGCGGCCTCGGGGCGCCGGCGTGAGTGCTCACGCCCTCGTTATCGGAGTCGCAATCCCCTCGCTTAAGCTAGATCACATGGACCGCTCCGCCCGCCACCTGCGGCTTCTGACCGAGACGATCGCAGCCGTGAACTCGACGCTCGACCTCGACGAGGTCTTCGAGCTGATCGCGCACAAGGTGGCCGAGGCGCTCGAGACCGATGCCTGCTTCGTCTACCTCTACGACGAGGCCGCGGACGAGCTCGTCCTGCGGGCCTCGTACGGCACGCGGGTCGAGGAGCTGACCCGTGTGCCCAAGATGCGTCCGGGCGAGGGGATCACGGGCTCGGCGGCCGCCGATCGGGCGCCGGTGATGATCCCGCGCGCGGCCCATCTCGATTCGCGGTTCAAGAGCTTTCCGAACCTGCGCGAGGAGCAGTACGAGTCGATCCTCGCCGTCCCGATTCTCGCGAAGGAGCGGCTCGAGGGCGCGCTCAACGTCCGCACCGAGGCGCCGCGCGAGTTCGGGCCCGATGAGGTCGACCTGCTGATGGCGATCGCAGGCCAGGTCGCGCAGGCGATCGAGAACGCGAAGCTCTATGACCACGCCCAGCGCCGGGTGGCCGAGCTCGAAGCGCTTGCGTCCATCTCGGAGGCGGTATCGGAGTCGCTCTACCTGGAGGAGTCCCTCGAGGCCATCGTGAAGACGACGATCGCTGCCGTCGGCGCCACGGGCGCGGCTCTCGTCCTCGAGGACGGCACGATTGCGTGGCCAGAGGGCCGCGCCGGAACGTACGCGGTGCGTTTTCCCTTGCGCTGGCGCGGCCGGCAGGTCGGGGAGCTCGTCTGCGACCGGGACACTCCGTTCACGGGGGAGGAGGAGCGCCTCCTCGCGTCGATCGCACGGCATGCAGCCGTGGCGCTCGAGCACGGTCGCGCGGTCATGCGCGGCGTGGTCGCCCAGGAGATCCACCACCGCGTCAAGAACAATCTGCAGACGGTGGCCTCGCTCCTCCGGCTCCAGGCACGCTCGCCTGGGGCGGACGCGGAAAAGGCGCTCGCGGATTCGGTCAACCGCATCCTGGCGATCGCCGCAGTCCACGAGGTCCTGACCGAGCGGCGGGACGAGGACGTCGACCTCGGCGAGCTGGTCGAGCGGCTGCGGGCGATGATCGTCCAGGGCCTGGCGGGGGAGAAGCGGGTCGATTCGCGCGTCGAGTCGATCGAGTTGCACGGGGCGCGGGCGACGGCGCTGGCGCTCGTCTTCAGCGAGCTCCTGCAGAACGCGCTCGAGCACGGGGGCGACGAGGTGCATGTGGAGCTCGTGCGGCGGAACGGCGCGGTGCAGCTGACGGTTGCGGACAACGGCACGTGGGAGCCCGGCACGGAGGGCACGGGGCTCTCGATCGTGCGTGCGCTCGTCCGCGACGAGCTGAACGGCGAGCTCGAGCTCTCGGGCGAGGCGGGTCTGACAGCGGAGGTCACGTTCCCGCCGTGAACTTCGCGCTTTTCAGTCTGGGAGACCCACCTCCCCGTCCCTATGGCTTCAGCCTAACCCTCGCGGGCGCACGGGGGTGACACCGGAGCGTCACGACTCCGTGCTGGATTCAGAGCCGCCGCGCATGCGCATCCTCATTGCCGAGGACGAGACGATCATCCGCCTCGACCTCCGCGACGTCCTCGAGCGCGCCGGCCACGAGGTCTGCGCCGAGGCGCGCGACGGCGAGGAGGCGATCGCTCTCGCCCAGTCCGAACAGCCCGAGCTCGCGATTCTCGACGTCAAGATGCCGCGCGTCGATGGAATCGAGGCAGCCCGCCGCATCCTCGCCGAGCGGCCAATCCCCATCGTCATGCTGACGGCCTATGGCCAGGATGAGCTCGTCGCGCGAGCTGTCGAAGCCGGTGTCTTCGGCTACCTCGTTAAGCCGTTTCGGGAAACGGATCTCCTCCCTGCCATCCAGACCGCCCGCGCCCGCCACGCGGAGCTCGAGACCCTCCGCGACGAGGCGGAGTCGCTGTCCGAGGCGCTTGCGACTCGAAAGGTCGTCGAACGGGCAAAGGGCATCCTGATGGAGCGCGAAGGCCTGTCGGAGAACGACGCGTTCGTCCGCTTGCGGCGCGCGAGCCAGTCGTCGGGCCGGCCGCTGCGCGTGGTCGCCGAGGCGGTCATCGCCACATTCGACGGTGACTGACCGGAGCCGCGCGGCCGCGGTTCTTGCCGTCTTACTGGGCGCAGTCTTCTTCGCGCCCTCCGCCGGAGCCGCCGCGCCGGCAACCTGGAAATCGCGGATGGCCGCCGCCGAGCAGTACGCACACGCGCGCGCGGGAACGATCAGCTTTGCGGTCGTCGACGAGGCGGGACGCCTGCACGGCTACCACGCGCGGGCGGTCGCTTCGTCGGCGAGCGTGCTGAAGGCGATGCTCCTCGTTGCCTACCTGCGGCGGCACGACGTGCGCGACCGCCCACTGCAGCAGTGGGAACGCGACCTGCTCGCTCCGATGATCCGCCGGTCGGACAATGCCGCGGCGACTCGCATGGTGCCGCTCGTCGGCGAGGCGCGGTTGAACGCACTTGCTCGAGCCGCCGGGATGGAGCACTTCCGGCTCCACTGGCCCATCTGGGGCGAGTCGGAGGTCACGCCGCGCGGCCAGGCCCTCTACTTCCACCGGATCGACCGGCTCGTGCCGGCGGCGCATCGACGCTACGCGATGCATCTCCTGGCCACGATCGTCCCCTCGCAGCGCTGGGGCGTCGGGCGGGTGCCACACGATGGGTGGCGCCTCTATTTCAAAGGGGGCTGGGGGTCGGGCACCGGCCTCGTCGATCACCAGGTGGCCCTCTACCGGGCCGACGGGGAGCGGTTCTCGCTCGCGCTCTTCACGCGGTTCAACCCGGATCACGAGTACGGGAAGGAGACGCTTCGCGGCCTGGCGTCCCGCCTGCTCCGGGGCGTACCAACCCCGCAGATGCAGCTGGCCATGGCGAGCCGCGCAGGATTGACCCGGGAGGCGGTCGTGACCGCCCGTCCCGGCTGTGAGCGCCTGACGATCCGCCGGCGCGACGGCGGCAGGAGGTCATTCACCACCGGCGCCGCGGGTTGCGGCGACTTCCGGCTCGCGGTGGGAGGATCGAGCGCTCTCTGGTCCTGGCCCGACGGCGGTGAGACCCACTTGGCTACCGCTGGCTACGAATCGCCCGCCCCAGTCGATCTCGGTGCGTTCGACTCCTCCGATCCGCTTGGCCCGCTCGCGGGCAGCGGCGGCGTGCTCGCCTACGCGCATGGAGCCGAGGTGTCGGCGGTCGGTGGCCCCGACTGCCCCGTGTCCGCCGACGCGCTCGGCGCAGGAGGAGGGCGTGTGGCGACCGCTTTCGGATCGAGTATCTCGGTCCTCGACCCCACGACATGTGCGGTCGTGCGCTCTCTCGACGCAGCTGCTCCCGTCACCGCACTCGCACTCGACGACGCCCTCGTCGCGTCGCTCTCCCAGGGCTCGGCGGGCCGCGTCTGGCTCGAGTGGTTCCGGATCTCGAGCGGCGAGCGGCTCGGAAAGGTCTCCGTCCCGGCGGGCACGGTCCGGAGCCTCTCGGTCAGCGGGCACTGGATCCTCTACCGCACTCCGCACGCCCTCCACGTGCTGCGGACCGGGTCAGGAAAGTCGTGGACGCTTTGGCGCCCTGCGAAGAGCCAGCTCGGAGCGCGCCTGCTCGACAGGCGAGTTACATGGGTCGAGAACGGCGGCGGCAAGTCGCGTCTCTGGACGCTTCGGCTTCCGAGAGACAACTAAGCTTTCGACGTGCGGCGGATCGAGCTTCGGGACGAGGGGGCGGGGCTCGACGCCGTCATCGTCATCGACCACGACCTCTTTCCGGTCTCGGCCGGCGGGACGCGGATGGTGGCGGACGTGGACGCCCGCGAAGTAGCGCGGCTCGCCCGCGCGATGAGCTGGAAGTTCGCGGCTTGCGGAGTCCGCTACGCGGGAGCGAAGGCCGGGATCCGGTTCGCGGACGGAGACCGGGACGCCGTCCTCGCCGCGTATCGCCGGGCGCTGACACCGTTCCGCGACGTTTTCCTGACCGGTCCCGACATGGGCACGAACCCGGCCGACTTCGTCACGGCCGATCTCGAGGAGCTGCCGCTTTGGGCCCAGAGCCACGAGGGCCTCGGCATGGACGACCTTGCGACCGGCCACGGCGTCAAAGCTGCCGCGGAGGCCGCGCTCGCCCACCTCGGGCGCGGGCTCGAGGGCGCGACGATCGCGATCGAGGGCTTCGGCAAGGTCGGCGCCGGAACGGCTCGCGCCTGCGCGCGGGCGGGAGCGCGGGTGGTCGCGATCAGCACCCTGTACGGGCTCGTCGTCGACCCGTCAGGGCTCGACGTCGAGGAGCTGCTCGACCTGCGTGGGAGGTACGGCGATCGCCTCGTCGACCACGCGTCGAGCGAGGCGCTTCCGCGCGAGGGCCTCTTCGAGCTCGAGGTCGACGTGCTCGTGCCCGGCGCCCGGCCCGACTCGGTGACGGCAGAGGTGGCGGAGCGTGTGCGCTGCGCGATCGTCGCGCCGGGGGCGAACATCCCGTACGCGCCGGGCGCGGTCGAGGTCCTGCGCCGGCGCAGGATCGTTGCGATTCCGGACTTCATCTCCAACTCCGGCGGCGTGCATCTCTACGAGAGCGTCGAGCAGGACGACGAGCCCGAGGTCGCCCTCGCGAAGATCGAGAGCCTCGTGGCCGGGTCGGTGTCGAGAGTGCTCGCCGCCGCGGAGGCCGACAGCATCACGCCGCTCGCCGCCGCGCTGCGCGAGGTGCGTGCGTACCTCGCGGCCGAGACCGGCGCCGCGGAAGACGTCCTCGACGAGCTCGTCGCCGCCTAGCTAGCCGGCGACCTCGTCCAGCATCCGCTCCCAGCGGGCGAGGAGGCTCTGCAGCTCCTCGCGGGCGGCGCGGTGCTGGGCCACGGCATCGGCATCGCCCCAGTCCTCGGCGAGCTTGCCCTCGATGCGCGCGATGAGGGCCTCCTGCTCCTCGATCTCGCGTTCGAGCAGCTCGAGCGGCTGCGGCGAGCGCGGCGCCTTCTTCGGGCGGGCCTTTGGCTCCTTCTTCGGCTTCGGCTCGGGCGGCGGCGCGTCGCGCTCCTCACGGGCGCGGAGGTAGTCCGCCCAGCCGCCTTCGTAGACGCGCACGGTCCCGTCCTCGACCGCCGCGGTGCGGTGCGCCACGGCGTCGAGGAGCGCGCGGTCGTGTGAGACGAGGAGGACCGTTCCGGGGAATTCCTCCAGCGCGGCCTCCAGCGCCTCGCGGCTCTCCAGGTCGAGGTGGTTCGTCGGCTCGTCGAGGACGAGGAAGTTCGATCCCGACGCGACCAGCACGGCGAGCGCGAGGCGCCGCCGCTCTCCGCCGGAGAGCGCGGTGACCGGCTTCTCGTGCGCCTCCCAGCCGGAGAAGAGGAAGCGCCCGAGGAGCGACTGCGCCCGCTGGCGCGTGAGGCCCGTCATGGCCTGGACGCAGTCGAGCACGCTGCCCCGTTCGTCGAGGTGCACCTCCTGCTGCGGGAAGTAGCCGAGCTCGACCCCGTAGCCGAGCTTGAAGTCGCCGGCCACGATCCGCTCGAGGAGCGTCGTCTTCCCGCTTCCGTTGGGGCCGACGAAGGCGACGTGCTCGCCGCGCTCGAGGGCGAGCGAGACGTCGTGGAGGAGCTCCCGGCTCCCCGCCTGCACGTTCGCGTGCTCGATCTCGAGCACCGTTCGGCCGCTCCGCTTCGGGTCGCCGAAGTCGAAGCCGAGTCGCTTCGAGCGGCGTGTGAGGAGCTCGTGCTCCGCCTTCACTCCCGAGCGCTCCTGCTCCAGTCGCGAGATCTGCGTCAGTTTGGCCTGGGCCTGCTTCGCCTTCGACTTCTTGTAGCGGAAGCGCGTCACGAAGCGCTCCAGCCGCTCGATGTCGACCGAGATCCTGTCCGCCGTCTTGGCGGCGTGCTGCGCACGCTCGACCTTCTCCCGTCGCCAGGCGTGCCAGGGGCCCGCGAAGTAGATTGCCCGGCCTGCCTCGAGCTCCAGGGTGGCGTTCGTGACCGCCTCGAGGAACCAGCGGTCGTGTGCGACGAGAATGACGGCTGCGTCGAGTGACGACAGCTCACGCTCCAACCACTCGATGCTCGAGACGTCGAGGTGGTTGGTGGGCTCGTCGAGAAGGAGGAGGTCGGGATCGCCTGCGAGCGCGCGGGCCAGCGACGCGCGGGTCAGCTCTCCTCCCGAGAAGGTGCGGAGGCTCCGGTCGAAATCTTCGTCGGCGAAGCCCAGGCCGCGCACGACCGACGTGGCGTGGTCGCGCCAGCCGTAGCCGCCCGCGTGCTCGAGTCGCGCCTGAGCCGCCGCGTAGGCGGCCAGCGTCTCCGCACCGTGATCGCCCCCCGCCATGGCGGCCTCGAGACGCCGGAGCTCCTCCTCGGCCGCGACGAGGTCGCGCGCGCCTCCGAGGACGTATTCCCGGAGGGTAAGAGCGCGCTCGAGCGGGGGGCGCTGGTCGTGCAGCGCAACCCGCGTTCCCTTCTCGAAAGCGAGCTCGCCGCCGTCTATCCGGGTTTCGCCCGTCAGGATCCGGAGCAGGGTTGTCTTGCCGGCCCCGTTGGGCCCGGAGAGGGCGAGCCGGTCGCGTCGCTCGACCTTGAAGCTGACGCCGTCGAACAGCGCGTCGCCGGCGATTTCCTTCCTCAGGCGTGAGGCGATAAGAACAGCCATAGGGGTATGGTTGCAGTGGTGGCCGAACACACAAAAAGCATCGAGCAACTATCGATCGAGACGATTCGCACGCTCGCCATGGACGCCGTCCAGAAGGCGAATGCGGGCCACCCCGGAACGGCGATGGCGCTTGCTCCGGTGGCCTACGTGCTCTATCGGGACGTCATGCGGGCGAACCCCGCGAATCCCGACTGGCCGGACCGTGACCGCTTTGTCCTCTCGGCCGGCCACGCCTGCATCCTCCAGTACGCGGCGCTTCACCTGACGGGCTACAACCTCGCGCTGGAGGAGCTCAAGCGCTTCCGGCAATGGGAGTCGCTGACGCCGGGCCATCCCGAGCACTTCCTCACGCCCGGAGTCGAGACGACGACCGGGCCCCTCGGCCAGGGCATCTCGAACGCGGTCGGCATCGCGATGGCGGAGAAGTTCCTGGCCCAGCGCTACAACCGTCCCGGGCATACCGTGGTCGACCACCGCGTCTACGGGATCGCCTCCGACGGCGACCTCATGGAGGGCGTCTCCCAGGAGGCCTCCTCGCTCGCCGGCGCGTTCGGGCTCGGAAAACTCGTCTTCTTCTACGACGACAACCGGATCACGATCGACGGGACGACTGCGCTTTCCTTCGACTCGGAGGACAAGGGCAAGCGCTTCGAGGCCTACGGCTGGCACGTGCAGCACGTCGCCGACGTGAACGACCTCGCCGGCATCAGGCGTGCGCTCACGAATGCCCAGAACGAGACCGAGCGGCCGTCGCTGATCATCGTCCGCAGCCACATCGCCTATCCGGCGCCGAACGCACAGGACACGGCCAAGGCGCACGGCGCGCCCCTCGGCGAGGACGAGGTGCGCGCGACGAAGGAGATCATGGGCTGGGATCCCGATGAGCACTTCGTCGTCCCGGACGAGGTCTACGAGCACATGAACTTGCGCGACAAGGGCCAGGAGCTCGAGGGTGACTGGCACCAGCGCTGGGAAGCCTGGCGGAACACGTACCCGGATGCTGCCGAGGACTGGGACCGCGCCTTCGCGGGGGAGCTGAAGCCCGGCTGGGTGGAGGCGCTGCCGTCGTTCGATCCCGCCCAGAAGGACAAGATCGCCACCCGCGCCGCCGGCGCGAGCGTGATGGAGGCGTTCAAGACCTACGCGCCGACGATGCTCGGGGGCGCCGCCGACCTGGTCGAGTCGACGAAGACGAACTTCGACGGCGCGGGCGTCTTCTCGCAGGACTTCGCCGGGCGCAACATCCCGTTCGGCGTCCGCGAGCACGCCATGGGCGCGATCGTGAACGGGCTCGCCGTCCACGGCGGGATCGTGAAGCCGTACGGCTCGACGTTCCTGATCTTCAGCGACTACATGCGGCCTGCCGTGCGCCTCTCGGCGCTCATGGGCCTGCCGGTCGTCTGGGCCTGGACGCACGACTCCGTCGGCCTCGGCGAGGACGGGCCCACACACCAGCCCGTCGAGCACTACATGGCTCTTCGCGCCATCCCGAACTTCTGGTTCATCCGCCCGGCGGACGCGAACGAGGTCTCGTACGCCTGGAAGGTCGCGCTCGAGCGCAAGGACGGCCCGGTGGGGATGGCGCTCAGCCGCCAGGACCTGCCCGTGCTCGACCGCAGCGAGCTCGGGGACGCCTCCGGCGTCGAGCGCGGCGCCTACGTCCTCTGGGACGGGAACGGCAACGGGACGCCCGACCTGCTCATCCTCGCCACGGGCTCCGAGGTCTGGGTCGCCCTCGAGGCGGCGAAGCGGCTGCAGGACGAGGACGTCGCCGCGCGCGTCGTCTCGATGCCCTGCTGGGAGCTCTTCGAGAAGCAGCCGGTCGAGTACCGCGACTCGGTGCTGCCCCCGGAGGTCGAGGCCCGTCTCTCCGTGGAATCGGGCGTCGGGCTCGGCTGGTGGAAGTGGGTGGGGCAGGAGGGCGACGTCGTCTCGCTCGAGCGTTTCGGCGCCTCGGCGCCGGGGACGACGGTCCTCGAAAAGCTCGGCTTCACACCCGAGAACGTGGTCTCGCGTGCCCAGGCGCTTCTGCGCAAGCGGCAGCGCGTGGGCTGAGGGAAAGGAAGGACATGACTGAAAAGAGCAAACTGCACGAGCTCTCCGCATTGGATCAGAGCGTTTGGATCGACTTCCTCTCGCGCGACATGCTCAACACGGGCGAGCTCGAGCGGATGATGCGGGACGACGCCGTCGTCGGCGTCACCTCGAACCCGACGATCTTCCAGAAAGCGATCTCCGCCGGGGACGCCTACGACGAGCAGCTCCGCGAGGTGCTGAACGAGGAGCGCGATCCGAAGGAGATCTTCCTCCGGCTGGCAACGCACGACGTGAGCGAGGCGCTCGAGCTTCTGCGCCCCGTCTGGGACGAGGGCTCCGGCAAGGACGGGTACGTCTCGATCGAGGTCGACCCGAACCTCGCCTACGACACCGAGGCGACGACCGCCGAGGCTGTCCGCCTGCACAAGCTCATCGACAAGCCCAACCTGTTCGTGAAGATCCCGGCGACGAAGCCGGGCCTGCCCGCGATCGAGGACATGATCGCGAAGGGCAAGTCCATCAACGTCACGCTCATCTTCTCCCTCGAGCGCTACGAGGAGGTCGCGCGCGCCTACATCCGCGGCCTCGAGCGGCTCGTCGCGGGAGGCGGCGACCCGAGCACGGTCGCGTCGGTTGCGAGCTTCTTCGTCAGCCGCGTCGACACGGAGGCGGACAAGCGCCTCGACGAGCTCGGCGGCCACGACGACCTCAAGGGCCGGCTCGCCGTCGCGAACGCGAAGCTCGCCTACCAGCGCTACAAGGAGCTCTTCTCCGGCGAGGCGTGGGACTTCCTCGTCTCGAAGGGGGCGACCGGGCAGCGGCCGCTCTGGGCCTCCACTTCGACGAAGAACCGGGAGTACCGGGACGTCATGTACGTCGAGGAGCTCATCGGGCCGAACACGGTCAACACGATGCCCGAGGAGACGATCCAGGCGTTCCAGGACCACGGGAAGGTCGCGCTTACGCTCGAGCAGGGGCTCGACGAGGCGAAGCAGCTCTTCGCCGACCTCGAGCAGGCCGGCATCGACTACGACGACGTGACCGAAACGCTCGAGAAGGAGGGCGTCGAGAAGTTCGCCGACTCGTTCTCGGAGCTCCTCGAAGGCATCCGCGCGAAGTCCGGCGAGCTCGTCACGGCATAGGGCTCGTGACTTCGCTCGCGTCCGCCGAGCTGGTCGAGCGCCTCTGGGCCCGCGACGCAACGCTCTGGACCGGGCGCGACGAGAACCGCTGGCTCGGCTGGCTCGACGAGCCGCTCAGGATGCGCCAGCGCATCGGCGAGCTCGAGGCGTTTGCCGCCGGCACCGTCGGCGGCTTCGACTCGGTCGTTCTCCTCGGCATGGGCGGGTCGAGCCTGGCGCCGGAGGTCCTGCGCCGCACCTTCGAGAGTGAGCATCTCCAGGTCCTCGACACGACCCATCCCGCGGCGATTCGTCGCGCCGCCGGCTCGCTCGACCCGGCCCGCACGCTCTTCCTCGTCTCCTCGAAGTCGGGCACGACGCTCGAGACGCGCTGCCACCTCGACTTCTTCTGGGACTGGACCGGCGGCCGCGCAGAGTCGTTCGCGGCCATCACCGATCCCGGCTCCGAGCTCGAGACGCTCGCGCGCCAGCGCTGCTTCCGGGGGGTCTTCGCCGGCGAGCCGACCATCGGCGGGCGCTACTCGGCCCTGTCTGCCTTCGGCATCGTCCCGGCGGCTCTCATGGGCGTCGACCTCGAGCGTTTGCTTCTCCGGGTCGAGGAGATGGTCGAAGCCTGCCGACTGGACGAGGGCAACCCCGGGCTAGAGCTCGGCGAGCGCCTGGGGCAGGGCTGGAAGGATGGACGCGACAAGGTTCAGATCAGCCCGATCCCGGGTGGTTTCGGCCTCTGGGTCGAGCAGCTGATCGCCGAGTCGACGGGGAAGCAGGGAAAGGGCCTCGTCCCCGTTCCCGTCGAGGAGCCGACCGACGGGCCCGACCGGCAGAGCGAGGATGCGCGCGTCACCGACCCGTACGAGCTCGGGCAGGAGTTCTACCGCTGGGAGTTCGCCACCGCTGTCGCCGGGTCGATCATCGGCATCAACCCGTTCGACCAGCCGAACGTGCAGGAGGCCAAGGACCGAACGAACGAGGTCCTTTCCGGCCATGACCGGGGTCAGACCCCGGACGTGTCCAATTCGGTCGAGGAGCTCCTCGGCGAGGCCTCGCCGCCAGACTACGTCTGCATTCAGGCGTTCATCGACCCCGCGCGCGAGGTCGAGCTCGAGCCGCTCCTCGAGCGCGCGCGGCAGACCGGGTGCGTCGTCACGCACGGGCTTGGCCCGCGCTATCTGCACTCGACCGGCCAGCTGCACAAGGGCGGCCCGCCTACGGGGCGCTTTGTCCAGGTGCTCGACGACACCGGCGAGGAGCTGGCCATCCCCGGCCGCGAGTTCGGCTTCGGACAGCTGATCCGTGCCCAGGCTGACGGCGACCTCGCCTCGCTTCGCGAGCGCGGCAGGCCTATCGTTCGCGTCAATCTCGAGGAGGTCGCATGAAGCTCGGCATGGTCGGTCTCGGCCGCATGGGCGGCAACATGGCGAAGCGGCTGGAGAACGACGGGCACGTCGTCCAGTCCTACGCGCGGAGCGGCGGCGGCACCGCCGGCTCCCTCGAAGAGCTCGTCGGTCAGCTCGAGCCCCGCCGTGCCGTCTGGCTGATGATCCCCGCCGGCGACCCGACCGAGCAGGCGGTCCAAGAGCTCCTGCGCTGTCTGGAGGGGGGCGACGTGATCGTCGACGGCGGCAACTCCAACTTCCACGATTCGAAGAAGCGTGCCGCCCTCGCCGCGGAGAAGGGCATCGGCTACATCGATGCAGGCGTTTCCGGTGGTATCTGGGGTTTCGCCAACGGCTACTGCCTCATGGTCGGCGGCGAGGACGACCCGGTCTCCTTCCTCGAGCCCGCGTTCAAGACGCTGGCGCCGGATGACGGGTACGCGCACGTCGGCCCGTCCGGCGCCGGCCACTTCGTGAAGATGGTGCACAACGGGATCGAGTACGGCCTCATGCAGGCCTACGCGGAGGGGTTCGACATCATGAACTCGTCCGAGTACGACCTCGACCTCCACGACATCGCGGGCATCTGGCGCTACGGCTCGGTCGTCCGCAGCTGGCTCCTCGAGCTCCTGCACACGGCGCTCGAGAAGGAGGGCAACGAGCTCGAGCACATCGCCGGCTACGTCGATGACTCCGGAGAAGGGCGCTGGACCGTCTTCGAGGCGATCAACGAGAGCGTGCCGGCCCCGGTGATCAGCGCCGCCCTCTTCGCCCGCTTCGCCTCGCGTGAGGACGAGTCGTTCGCGGCGAAGATCAACGCCGCGCTCAGAAACCAGTTCGGCGGGCATGCGGTGAAAAGCGAATGACCGTGTCGACGAAGGTCGAGGCGCCGAACCCGCTCGAGGAGGGCCTGCGCCGCCGCCGCACGCCCGAGCCCTGCGCGCTCACGATCTTCGGGGCCTCCGGCGACCTCACCCAGCGCAAGCTCTTCCCCGCGCTCTACTCCCTCGCCGTCCGCAACCTCCTGCCGCCGCAGTTCGGCGTCGTCGGCGTCGCCCGCACCGAGATGACCGACGAGGCGTTCCGGGAGAAGATGAAGCAGGCGATCCAGGACCACGCCCGCGACGAGTTCCAGCAGGACGTCTGGGACGAGTTCGCGGAGACGATCCGCTACGTGGCGACCGACTTCGCCGACGAGGGCGGCGAGGAACACGTCGTCAAGTGCCTGAACGAGCTCGACGAGAAGCACGGGACTTCCGCGAACCGCATCTACTACCTCGCCGTGCCGCCGTCGGCGATCGGAACGATCGTGGTCGAGATGGGCAAGCGCCGCTCGGCCGAAGGCTGGACGCGCGTGATCGTGGAGAAGCCCTTCGGCTACGACCTCGAGACCGCGCGGGAGCTCAACGAGGTCATCCACGAGTACTTCGCCGAGGACGAGATCTTCCGCATCGACCACTACCTCGGCAAGGAGACCGTCCAGAACATGCTGGTCCTGCGCTTCGCGAACGGGATCTTCGAGCCGATCTGGAACCGCCAGTTCATCGACCACGTCCAGATCACCGTGGCCGAGTCGCTCGGGATCGAAGGGCGTGCCGACTACTACGAGCGTGCGGGCGCCGTGCGCGACATCGTCCAGAACCACCTGCTCCAGCTCGTGGCGCTCACGGCGATGGAGCCGCCGATCGACTTCACCGCCGAGTCGGTCCGGAACGAGAAGGTGAAGGTGCTGAAGGCCTTGCACACGCCCGGGCCCAAGCACGTCGTCCGCGGCCAGTACGGGCCGGGCCACATCGAGGGCGAGGAAGTGGCCGGATACCGCGAGGAAGCGGACGTGGCGCCGGACTCGATGACCGAGACCTACGTCGCCGCCAAGCTCTACGTCGACAACTGGCGCTGGGCGGACACGCCGTTCTACATCCGCACGGGGAAGCGCCTGCCCAGGCGCGAGACGACGATCGCGATCCAGTTCAAGCGCGCCCCGCACCCGCCGTTCGAGCTCGACTCCGACGACGCGCTGCGGCCGAACGTCCTCCTCATCCACATCCAGCCCGACGAAGGCGTCTCCCTCGCCGTCGGCGCCAAGGTGCCCGGTCAGGGCATGTCGATCCGCACGGTGCACATGGATTTCCTCTACGGCGGCTCGTTCCGCACGGGGCTGCCCGAGGCCTATGAGCGGCTGATCCTCGACTGCATGCTCGGCGACGCGACGCTTTTCACGCGCTCCGACGAAGTCGAGGAGCAGTGGGCGCTCGTCGACGCGATGGTCGCGCCGTGGAAGCGCGATCGCCCGAACTTCCCCAACTACGAGGCTGGGACATGGGGCCCGGTCTCCGCGGACGAGCTCATCCAGCGCGACGGACGCTCCTGGAGGCGGCACTGAACGAGGGCATCACCATCCGGCAGATCGAGCGGGAGCTCGGGCGGCTCAGGCATGCGGCGGCCGCCCCGGGCAACGCTCCGAACCTCCGCACCAGCGTCATGACGCACATCGCGTGGGTGCCGGAGCGGTGGGTCGACGCCGCTACCGACACGCTCGCAGGGATGGGCGAGCGGCACCCGTCACGCACGATCCTCCTCTTCCCGCGCCCTGACGAGCCGCGCGACGAGCTCGACGGAGAGGTCGACCTGCGCTGCTTCGTCCGCGCCGGCGAGCAGGGCCAGGTGTGTTCGGAGGTGATCTCGCTCCAGCTCTGCGGCCCGCGAGCGAATGCGCCGGCCAGCGTCGCGGTGCCGCTCCTCGTCCCCGATCTACCAGTGTTCCTGCGCTGGAGGGGCGAGCCCGATTTCGACGGTGCGGCGCTCCGGCAGCTGAGCGAAGTCGCCGACAGGCTCGTCATCGACTCGGACGAGTGGAGCGACTGCGACGCGACCTTCGCGCGCCTCCCCGAGATCTTCGACCGGATCGCGGTGTCCGACATCGCCTGGACGAAACTGCAGCCGTGGCGCGAGAGCTGCGCCTCCCTGTGGCCCGAGATCGCCGAGGCGGACTCGCTCCGGGTCGCGGGGCCGCGCGGGGAGACGCTGCTCCTCTGGGGCTGGCTGCAGGCGAGGCTCAGCAGGCGCCTGGAGCTCGAGCACGAGCCGGCCGGCGAGGTCGAGCTCGTCGCGATCGACGGCGACGAGGTTGCGCCGCCACGGGCGACGCGCGCGTCGGCTAGCGACCTGCTCTCCGACCAGCTCGAGATCTTCAGCCGCGACCGGATCTATGAAGAGGCCGTGCGCGCGCTGTCCGCGGTCCCGGCGTAACGCTCGAGCGCGCGGCCGGCGTCGAGGACGAGGGCGTCTTCGCCCGCACGGGCGACGAGCGAGACCGAGGCCGGAAGGCCGTCCTCGGCCGGACCGCACGGGAGTGCGAGCGCCGGCCAGCCGAGTACGTTGAATGGCTCTGTGAAGCGGAGGACGCTCGGTCTCAAGTCCCGCTCCGCCTTCGTCCGCGGAGGGGCGACCGTGCCGATCGTCGGGACGAGCAGGAGGTCGAACCCGTCCAGCGCGGCGGCCGCCTCTTCGCGGTAGCGTCTACGGGCGGCCGCGCTCGCCTCGTACTCCTCGTCCGTTACCTCGAGCGCGCGCTCGACTTTCCAGCGGACGTTCGCGCCGTACCGGTCGGCGTGCTCGGCGAAGAGATCGCGGTGCACGTCGGCGACCTCGCGCTGGAAGGCGGGGTCGATGTTGGCCGGCATCAGCGGGAACTCGATCTCCTTGCGGTCGGGAAAGTACCCGGTAGCCCGGCTGACCTGAGCGCGGACCCCGGGATCCGCATCTTCGAGCCACGCGACCGCGATGCGGGCGTCCTCGAGAGAGCGAGAGGTCGAGGGCAGGCTCGGATCGAGGGCTTTCACCATCGCCGCGCAGCCCGCGACATCTCTCGCCATCGGACCGGCGGTGTCGAAGCTCGGGGCGAGCGGCCAGCAGCCGTCCATGGGCACGAGGCCGTGGGACGGCTTGAAGCCGACGATCCCGCAGCAGGCGGCCGGAATCCGGATCGAGCCGGCCGAGTCCGTGCCGAGCGCCGCGTCGCAGAGGCCGGCCGCGAGCGCGGCCGCAGACCCTCCGCTCGAACCGCCCGGATAGCGGTCGGACGCAAGCGGGTTCCCGACATCCCCGAAATGCTCGTTCTCCGATGTGATCCCGTACGCGAACTCGTGCAGGTTCGTCTTGCCGACGACGGCGTAGCCGGCACCCTCGAGCCGTGCGACCGCGGATGCTGTGCGATCAGGGACGTGCTCGGTGAAGATCGCCGACCCGTACGTCGTCACGAGGCCGGCCGTGTCGAAGAGGTCCTTGACGCCGAGGCGGATCCCGTCGCGCGGGTCGTCGACCTCGGTGATGAAGGCGTTCAGGCCTGTCAGTACGCCGTGTGCCAGATCTCGGCGACGATGATCGACCCGGCGAAGAGAATGACGATGAGGCCGAGGAGCAAAAGCCCCAGCCGGATGTTCTTGCGCGAGAGCTCGGGGTCCATCAGAAGATGATCGGGTCGAGGGCCATGGCTACGAAGAGGAGCGCGAGGTACGCCAGCGAGTACGAGAAGAGCCGGCGCGCGTTCGCCGGTGTCGTCTGCCGCCGCAGGACGATCGCGAGGCCGACGAACGCGAGCCCGAGCGCAAGCGCCGAGACGAGGTAGAAGACTCCGAGCGTGTTCGAGAGGAAGGGCAGGAGCGAGATCCCGAGGAGGACGAAGGAATAGGTGACGATCGAGCGCGCCGTCTGCGCCTCGCCCTTCACGACCGGGAGCATCGGGACGCGCGCCGCTTCGTAGTCGCGGCGGATGAGCAGCGCGAGCGCCCAGAAGTGCGGCGGCGTCCAGAAGAAGACGATCAAGAAGAGCCAGAGCGCCGGCAGGCTCAGGTCGCCGGTCGCCGCGGCCCAGCCGACGAGCGGCGGAACCGCGCCTGCAGCTCCTCCGATGACGATGTTCTGCGGGGTCGAGCGCTTGAGCCAGCGGGTGTAGACGAGCACGTAGAAAAGCCCTCCCGCGAGGGCGAGCGCGGCTGCGAGGACGTTGACGAAGCTTGCGAGGAGGACGAAGGACAGTGCCGAGAGGGCAAGCCCGAACTCGAGGGCGCGCTCCACGGGGACGCGGCCCGCGGCCACCGGTCGCTTGTCCGTGCGCCGCATGTGCACGTCGATGTCGCGGTCGAGGACGTGGTTGAGCGCGCTGGCGCCGCCGCAGGCGAGGGCGAGTCCCGCCATCGTCGCGACGAAGAGCCCGGCGGGCGGCACTCCCTCGGCGCCGACGAACATTCCCCCGGCAGCGGTGAGGAGGAGCAGCACCATGATGCGCGGCTTGGTCAGCGTGAGGTAGTCCCGCCAGGAGGCGCGCGGCACCGGCTCCCCGCCGCGCACGCAGACGGCGGCCGCCACTGCAGCAGCGACGAGAGCGGCAGCCCCGAGCGTCAGGTGCAGTGCCGTCGGCGCGCCGGCGAGGGCCGAGAGCCCGGCGAGCGCGAAGAGGCCGAAGGCCGACCCGGAGGCGACGAGCAGCGTGCGGCGGTTCTTGTGCGCGAGCCGCGCGCACAGGACCACGGCCGCGAGGAGGACGAGCGTGACGTTCGCGACGACGTCGTGCGCGAGGCCCCATTCGCCGGTCGCCACCACCGCGGCCACTCCGGCCGTGGAGGCGATCGCCAGCAGTCGGAGCCAGGGCCCGGGCGTCACGCTTGACGCTCCCGGAGCCGAAGCCGCAGGTCGCGGAGCGGGCGGGCGCTCGAGACGTAGGGGACGCGGTCGAAGTTGTGCGGCGGAGGCGGCGAGGTCGCGTACCACTCGAGCGTGTCCGCCTGCCAGGGGTCGGGCCCGACGCGGCGGCCGGTTCGCCAGCTCACCACCGCGTTCCAGAGGAAGATCAGCATCGCAACTCCCATGATCCAGGACCCCACCGATGAGATCAGGTTGTACCACTCGAAGAGCCCACCCTGGCTGTAGCTGTAGATGCGGCGCTGCATGCCCATGAGCCCGAGCATGTGCTGTGGCAGGAAGGCAGTGTTGAAGCCGATGAACATGAGCCAGAAGTGGATCTTCGCCAGGCTCTCGTCGTACATCCGCCCCGTCATCTTCGGGAACCAGTAGTAGACGCCCGCGAAGATCCCGAACACCGTGCCGCCGACGAGCGTGTAGTGGAAGTGGGCGACGACGTAGTAGGAGTCCTGCACCTGATAGTCGACGGGAAAGAGGGCGACGATGATCCCCGAGAGCCCTCCCATGGTGAACAGGCCGACGAACCCGAGGCAGAACATGAGCGGCGCCTTGAAGATCAGGTGCCCGCGCCAGAGGGTCGCCAGCCAGTTGAAGATCTTCACGGCCGTCGGGATCGCGACGGTGAGCGACGTGACGAGGAAGAATCCCTGCAGGTAGGTCGGCATGCCCACCGTGAACATGTGGTGCGCCCAGACGAGCATGCTCGCGAAGGCAATTCCGATCGTCGACAGCGCGACGGCTTTGTAGCCGAAGATCGGCTTCCGGGAGAACACCGGGATCACCTCGGACAGGATTCCCATCGCGGGCAGCACCATGATGTAGACCTCGGGGTGGCCGAAGAACCAGAACATGTGTTGCCAGAGGATCGGGCCGCCGTCCTCGGGGGCGAAGAACGTCGTGCCGGTCTGGCGGTCGAGCAGTAGGAGCGTGGCGGCTGCCGCGATCGTCGGCAAGACGAGCAGGAGCAGCACGGCGTAGGCCTCCACCGCCCATGTGAAGAGCGGGATGCGCATCCAGGTCATCCCCGGCGCGCGCATGTTGTGGATCGTGACGATGAAGTTGACGGCTCCCATGAGCGAGGAGACCCCCGTCAGGTGGACGCCGAGGATCCAGAGGTCCTGACCGTGCCCGGGACTGAACTCCTCCGACGAGCACGGCGTGTAGGCGGTCCAGCCGCACTGGGCTCCGCCCTGGTCTGCCAGGAAGCTCGAGAGCAGCACGATTCCGCCCATGAGGAAGAGCCAGTACGAGGCGGCGTTCAGGCGCGGGAAAGCCATATCGCGCGCGCCGATCATCAGCGGCACGAGGTAGTTCCCGAAGCCCGCGAGCACCGGGATGATGAAGAGGAAGACCATCGCGGTGCCGTGCATCGTCACGACCTGGTTGTAGGCGGACCTGGTCAGGAAGCCGGCGTCGGAGTGCGACAGCTGGATCCGCATGAGAATCGCCAGGAGCCCCGCGATGAAGAAGAAGATGAACGACGTGACCAGGTAGAGGATCCCGATCCGCTTGTGGTCGACGGTCACGAGCCACCTCGCAACCGAGCCCTCCTTCCAGGTGGGTGCCAGCGCCTCGCTCCGCGTCGCCACTAGCCGCCACCTCCTGTCGCGGGTGGGGGGGCCGTGGAAAGCGTCTTGTTGGACTTGATGTAGGCCATCAGCGCGTCCAGCTGCTCGGGGGGCCAGCCGCGTCCCACGGGCGGCATGTAGTAGTCGAACTGCGGCGTGTTCTGGCCGGTGTGCACGAGTTCGTCGAGCGCCTCGCGGTTCGAGAGCGTTCCGTTTCCGGCGATCGCGGGCCCGATGTCCCCCTGTCCGTTCAGGCCGTGGCAGGTGGCACAGGCTCCTTCCCAGGTCGCCTTGCCGAGGGCGAGCTCGTCCTGCTGCGCGGCGAGGGTCGACTCGTAGTCACCCTCCTCGAGGACGCTGACCGTCGTCGGCATGAAGGCGTGCTGGATGCCGCAGAGCTCGGCGCACTTCCCCTCGAAGTCGCCGGTCGTCGTGGGGACGAAACGCAGCGTGTTCATGCGGCCCGGAATGGCGTCCATCTTCCCCGTGAGCTGCGGGACCCACCAGCTGTGGATGACGTCCATCCCCGTGAGCTCGAGCTCGACGGGCTTGTCGACTGGGAGGTAGAGCGTGTTCACGGTCGTCTCCCCGCCCGGGTAGCGGTACTGCCAGTAGAACTGGTGCGCCTCCACACGGACCGTCAGACGCTCTCCGTCGCCGACGTCCCTTGCCTGCACGGCCGGGATCTGGGTGAAGGTGAAGATGGCGAGCGCCGCGAGGATGACCGCCGGGATCGCCGTCCAGATGATCTCGAGCCGCGTGTTGCCGTGGATCTGGGGCCCTTCGGCTTCCTCGGCGGTGTTCGCCCGGCGGCGGAACCGGACGATGAAGTAGATGAGCGCGCCCTCGACGAGGACGAAGACGACTGCGCAGACCGCGAAGACGATCCAGTACAGGCGGCTGATCGCCTCACCGCTCGGTGTTTGCGGAGACGGCGGGCCGAGACCGCCGTTTCCTGCGAAGGCGGTTCCGACAGCCGCGATTGCCGAAAGCACGGCGAAAGAGACGGCAGCAACAAGCGTCCGGACCATCGGGCGGGGACAGTCTATTGGGCACGATCCCCCGAATGGGGGAGTTGCGATTCACCCGTTCTGTGGTTCAGTGCAAAACACGGACATACCTCGTTCGAGGTGCTTCGCCGGGAGTCGGAAGTAGGGTTTGGTGAGGGTTTCGCGCGCCAAGGAGGGGGCGCGGTCTAGGCTTCAGCCTCAGTGGATGACGCCTGGATCGTGCCTCTTCCGTCTGCCGTGCAGGAGCCGTTCGAGGTCTTCGTGAACGGCGTCCGCCAGGAGCCCGGCGCCGACTACGAGCTGCGCGGACGCGAGCTTCGCTTCCAAAAGCCGCTCGCCAAGGAGGGGCGCCTCGGCACCATCCGCTGGCTCTCGATCTTCCTCGGCGTCGCCGGCACGTACCGGAAGAACGACAGCGTCGACGTCGTCTACGAGGCGGGCGGGCAAAGGCGCGTCGCCTCCGCGCTGCCCATCATTCCTCCGAAGTCAGAGGCAGCCCGCCCGCGCGCGTAGTGCCGAAGCCGCGTATCTTCCTCACCCGCCAGCTACCCGCGCCCGTGGTGGCGCGCCTGGAGGAGTCCTTCGCGCTGGGGGACGAGGTCGCGGGCTCCGCAGGGCTCGTGACGATTCCAGCCGACGTCGTAGGCGCCGAGCTCCTCGATGCGGCCGGGCCCGAGCTGCGCATCGTCGCGAACTTCGGCGTCGGCTACGACAGCGTCGACGTCGAGGAGGCGACGCGGCGCGGCATCGTCGTCTCGAATACGCCCGATGTCCTCACGGATGCGACCGCCGAGCTCACGGTGGCGCTGCTGCTCTCCCTGCTCCGGCGTGTGACGGAGGGCGACCGCCTCGTGCGCAGGCGCGATGAATGGGCACTCGCGCCGACGTTCATGCTCGGCGAGGGGCTCGCGGGCAAGACGCTCGGGGTGGTGGGGCTCGGGCGGATCGGCCGGGAGGTGGCGCGCCTCGCGGAGGCCTTCGGCATGCGCGTCGTCCATACGCGTGGCTCGGGCCCGTACGAAGACCTCCCGCTCGACCGGCTGCTCGCGGAGGCGGACGTCGTCAGCCTGCACGTGCCGCTCACGCCCGACACGCGCCATCTCATCGGCCGGCGCGAGCTCGCCCTCATGCGCCCGAGCGCCGTCCTCGTGAACGTCTCGCGCGGCCCGGTCGTCGACGAAGAGGCGCTCCTCGAGGCGCTCGAGGCGGGCCGGATCGCCGGCGCGGCGCTCGACGTCTACGAGCGCGAGCCTGACGTGAGCGCCGGTCTCCTCGAGCTCGAGAGCGTCGTCCTCGCGCCGCACCTCGGCAGCTCGACGCACGCGGCGCGCGAGGCGATGGGGATGCTCTGCGCCGACGCGCTCGAGTCGGTCCTCCTCAGGAACGAGCTCCCGGAGAACGCGGTCAACCCGGAGGCCTGGAATGCCGAGTGACGAACTGAGGAGCGGACAGGCGTAATCGCTATCCTCAAGTGCGAGAGACGAGTGGCCCAGCAGCAGTTCGAAGACCTCAATTCAGGCTTCATCCAGGAGCTTTTCGAGCAGTACCTCAGAGCCCCGGAATCGGTCGACCCGAAGTGGCGCGCCCTCTTCGAGCAGACGCCTGAGAAGCTCGAGTCGAGCCCGGTCGTCCAGCGCGTCCGTGAGCTCTATCCGGGAGCCGCCAACGGCGGCAACGGAGCTTCGGCTGCGGCCGAGCAGACTGCGCCGCCGCAGCAGCTCCTCGGCGCCGTGGCCGCTGCGATGGCCCTCGTCAAGGCGCACCGAATGCACGGCCACCTCGCCGCGCGCCTCGATCCTCTCGGCAGCGAGCCGACCGGAGATCCGGCGCTCGAGCCCGAGCGCCTCGAGCCGCGGCTGACGCCCGAGCTTCAGGCCCAGGTGCCGGCTCGGGTGCTGCGCGTGCACGTGCCCGGCGAGACCCTGGCCGACGCTCTCCCGCATCTGCGCGAGACCTACTGCGGGACGATGGCCTACGAGATCGAGCACATCTCGAGCCACGAGGAGCGCGTCTGGCTTCGCACCGCGATCGAGTCGGGCCGCTACCGCACACAGTTCGGGCCTGACGAGCAGCGCACGCTCCTCCGCAGGCTGACCGAGGTCGAGGGCATGGAGCGCTATCTGCGCCGCGCGTTCCTCGGGCAGAAGCAATTCTCGATCGAAGGGCTCGATGCGATGGTCCCCATGCTCGACGAGTCGATCGAGCTCGCGGCGAAGGACGGTGCCCATCACGTGGTCATCGGAATGGCGCACCGCGGACGGCTGAACGTCCTTGCCCACACTGTCGGGCGGCCGTACGACGTGATCCTCAGGGAGTTCGAGGGCGAGCGGCAGTTCGAGGCCGTCGGTTCCGACCCCGAGGGCGGCTCCGGCGACGTGAAGTACCACCTCGGAGCGGAAGGCATTCGCCACACGGAGGCCGGCGAGGTCACCGTGCGGCTTGCTTCCAACCCGAGCCATCTCGAGTACGTCGACCCGGTCGTCGAGGGCGAGACGCGCGCGATCCAGACCGACCACAAGGCCGCCGCCGTCGACCACGACCCGAGGCGCGCGCTCGCCATTCTCATCCACGGCGACGCGGCGTTCCCCGGCCAGGGCGTGGTCGCCGAGACCCTCAACCTGCAGGCGCTTCCCGGCTACTCGACGGGCGGCACGCTGCATCTCATCGCCAACAACCAGATCGGGTTCACCACCGACCCGGAGGAAGCCCGCTCGACCCGCTACTCGAGCGACCTCGCGAAGGGCTTCGACATCCCGATCGTCCACGTGAACGCCGACGACGCCGAGGCTGCCGTCGCCTCGATTCGGCTGGCGATGGCCTACCGCGAGCGCTTCCGCAAGGACTTCGTCGTCGACCTCGTCGGCTACCGCCGCTTCGGCCACAACGAAGGTGACGAGCCCGCCTACACGCAGCCGCTCATGTACAAGGCGATCGAGTCCCATCCGAGCTTGCGCGAGCAGTACGCGGCGCGCCTCGTGGAGGAGCGGGTCGTCACCGAGGAGCAGGCGGCCGAGCTCGACGAGACCGTCCAGAAGGCGATGCGCGACGCACATCAGGTCCTGAAGGCGTCGATCGAGGCCGGTGCAGCACGGCAGCAGGAGAAGGAGCGGCTCGGACGGGGATCGGACGTCCCCATCGAGACCGCCGTCGACGCCGCGATTCTCCGCGAGCTCAACGAGCAGCTGCTGACCGTGCCCGAGGGTTTCACGATCCATCCCAAGCTCGTCAAGCAGCTCGACCGGCGGCGGGATCGGCTCGGAGAGGAGGGCGGCATCGACTGGGCGCAGGCCGAGGATCTCGCGTTCGGGAGCCTGGTTGTCGCCGGCACCCCCGTCCGCCTCACGGGCCAGGACACCGAGCGCGGCACGTTCTCGCATCGCCACCTCGTGCTGCACGACTACGAGAACGGGAGCGTCTACACCCCCCTCGCCCATCTGCCCGCGGGCTCGGCGCCCGTACAGGTATACAACTCGCCGCTCTCCGAGATGGCGGCGGTGGGCTTCGAGTACGGCTATTCGGTCGCTTGCCCGGCCGCGCTCGTTCTCTGGGAGGCGCAGTACGGCGACTTCGTCAACTCGGCCCAGGTGATGGTCGACCAGTTCATTGTCTCGGGGCTCTCGAAGTGGCACCAGAGCTCGCGGCTCACCCTGCTCCTCCCGCATGGGTACGAGGGCAACGGGCCCGAGCACTCGAGCGCGCGTCTCGAGCGCTTCATGCAGCTCGCCGCTCAGGAGAACATCCGCATCGTCAACTGCACGACCGCCGCCCAGTACTTCCACGTCCTCCGCCGCCAGGCGCTGCATCCGAAGGCCCGGCCGCTCGTCCTGCTGACGCCCAAGGGCCTCCTGCGCCTGAAGGAGTCGAGCTCCAAGCTGGAAGACCTGACGAAGGGCGGCTTTCGCCAGGTTCTCGACGACCCCAAGCTCGACGAGGAAGGCCGCCGCCGCGCGGGCCGGCTCGTCCTCTGCTCGGGCAAGGTCTACTACGACATCGTTGGCCATGCCGCCCACGAGGGGGCGGAGGGGATCGCCGTTGCCCGGCTCGAGCAGGTCTACCCGTTCCCGGTGGCGGCCTACGACGAGCTGCTCTCCCGCTACCCCAACATCACGGAGCTCATCTGGGCCCAGGAGGAGCCCCAGAACATGGGCGCGTGGCGCGCGATTCGCCACCGCCTCGAGGAAGGGCTCCCGCACGAGGTCCGCCTCCGCTACGTCGGGCGGCCGTGGCGCGCGAGCCCGAGCGAGGGCTACCCGACCGCGCACGCGCTCGAGCAGGACCGGATCGCGCGCGAGGCGCTTGCGGTCTACTAGCGGCTAGCTAACCGAGAGCCGGGTCAGGGCGTCGAAATCTCGGTGGGCGGACTGTTTCTCGCAGCCTGGCGTCTGGTCCTGAAAAGGGCCGCATCCGACCGTCTGATCGTCGGCGCCGCCTTCGTCACGGTCCTCCTCGCGGCCGCGCTCCTCGCGGCGGGCCCGATCTACTCCGAGGCGGTCGCGCTCAGCGGGCTCGAGCGCACGCTGGAGGACGCGCCCGCCCGCGATTCGGGGCTCCAGGTCTCCGGGCGGATTCCGCTCGGAGACGGAAGTGCAACAGGTGACCGCGTCGAGCGAGGCATCCGAGAGGTCCTCGGAGACGACGTCGCCGTCTACCGGAGCGGGATCTCGGATTCCTACGCCGTACCGGCGGGCAAGGGCCGCCCGGCCGACGCGCTCGCGGTCTTCGCGTTCTACGACGGTCTCGACGAGCAGGCGACGCTGACGGCGGGCGACTGGCCCGCGCAGGGTGGAGGCGTGCTCGAGGCCGCCATGCCGTCGCCCGCGGCGGACGCTATCGGCCTCGCCCCGGGCGACGAGCTCACCCTCTCGTCGATCGCCGACTCGAGCAAGAAGGTCGACGTGCGCCTGTCGGGCACCTACCGGGTGAACGACCCGCGCGACGCGTTCTGGTGGGGACACCGCCTCGAGACGCACGGCGAGCGGACGATCGACTTCACCACGTACGGCCCGTTCGTCGTCCCCGAGGACGACTTCGCGTCCGTCGCCGGGAGCGAGGCGAACCTCGCCTGGCGGGCAGCCGCGAGCCCGAGCCGCTTCACGGTTGCCGCGCTGCCCGGCCTCCGCGAGGAGGTCTCCACCCTCCAGGGGCGGCTGAATGAGGGCGCGACGCGAGACCTCACGGTCGACACGGGCCTCGTCGCCGTCCTCGATCGCACGGACCATCTGCTCACGGTCACGCGCTCCGGCGTGCTCATCCCGTCCGTTCAGCTCGCGATCCTCGCGGGAGCGGCGCTCCTCTTCCTCGCAGGGCTCCTGTCCGAACGGCGCGGGCTCGAGTCGGCGATCATGCGCTCCCGCGGCGCCGGCGGCGAGGGGGTTGCGGCCCTCGCCGTGATGGAGGGCGCGCTGCTCGCCCTTCCCGCCGCGCTGCTCGCTCCCTGGGTCGCCGTTCTCGGTCTGCAAGCGCTGAATCACGTGGGGCCGCTCGCGCAGATCGGACTCCGCCTAAACCCGCACGTGACGACGACCGCCTATGTGCTCGCCGCGCTGGCCGCGATTCTCTGCGTGGCCGCGCTCGCACTGCCGGCGCTCCGCTCCGGCGCCGTGACCTCGACCGTCGCCGGACGGGGGCGGCCACGGCCGAAGAGCTTCGTGCAGCGCGCCGGGCTCGACCTCGTCCTCGTCGCCGTCGCGCTCGTCGCGTACTGGCAGCTTCGGCGCTACGGAGGGCCTGTCGTGGAAAGCGTCCAGGGCCGGCTCGGGATCGACCCGCTCCTGATCGCAGCGCCCGCGCTCGGCCTCCTCGCGGGCGCAGTGCTCGCCCTGCGCGTCGTCCCGGCCGCCGCGTCTCTCGTGGAACGGCTCGCGAGCTCGGCGCGCGGAATGGTTGCCGCTCTCGGCACGCGTGAGCTCGCGCGCAGGCCACAGCGCTACGCGCGCTCGGCGCTCCTCCTTACGTTGGCGCTCGCCATCGGGCTCTTCGCCTCTGCCTACAGCCGGACCTGGCTCGCGTCTCAGACGGACCAGGCCGATTACGCAGCGGCCGCCGACCTGCGGGTCGAGCCGAGCCAGCGCTCGGGCTCGATCCCCGCTCTCCAGCTTGCGGGCGCCTACGGCGGGCTCGCGGGTGTGCGCTCGGCCGTGCCCGTGTATCGAGACGAGATCAGCCCCGCCGACTCCTCCGGCACGAACGCCCTTCTCGGGCTCGACGCCTCGCGTGCGGCGGGCGCGATGACCTTCCGGGACGACCTGGCGAGCCGCCCGTTGCCGGCGATCCTCGCTCCGCTCAGTGAGAACCGCCCGAAGCTGGCCGAGGTTCCGCTGCCCGGCCGGCCGACGAAGCTCGCGCTCGAAGCGGACGTCGAAGTCGGCCGGACGCCGTCCGACCGCACGTTCTTCGGGACCGGGGCGCGGCCATCGCTCTCCGTGGTCATCCGCGACGCCGGTGGGCTTCTCTTCCGCCTGCCGACGACGGGGTTCGGCGTGTACGGCGCAAAGAAACGGATCGAGTACGACCTGACCGGCCCCGGCGGCGAGGAGCCCCGCTACCCGCTCTCCCTCGTTGCGGTGGAAACGCATGTTGTTCCCTCCTTCCGCGTCAACCGGCCGGTTTCGGTGGACGTCACCTCCGTCGAGGTCGGGGAAGAGGGAGGCGCGTTCACCCGCGTGGGCCCGTCCGAGGCTCCTTGGCAGGTGAGCGCGAGCCAGATCAGGGACGCCGACCAGCCCCCGCGCGTCGTGCGGGTGAGCACCGACGGCTTCTTCTCCCTGGACGTACTCTCGGGCTCGGTGGCGACGTTCCCGAGTCGCGGCTCGGTGACGTTCACCGCAACTCCGGGACGCAACGCACCGATCCAGTCGGTGCCGGCGATCGCCACGGACAGCTTCCTCGCCGCGACGGGAATGTCCCCGGGCGGCCACGTCTCGCTCGGGCCGCAGGGGCCTGTGCTCGCGCTGGCGGGCTCGGCGAAGGGTTTCCCGACGCTCGCGGCCTCGGTGGGTGGAGTCGTCGTCGACCTGCCGACCTACGCGGCGGCAGAGTGGATGGCTGACGGGACGATCCTCGAGCCGACGGAGTGGTGGCTGGACGTCGACGGGCCCTCGGCTCCGATCGCAACACGGCTTGTCGCGCCGCCGTTCTCGAGCGAAGCGGTCGTCGACCGCGCCGCGCGTGCACGCGCCCTCTCCACCGATCCCGTCGCGCTCGGGATCAGCGGCGCCCTCTACATCGGGTTCGCGGCGGCTGCGATCTTCGCGGTCATCGGTTTCGCGGTCAGCTCGGCGATCTCTGCGGCCGAGCGGAAGACGGAGTTCGCCGTGCTTCGCTCGGTGGGGCTCTCTCGGGGGCAGCTCTCCGGCGCGCTCGCGCTGGAAGGCGGCCTAACCGCCTGCCTCGCGCTCGCGGCGGGAACGGCCCTGGGGCTGCTCCTGGCCTGGTTCGTGCTGCCGTACGTCTCGCTGAGCGGCGAAGGCGGCCGGCCGTTCCCGGACGTGATCGTCCACTTCCCGTGGAGGACCGCCGCCCTCCTGGAGGGCGCGCTGCTCCTCTCGCTCGCGATCGTCGTCGCCGTCGAGATCCGCGTCCTCGCGCGCGTGCGCCTGGCCCCGGCACTCAGGGCGGGTGAGGACCGGTGAGCGCCCTCCGCGTCCTCCTCACGCCGGCCTTGCTCGCGGCGCGGCGGATCCGCTCGGATCTGCCGCTCACAACGGCGATCTTCGGCGTCGTCCTCGTCACGAGCTTCGTCTTCGCCGCCGCTCCGCGCGCCTTCCAGGCGAACGCCGACGACGGCCTGCAGTTCGCCGTGGCGAAGGCGAGCCCGTTCGAGCGGAACGTCGAGATCACGCAGGCCGGCAGGATCGAGCCGTCCGAGCAGGATCCGATCGCTGCGGTGGGGTCGGCGGGAACGCGGCTGGTGCAGCGCTTCCCCGAATCCGTCCGAGAGGTCGTCCGGGATCGCCGCGACGCCGTCGAGACGACGCGCTACACGGCTGTCGACGCTCCCGGGATGCCGGGGCCGCCCGGGACGACGCGGCTCATGACACTCGAATACATCGAGGGCGCCGCCGACCACTTGCGCCTGAGCGCCGGCCGGATGCCCGAGGAACACGACGAGATCGTGCCGCTGCCGTTCCGCCTCGGGCAGCCACAGGCGCGCCTCGTCGAGATCACGATCCCGCAGGTGGCGGCGAATCAGCTCACGCTCGGAGTGGGCGACGTGCTCTATCTCGAGCCGGACTTCGAAGACGTGCTCGTCGGACCGGTGCCCCTGAGCGAGCGGCGCATGATCGCCGCCGAGGTGACGGGGATCTTCGTCCCGAAGACGGATGCCGACCGGGCCTGGCTCGACGACGCCAAGCTCGACCGCGCGGTCACCCGCGACACGGACCAGCGGCGCTACGTCTATGGGTTCGGGCTCTTTGCGCCCTCGGCCTACGGGGAGGTTGCCGATGCGACCGCGCCTCTGCCGCTGCGCTACTCGTGGCGATTCGACGTCGGTGCGAGCGGCTTCGACGCGGGCGGGCTCGACCGGCTCGACTCCGACGTGCGCGCGCTCGACGCGAGCTTCGGGGAGTCGACCTTCGGCCAGCGCCTCGGGACCGGCGTGCGCACCGGCCTGTCGGATGTGCTGACCGGCTACCGGGGCGACCGCGACGCTGCCGCGGCGGCGATCGCCATCGGCGCCACCGGGCTCCTTGCGCTCGCCCTCGCGGTCGTGGCGCTGCTCGGGGGGCTCGCGGCGAACCGCCGCGGCGAAAGCATTGCTCTGGTGCGCTCGCGGGGCGGAGCCTCGTGGCAGGTGCTCGGCGCCGAGGCGGTCGAGGGGATCGCCGTCGCCCTGCCTGCGGCAGCGCTCGGATGTCTGCTCGCCTTGTTGCTCACTGACGGCCGCAGGCTCGCGCCGTCCCTCCTCCTCGTCGCGGGGATCGTCCTCGCGACCGGCGGGCTCCTGGCGGCCGCAGCCGCGGGGGCCGCGCGGAGCGGCCTCACCGCCCGGGGGCGCGACGAAGTGGCCGTCGGCGTGGTCTCGCCGCGCCGGCTTGCCGTTGAGGCCGCGATCCTCGTCTCCTCGCTCGTGGGCGTCTACCTCCTGCGAAGACGGGGGCTCTCGGACGAGAGCGGGTTCGATCCGTACCTCGCCGCGGTGCCGCTCCTGCTCGGCCTCGCTGCCGGGATCGTCGCGGTGCGCATCTACCCGTTGCCGGTTCGCTTCCTCGCCGCCGCTGCCGGCCGGCGGCGTGATCTCGTCCCTGCGCTCGCGCTTCGCCGCGTCGCGCGCCAGCCCGGAGTCACCGCCGCGCCGCTCCTCGTCCTCTTGCTCGGCGTCTCGGTCTCGGTCTTCACCGCCGTCGTGGCGGCCACGTTGAGCCGTGCGCAGGAAGGGATCGGATCCGCGCTCCTGTCGCCGCTCGCGACGGGCACGCTCGACATCTTTCGGGGAGGAGCCGTGCTCGCCGCGGCATACGCTGCCTTCGTGATCGTGCTGGCACTCCTCCTGACGTCGAGATCGCGGCTCCGCGACCTCGCATATCTCCGGGCGCTCGGCCTCTCGCGCAAGCAGGCGGTCGCGGTCACCGCCGGCGAGCTGGCGCCGCCGTTCGTGGTCGCGCTGGTCGTCGGCACCGCGCTTGGGCTCGCGACCGCCTACCTCGTCGAGCCCGGCCTCGACCTGACCGCGCTCGCGGCCGGGGGCCGTGACGTCGCTCTGCGGCTCGACCCCGTCGCGCCGCTCGTCCTCGCCGTCGGTCTCCTCGCGGTCGCCGCGGTCGCGGTCTGGGCGACGGCGGCCGTCGTCCGGCGCATGAGCCTCAGCCGTTCACTCAGGATGGGAGACAGATGAGCCAGATCGTCTGCGACAACCTCGTCAAGATCTACAAGGTCGCCGACCTCGAGGTCGTCGCGCTCCAGGGTCTCGACCTCGTGGTCGAGCAGGGGGAGTTCATCGCCGTCGTCGGCGCCTCGGGCAGCGGCAAGTCGACGCTGCAGAACATCCTGGGCGGGATGGACGTGCCCACCGCGGGCAAGGCCGAGGTGGCCGGCTTCGACCTCACCTCGCTGACCCCGAAGGAGCGGACGATCTACCGGCGCAGCATCGTCGGCTTCGTCTGGCAGCAGACGACCCGCAACCTGCTGCCGTACCTGAGCGCCGAAGAGAACGTCGAGCTGCCGCTCATCCTCGAGGGAATGCGCGGCGCCGACCGGCGCGAATACGCGGTCGAGCTCCTGCGGCTCGTCGGTATGGCGGAGCGAGCGGGACACAAGCCGGACCAGCTCTCCGGCGGCGAGCAGCAGCGCGTCGCCATCGCAATCGCCCTGGCGAACCGCCCGCGGGTCCTCTTCGCGGACGAGCCGACCGGCGAGCTCGACACGGAGACCGCCGCCGAGATCTTCGCCACGCTCAGAGGCGCGAACCGCGAGCTCGGTGTCACCGTGGTCGTCCTCACACACGATCCGCTGGTGTCGGAGCAGGTCGACCGGACGATCGCGATCCGCGACGGCCGCACGAGCACGGAGACTCTGCGCCGCCGCGAGGTGGACGAGCTGGGCGACCACCAGGTGATCGCCGAGGAGTTCGCCGTCCTCGACCGCGCCGGCCGGCTCCAGCTCCCGCAGGAGTACATGGATGCCCTGGAGCTGCAGCGTCGCGTGCGTCTCGAGCTCGAGCCGGACCACATCGGCGTCTGGCCCGACAAGGCGAACCGGGAGCAGAACGGTGACTGAGCCCATCGCCGCCACGGAGGCCCTCGGCCGCGAGTACGAGACCGGTGACGCGGTCGTCCACGCGCTCCAGGGCGTGGACGTCAGCATCGGGCGCGGCGAGCTGACCGTCGTGCACGGACGCTCGGGCTCCGGCAAGACGACGCTCTTGAACATGATCGGCGGCCTCGACCGCCCGACGCACGGGCGGGTGTGGGTCGACGGCGACGAGGTCTCGGCGATGGGGGAGGACGAGCTGGTGCGCCTGCGCCGCGAGAAGATCGGCTTCGTCTTCCAGGCGTTCGGACTCGTGCCGATCCTGACGGCGGCCGAGAACATCGAGGTGCCGCTGCGCCTTCGGAACGAGCAGCCGGGCGCGCGGACGAAGCGCGTGGGCGAGCTGCTCGAGCTCGTCGGGCTCGCCGGGCGCGCACGCCACAGGCCCTACGAGCTCTCGGGCGGCGAGCAGCAGCGAGTCGCGATCGTGCGTGCGCTCGCCAACCGGCCCAAGCTCCTGATCGCCGACGAGCCCACGGGCCAGCTGGACTCGACGAACGCGCGGACGATCATGCAGGTCATCCGCGAGCTCGTCCGCAGCGAGGGTGTCTCCGCGATCGTCGCGACACACGACCCGCTGCTCCTCGACGTGGCGGATCGCGTCGTCGAGCTGCGGGACGGCGAAGCGGTCTAGAGCGGCCTAGGGCTCGGCGGAGCGGCGCTCGCGCCACTCCTCGCTCTCGTCGCGACGCTCCTCCACGGACTTCCCCTCTTGGGGAGCGCCTGCGGGCCCGGCCATGGCGACCCCCTCCGCCCCGACGAGCTCGCGCGGATCGGCTGTCCGGTACTCGGGATTCTGCTCCCCTCCACGCGGGTCGCCTTCGCGATCGAGAGCGTGCAGGTCTCCCTGCTGCTTGTTCACGCGATGCTCCTCCCTCTTCTTTCTCCAGCGACCGAACACTTTGGGCCTCAATACCCACCCGCCTGCGGTCGAAATCCCTTTCACGATGGACGTTTCCAGCCGAGGCATCGGTCAGGGTGACGAGAGCATGGCCGTACGCGTCCCCCAGCGCGATCCCGTCAAAGAGGTCGACGACCTCTGGATCCCGCTTCCGGACGGCGGACGCCTCTCCGCACACCTCTGGCTTCCGCCAGGCGCGGAGGCCGCTCCGGTGCCCGCTGTGGTGGAGGTCTCGCCGTATCGGCACGAGGACCACACCCGCCGCCGCGACGCGGTCCGCCATCCCTATTTCGCCGAGCACGGGTATGCATCGCTCCGCGTCGACATCCGCGGCAGCGGCGCCTCGAGCGGCGTTCTGCTGGACGAATACACGGAGCAGGAGCAGGAGGACGTCTGCTCCGTCCTCGCCTGGGTGGCCACGCAGCCGTGGTGCACCGGGTCGCTCGGGATGATCGGGCTTTCTTGGGGCGGGTTCGCTGCGCTCCAGGCGGCCGCCCGCCGCCCGCCCGCTTTGAAGGCGGTCATCGCGCTCTGTGCGAGCGCCGACCGCTACGGAGCCGACGTCAAGTACCACGGCGGCTGCGTTCTCGGGTGCGAGCTTCTCCCGTGGTCGTCGACGATGCTCGCCATGAGCGTCCGCCCGCCTGACCCCGACCTCGTGGGCGAAGGCTGGCGCGAGCTCTGGCTCGAGCGCCTGGAGCAAGCCGTGCCGTTCGCGGAGACGTGGCTCGCCCACCAGCGCCGCGACGAGTACTGGCACACCGGGTCGCCCGCCGAGGACTACGCGGCTATCGAGTGCCCGGTCTACGCGGTCGGCGGCTGGGCGGATCCCTACCGCCAGGCCGTCCTCGACCTGCTCTCGTCCCTGTCCGGTCCGCGCAAGGGCCTGATCGGCCCGTGGTCGCACCGCTATCCGGAGGAGGGGACTCCCGGGCCGGCCTTCGACTTTCGCGCCGAGTGCGTGCGCTGGTGGGACCACTGGCTCAAGGGCGAGGACTCCGGCGTCATGGACGAGCCCCTGCTGCACGCCTGGATGCCGGGCGCGGCGGCCGAGGGCGAGCCCAGTGGCCGCTGGGTCTCGGAGGAGCTCTGGCCGCCTCTGCGGGAAGTGGCCGACGACTATGTGCTCGGCGACGGAACGCTGACGCTCGCGGCCGGTCCCGAGGAGGCACTCGAGCTCTCCTCTCCCGAGAGCACCGGCCTGGACGCCGGCGCCTGGTGCCCCTGGACGGATGCCGACCTCCCGGGCGACCAGAGCCGCGACGACGAGCTTTCGCTCACGTTCACCACGGAGTCGTTGGAGGACTGCGTGGAGATCCTCGGCGCGCCGGCCCTGACCGTCGAGCTCGAAGCCGACCTGCCCTCCGCATTCCTCGCGGTCCGGCTCTGCGACGTCGCGCCCGACGGCTCGTCCCGGCTCGTGACGCGCGGCCTCTTGAACCTCACGCACCGTGCAGGGAGCGCAGATCCGCAGTCCCTCGCGCCCGGGCGCCGCGAGCAGGTCCGCGTGCCGCTCGAGGCGATCGCGCACGCGTTCCCGGCCGGCCACCGAATTCGCGTAGCCGTCAGCTCGTCCTACTGGCCCTGGGCGTGGCCTTCGCCGCGGAAGGCGAAGATCACCTTGTTCATCGGACCGACGTCGAGGCTCGAGCTTCCCGTGCGTTCGCACGGCAAGCGCGACTCTATCCCCGCCGGGCTTCTCCCGCCGCCCCTGCAAGGGGAGGTGAACGGCGTCAGCGTCAGGCGCCTCGTGCAAGACAAGCACCTGGGATCCGGCCGCTTCACGCTCGAGGTGGAGCGCACCCGTGGGCGGCGCGCCGTGCCGCCGGGAACGCTCGAGATCGAGGGGGCGCAAACGGACGTCTACCGCATCGAGGACGGCGATCCGCTCTCGGCCGAGGTCGAATGCACGCGGCGCATGGGCATGATCCGCGACGCCTGGTCGGCGCACGTGGAGACGTCCGGCTCGATGACGGCGGACGCGGAAAGCTTTGTGCTCGTCCACAAGGTGGACGCGTACGAGAACGGCGAGCTCGTTTTCTCGCGCGAGCGCTCCTGCGCCGTGCCGCGCGACCTCGTCTGATCGGCTAGCTCTTCGCGATGAAGCTGATCTTGCCGCTGTTCTCGAGGACGGCCCATTCGACGTCGTCGAGGGACGTGATCTGCTGCTGGCGCGCCTCTTCCAGGACCTCGTCCTCCGTGAGCCGCTCGCGCTTCAGGTTCCGGTCGAGGAGCTTCCCGTTCTGGATGATCACGATGGGCTCTCCTTCGAGGATGGGACGGAGGCGGATGAACTTGAAGCTCGCGTACGAGGTCAGGAGCTGGAGGACGGCGAACGTCCCGACGACGAGGACGGCGCCGGTCAACGAGTAGTCGTCCTGCGTGAGGCCCTGCTGGATGGCGTCGCCCGCGACGATCAGGAGGATGATGTCGAAGGGTGCGAGCGAGGACAGCTCGCGCCGTCCGATCACGCGGGTGAGCAGGAAGACGAAGAAGTAGAGGAAGATGGCGCGGAGGACGAGATCCATCAGCTACCTCACGGGAAGAGGAAGAGCCCGCGCTGGATCGAGGCCACGGTGGTCTCGCCGTCGACGAGATCGACCCACTGCTTCCGGCTGCCGACGGACGTCGGGTTTACCTGGTACTGGAGGAAGACGTCGAAGCGCTGCCCCGCTGGGATCTTGCCGTAGTCGAGGCGTAGGGCCCCGTTCTCGCTCGTCTCCTCGGCGGGCGAAGGCTCGAGCGTGTTCAGCGTCATGCCCTGCAGCCAGTCGGGGTGGAGGACGAGCGCGGCCTTCTCGAGATCTGTCTGCGCGCGGATCGTGAAGTGGGCCTGGAAGAGGAGCCCCCCGCGCGCTCGCTGCGGGGCGGTGAGGGTCAGGGACGCCGAGGGTCCGGTTGCCTCGGTCGTCGAAGGCCGTTGGCCGAACATGTTGGCGAGTCCGAGCGCCGGCACAATTGCGATCAGTGTGAGAACGGTGCGCCGCACCCAGACCTGGTGCTGCCTGCCCTGCAGGTCTCGGTGCCTCCGCAGGACGATTCCCTTAGGCGTGTCTGCCATGTCCTTCCAACGCACCCCGGATGGTCTCGGTTACGGCTCGGCCGGCTCGACTTCTGTGAGCCCCAGAGACCGAGCCGCTTGAGATCGCGCCTGTTGAGGACCGTGATGACGACGTCGTGCAGCTCCTGCGCGAGCCGGACTTTGCGGTTCTTGCGCGTGGTCTGCGACTGCCGCATGACCGAGCATTCCACGTAACAGCCGATCTCGGGGAGGCAGAAGTCCGGTGCGAGCGCCTGCCGCACGGTGCCCGCGTCACCCCGCCGCAACACGAATTCGTGAGGCTCGTACTCTCAGGCGATGCCATGGTGATCGAGCATGTTCGCGACTGCCATTCGCCCTAGAGGCACCCGCCGCTTCGAACGAAACCGAGGCCGGTCGCCGGACGCGCCAGCTACCATCTTCGTGCTCGAAGGGCCGTCCCGGGCGGGCTCTTCTTTTTTCTGCAACGAAGGGACGACGTCGTGCACGTGAGCATGTCCAGGTTCAGAGGCGAGATCGAGGATCTGCCGGGAACCGCGAGGATGGCCAGCGAGGCCATGCTCGACTGGTTGAAGCAGATCGATGGCTACAAGGGGCTGCTCGCGCTCGTCGACGAGGCGGCCGGAAGCGCCTGCTTCGTCACATTCTGGGAGGACGAGGAGGCCGTGATCAAGACACGCGCCTCTCGTTCCAGCCTCCGCGATCAGATGGCCGCCACCGCGGGCGCGGAAGTCGTGGGCTCCGAGGAGTTCGTCGTGGCCTATTCAGACCTAGGCGAATAACGCGTTAGGATCGGCGGATGTCGGTGGACACCGGCATCGCCATCAGCCTCGAAGGCGTCGGCAAGCGCTTCGGGGACGTGGTCGCGGTCCGCGAGACGAGCCTCGACATCCGCGACGGGGAGTTCTTCTCCATGCTCGGGCCGAGCGGGTGCGGCAAGACGACGACCCTGCGCATGATCGCCGGCTTCGAGGTGCCGGACCAGGGCCGGGTGCTCCTGCGCGGGGCGGATGTGACGAACGTGCCGCCCAACCATCGCAACGTGAACACGGTCTTCCAGCACTACGCGCTCTTCCCGCACATGTCGGTCGCGGACAACGTCTCCTTCGGCCTCGAGCTGAAGCGCGTGCCGCGCGGCGAGCGGCGCGATCGGGTGCAGGAGATGCTGAAGGTCGTCCAGCTCGAGGGCATGGAGAAGCGCAAGCCGCAGCAGCTCTCGGGCGGCCAGCAGCAGCGCGTCGCGCTCGCCCGCGCGCTCGTCAACCGGCCGGCCGCGCTCCTGCTCGACGAGCCGCTCGGCGCCCTCGACGTGAAGCTCCGCAAGCAGATGCAGCTCGAGCTGAAGCGGATCCAGGCGGAGCTCGGGACGACATTCGTCTACGTCACGCACGACCAGGAAGAGGCGCTGACGATGTCCGACCGGATCGCCGTCATGAATGGCGGCGACATCGAGCAGGTGGGCGATCCGAAGGAGATCTACGAGCATCCGCTGACGCCCTTTGTCGCCGACTTCGTCGGCTCCCTGAACGCCTTCGACCTGCGGGTCGACGAAGTTGCGGACGGGCTTGCCGTCATGCGCGTCAGCGAACGCGAGCGGCTCGTCGTCCCGGTCGATGCGGGAACGAGGAGCGGCGATCAGCTGCGCGTTGCGGTGCGCCCCGAGCGCGTGCGCATCGAGCCGACGAACGGGCGTGCGCCGGAAGGCGGCTCGACGCTCGAAGGCACGGTGGCCGAGCTCGTCTACCTCGGCGGCCTGACCCAGTTCCACGTCGACACGTCCGGGGCCGGCCGCATCGTCAGCCATCGCATGGACGACGCGGCCACCGCCGTGCTCGAGCCGGGGAAGCGCGTGACGCTCACCTGGCCGGCCGAGCACGCGTATGTGCTGGCGGGCGCTGTCTCCTCCGAGATCTAGACGGCCAGTCGTCGCTCCGCGCGGGTGCGGAAGACCTCGGCCGCCGTGACGATCACGAGCGACGCGACGACGACCACGGAGCCGAGCGCGAGGATCTGCGGCTGCAGCGCGGGCGTTCTCGCCCCGGTGTAGACGTAGACGGGGTACGTCGGCTCGCCGGGCGGGACGAGGAACGACGCGATCGCGAACTCGTCGAAGGAGATCGTGAAGGCGATCAGCGCCGACGCGAAGAGCGCCGGCACGACCAAGGGCAGCGTCACGCGCCGAAACGCGGTCCACGGGTTTGCCCCGAGATCGCGGGCCGCGTCCACGATTGCCTGATCGAGCGTGCGCAGCCTCGGGAGGATGATGAGCAGGCAGTAGGGCACGGAGACCGCGACGTGGCCGAGGAGCACCGCGAAGAGCGTCCGCTGCAGCCCGAGCCAGTTGAGCAGGATGAGCATGCCGACTGCGAGGACGATGTAGGGGATCACGAGCGGCAGCAGGACGAGCGCCGTGACTGCGCCGCGGAGCCTCAGCTTGCGTGCCGTCATCCCGACTGCCGTGATCAGCCCCAGCAGCGTTGCGAGGACCGCGGCCACGATGCCGATCCAGACGCTCCGCTCGAGCGAGCCGATCAGCTCCTCGTTCGAGAACGCGTTCGAGAACCACTTCGTGGTGAACCCGGACCAGGGCAGCGTCTGGACGAAGCTGTCGTCGAAGGCGAAGATGATCATCACCGCGAGCGGCGCGTAGAGGAAGATCGCCAGCAGGACGAAGTAGCCGCCGAGCATCCGCCCTCCGCTCTTGCTGGCCGCGACGTTCACGTGGTCGCCTTGCTCTCGCGCAGGTCGGTGGAGAGGAAACGCCCGAAGAGCAGCACGAGCACGAGGACGACCGCGATCAGCCACATGGCGAGGACCGCCCCGTAGTTCCAGTTCGGCGTCTCCTGGAAGAAGCTCTGGATCGCGTTCCCGAACATCGAGCTGTCCGGGCCGCCGACGAGCAGCGGTGCGATGAACTCGCCCGTGGTCGGGATGAGAACGAAGACGAAGGCCGCGATCACGCCCGGGAGACTGAGCGGCAGCGTGACGCGGAAGAACGTCCGCAGCCGGCCGGCTCCGAGATCCTGAGCGGCCTCGAGGAGCCGCGTGTCCATGTTCTCGAGTACGACGTAGATGGGCAGCGCAACGAACGGCACCCAGGAGTAGAAGAGGACGAGCCCGACCGCGAACCAGGAGTAGATGAGCCAGGTGACGCCGTCGCCGTGGTCCCGTATGCCGAGCTGCCAGAGCATCGAGTTGATGACGCCGTTGTTGGACAGGATCACCTTCCACGCGATCACCCGGAGCAGATAGCTCGTGAAGAACGGGGCGAGGATGAGCAGGAGGAGCGTGTACCGGCGCCTGCGGGCGACGAAAGCGAGGAAGTACGCCACGGGGTACGCGGCGACCACGGCCAGGACCGAGACGACGAGGGTGATGACCATCGACGACTTGAAGCGGTCCCAGAACACGTTGTCGCCGGGCGGAAGGAAGCTGTCCCAGTTGACGAGCGAGAACTCGGTCGGGACGCCGAATCGATTCGAAAGCAGGTTGACGCTGTAGAGCCCGATCAGGACGAGCGGGAAGATGAAGACGGCGAGGAGAAAGAAGATCGCCGGCAGGGTGAGCCAGCCTCGCCCGGGCCTCGAAAGGCGCTCGAGGAGGCTGGCGCGCTCGTGGCTCGCCGAGGTGGCGACGCTCATCGTCCTCGAAGCCCAGCGCCCCGACCAGCAATACACGCCTGCTTCTCGCCCGCGATCACGCGTCGCGCCGCCGCGTCCTCAGTTGTCCCGGTAATCCGATTACCGGGACTCCCTACGTCCTCGCGGCGCTCGGTGCTCGCAACCGAGAAGCGGGGCATCGCTGGCCGAAGCGCTAGGCCGCGCTTACCTCCTCCCAGGCCAGAGCCACTTCGTCCTCGTTCGGCATCCAGCTCTGGATGTTGACGCCCGGCCCGTTCAGGGCCTCGGGATCGCCGATGTCGAGCTTCTTCGCAAGCGCCTTGTTCTCGACGTCGCTCGGCTTGACGGTCACATCGGCGCTGCCGTAGTAGAAGAGATTCGTCAGGTCGATGCACGCCTCGTGGTTGATGAACGACTCGACGTACTTGTGGGCATGGCGGTAGCTCTTCGTGTTGGCGCCTAGCATGAAGCCGCACACCCACCCGAGCTTCCCCTGGCTCGGCTCCATGAACTCGACGGCCAGGCCCTCAGCCTTCATGTTCACGTAGCCGTCCTGCCACGAGTAGGCGATCCAGATGTCGCCCGCCTTGAAGGCCGGCTGCATGTCCGAATACGTGCTCTTCCAGTAGAACTTGTTCAGCGGCTTCTGCTTGATGAGGGCGTCCTTCGACTGCTGCACCTGATCGGAAGTCTGGTTGTCCATCTCAGGGAAGCCGAGGTAGAGCGCAGCCACCTCGAAGTTCGACTGGGCGCCGTCCCACATCGAGATCCGGCCCTTGTACTTCTCGTTCCAGAAGAGCTCCCAGCCGGTCGCGTCGGCCGCATCGACCATGTCGGTGCGGTAGAGGATGCTCGCGTAGCCCCAGTCCCAGGGGATGAAGTACTGCTGGCCGTTGACGAGGCCGTGCTCGACCAGCGTCGGGTTCAGGTTCTCGAAGCTCGGCAGGAGGCTGGTGTCCCAGGGCTGCACGAGGTTCGAGTTGACGTAGTCCTGGACGTTCTCGATGCAGGGATGGATCACGTCGAACTCGTTCTGCCGCGCCTTGTTCACGGCCTGGGTGTCGTTGACGATGTACGTGTACTTGAGGCCGTCGGCGCCGAATTCGTCGGTGTAGCTCGTACCGGCGAGCATGCCGTAGGTCTGCGCCTTCGTCCCGCCCGCCTCGTACCCGGGCCACTCGAGGATGTTGAGCGTGCCCGGCTCCTGGCTGATCGGCGGGTGGACCTCCTGCTTCGGCGGCGAGGCGCTCGGCTGCCCCTGCGAGCCGGCTCCGCCTCCGCACGCCGAGAGTAAGGCGCCGCCTCCGAACACGGCTGCGCTGCCGAGGAACTTCCTACGATCCATGCGCTCCATCAGTGCGACCTCCTGAAAGGGATGGCCGACACTAGCGCTCAGGCGGCTTGGAATCTAGGGTCAAGCGAATGCGCTTCGCCCTGCTCGCGCTCGTTCTGCTCGCCGCCTTCGGGTGTGGATCGAGCGCGCGGGAAGAAGCCGAGCCGGTCCTCCCGGCGGACGCGCTCCCGCGCATGGAGGCGACCACCGAGCCGCTGAGCGCGGACGACCTCGCCGGGGACTTCGGCGCGGCGGTCTCCGTCGAGGGGTTCGTCTCCGGGACCGAGCGTGTCTTCCAGGGCGCGTCGCAGGATCTCGACCGGGTCGTCTCGCGCACGCTCGAGTTCGAGAGCCCCGAGGCGGCCGCCGGCTACGTCGACCTCCTGCGCATGCACGTCGACGACCTCTATGGGGCGGGCACGACTGCGGAGCCCTTCGAAGAAGGCGGGAGGACCGGCTACCTCATCGACCCCGCCGCGTGTGCCTGCCATCGCGCCTCTCCGACCCTGACCGCGGCGCTCGCCGACGGACCGCGGGTCACCTATCTCGAAGTGAACGGCGGCGGGGCCACCCCCGCCGCCGTGAAAGAGCTGCTCGCCCGGGCGCCGTAAGGCCTACGCGGCCGCAGGCTCGCGGTCGTGGACGCCGCGGACCACCAGGACGGGCCGTCGCGTCTCGGCGAGGACGCCCTGCGAGACGCTGCCGAGAATCTTCGCCGTGAGGGGGCCGCGCCCGCGAGACCCGATGACGATCATCTCGGCGTCGAGGGAATCGGCAACCGCGACGATCTCGTCGATCGTGTCGCCCGAGATGCGCTCGAGCGTGTAGGGGACATCGGCGTCCTCGGCCACGTCACCCGCCTCGCGAAGGGCGACCTCCGACTCGTCCATATCGACGCGGTGGGCTTTGGGGAGGCTCCCCAGGCGGCCCGCGACGATGAACTCGTCGGCCGGGAGCACGTGGACGAACGCGATCTCGGCGCCGTGCTCGACCGCCAGCTCCACGCCGACACGGACGGCCTCGTTCGCGCTCGGCGAACCATCCGTTGCGATCAAAATCTTCTTCATCGTTGCCTCCTTTTGAAGTCACACTAGGCCGGGCGGAGCGGCGAGCCATCCGCGGATCTGCCGCTTCTGCCTGCGGGTTGGTACGGATAGGGTTCGTGTCGTGACCGATCGCATCCGCAGCCTTTTGGACGCGGGGATCGCGCTCACGTCGGAGCTCTCCCTCGACGCCCTCCTGCAGAATCTGACGGAAACCGCTCGTGAGCTCACGGGAGCGCGCTACGCCGCGCTCGGGGTGATCGACCCGAACCGGACCGAGCTGGAGCGCTTCGTGACGACGGGGCTCGACGCCGACACGGTGGCCGCCATCGGCGATCTGCCGAGGGGGCGAGGCATCCTCGGCGTCCTCATCCGCGACGCCCAGGCTCTGCGCCTCCACGACATCGCGGACGACCCTCGCTCGGTCGGCTTCCCGCCGAACCACCCGCCGATGCGCACGTTCCTCGGCGTCCCGATCCTGCTCCGTGGAGTGGCCTACGGGAACCTGTACCTGACCGAGAAAGAGGGCGGCGGCGACTTCACGACGGAGGACGAGGAGCTCGTCACGCTCCTCGCTTCCCAGGCGGCGGTGGCGATCGAGAACGCGCGCCTCTTCGAATCGGCGAAGCGGTGGTCGGAACAGCTCGAATCCCTGATCGAGGTGGGAAACGCGCTCGCGACGGAGGTCGACCTCTCCCGCATGCTCGATCTGGTGGCGCGCAGGCTCCGCGAGATCCTCCACGCGCGCTTCGTGCTCGTCCTCCTCGAGAGCGATGGCGAGCTGCGCGTCGAGGTCATGGCGGGAGACGTGGAGGAATCGGTACCGGGCGCGACGATTCCGCTGGCCGGGACGAAGGCGGGCCGCGTCCTCGAGCGGGGCCGGAGTGAACGGGTCGACTCGGTGATCGACGACCCGGAGTCCGATCTCGAACTGACGCGCACGCTCGAGATGCTGGCCGCGCTCTACGCCCCGATGCAGGTGCGTACCGACCCAATCGGCCTGATCGTCGTCGGCGACAAGCTCGTTCCCGACCGGCGCTTCACGACCGAGGACCTCAGGCTCGCGGAGACGTTCGCCGCGCGGGCAGCCGTGGCGGTCGACCAGGCCAGGCGGATCCAGCGCGACGCTCTCCGCCGCGTCGTGCGGGCGCAGGAGGAAGAGCGCCGCCGTCTGGCGCGCGAGCTGCACGACGAAACGGGGCAGGCGCTGACGTCGATCCTCCTCGGCCTGAAGAGCCTCGAGGGCCTCGACGACATGGCCGCGCTCGGAAAGGGGGTGGCCGCGCTCCGCGAACGCGTGGTCGCCACGCTCCAGGACGTGCGCCGGCTCGCCGTCGAGCTCCGGCCGGCGGCACTCGACGACTTCGGGCTCGAGGCTGCGCTCGAGCGCTTGACCGCGGGGTTTGCCGAGCAGACCGGGCTGAAGGTTGAGCTCGAGTCGCGACTTCAGGATGATCGGCTTCCCGAAGAGGTGGAGACGGTTCTCTACCGCATCGTGCAGGAGGCGCTCACGAACATCGTCAAGCACGCGGACGCCGGCCAGGTGAGCATCGTCATCACCCAAAAGGCGGGCGCGGTCGGCGCCGTCATCGAGGACGACGGGCGCGGCTTCGACCCCGATCGGTCGGTGGACGGAGGCATCGGCCTCATCGGCATGCGCGAGCGCGTCGCACTCCTGGACGGCTCGATGACGATCGAGGCGGCACCCGGGAAGGGAACGACCCTCGTCATCGAGGTTCCGGTCAGGTGAGCATCCGTGTGCTGATCGTCGACGACCACGCCGTCGTGCGAGCCGGGCTACGCCTGCTGCTCGACGCGCAGGACGACATCGAGACCGTAGGCGAGGCCGGAGACGCGCGCGAGGCGATCTTCGAGGCGCGCAGCACCCAGCCGGACGTCGTGCTCATGGACGTCGTCCTCGGCGGCAAGAGCGGGATCGAGGTGACGCCGGAGCTCCTGCACGAGCAGCCGGAGACGCGGGTGCTCGTGCTCTCGATGCAGGACGACCCGCGCTACGTGCGCGAGGCCTTCGCCGCCGGCGCGCGCGGCTACGTGCTCAAGGAGGCCGCCGACACGGAGCTCGTCACAGCCGTCCGCGAAGTGGCGCGCGGAGGGAGCTACGTGCATCCCGCGCTCGGTGCCCGCATGGCGGCCGCCGACGCGGCGGCGGCGGATGCGGCGGAACACGATCCCCTCTCGGACCGCGAGCGCGAGGTCCTCCGTCTCCTCGCTCTCGGCCACACGAACCAGGAGATCGCCCAGATGCTCTACATCTCGGTGCGCACGGCCGAGACCCACCGAGCGCACATCATGCAGAAGCTCCGGCTCGAGACCCGTGCGGAGCTCGTCCGCTACGCGCTCGCGCAGGGCCTGCTCGGGTCCGAGCCCTAGGACGCACGCTGCGCGAAGGCGCCGAAGGCGAGGTCCGCATGCTCGGCGAGATAGGGCCCGAGGTAGCGGGCCGCGATCTTCGCGGGCGGCCACCAGAGCGGCGCGTCGGCTGCGACCGAGGCGTACATGTGGCCGCCGCCCAGCTCGGCACGCAGGTATTCCGGCTGTGAGCCTGTGAGGAGCAGCCCGCGCAGAACCGGGTCGAAGGGAGCCGGCGTGACCGGAGCTCCGGCCCGCTCGGCGATTGCCGAGGCAACGGCGTCTGCCTGCTGAGCCGCCAGGCCACCTTGCTTGATCGGGAAGCTCGTCCCGTCCCCGGCTGCGTAGACGTCCTCGAGTGTCGCGATGCGTCCGAAGGCGTCGGTGTGCACGAAGCCCGAGCTGTCGTGAGGGACTCCGGCGACGGCCACGCCGACGAGGCGCGGGAGGGCGATCACCCGCTCGGCCGCCAGGGGCGGGCCCGGGACGAGATACAGGAGCCCGTCCTCGAAGCGCTCGGGATGAACTCCCGTCCTGAGCTCGATCTTGCGTTCCGCGAGGAGCTCGTCGACGACCAGCGACCCGGCGTGGCCGAAAATCGCGAGCGGTGCCTCCTCCGGCGTGAGAAACGCGATCTCCGCGCCCGCTCCTCGCTCCGCGAGCTTCGAGGCCGCCTGCAGCGCGAGCTCGTAGAGAGGCAGCGGCCACGTGACGCCGGTCGGGATGACGAAGGCGAGGACCCGAACCTCGCCGCCTTGCGCCTCATCGAGGATCCGTGAGAAGGCCTGCGTGTCCTCGCTGCCTCGATAGGTCAGGGCGCCAGGAAGGGCGATTTGCCGCCGCGCGCCCGTCGCGAGGATGAGCGAGTCGTAGGAGATTTGGCCGTGGCTCGTCCTCGCCCGGTGCTTGTCTGCGTCGACGGACGTGAGGACGCCGAGCCGGTGCCGCGCCCCGCACCCGGTCGCGAGTGCGCGCAGGTCGAAGCGCAGAGCGCCGCC
>JBKPRJ010000073.1:0-24375 GCA_046734455.1 Actinomycetota bacterium | reverse complement strand
GGCTTCCAGAGGGAGTGGATGACGCCGAGCGCGCCGTAGCAGTCGCGCTCGCCCTCCTTGCCCTCACGGTCGACGAGCACGCGCATCGCGGTCAGGTCGTAGATCTCGTTGAACTCCTTCCCGCGCTTGGCCATCTTCTCGTAGATGGAGTAGAAGTGCTTCGCGCGGAAGGAGATCTCCGCGGGGATGCCGACCTTGTCGAGCTCCTTCTTCAGGCTCTTGCCGGCCGACTCGACGAACTTCTCCCGGTCGGCGCGGCGCTGGTTGACCATCGCCTGGATCTCGGAGTACTTCCGCGGGTGCAGCGTCTGGAACGCGAGGTCCTCGAGCTCCCACTTGATGGAGTGGATACCGAGTCGGTGGGCGAGCGGCGCGTACACCTCGAGCGTCTCGCGCGCCTTCTGCAGCTGCTTCTGCTTGCCCAGGTACTCGATCGTCCGCATGTTGTGGAGGCGGTCGGCGAGCTTGATGAGAATGACGTCGGGGTCCTGCGCCATCGCGACGATCATCTTGCGGTAGTTCTCCGCCTGGGCTTGTTCGCGGCTCTGGAACTGGATCCGCGTCAGCTTCGTGACGCCCTCGACGAGCGTGGCGACTTCGTCGCCGAACTCCGCCCGCACCTCTTCGATCGTCGCCGGGGTGTCCTCGACGACGTCGTGGACGAGCGCGGCGGCGAGCGTGGCCTCGTCGGTGCCGAGCTCCGCGAGGATCTTCGCCACGCCGAGCGGATGCAGCACGAAGTCCTCCCCGCTCCGGCGCTGCTGGCCCTCGTGCGCCTCGCATGCGAAGCGGTAAGCGCGCTCGAGCGAGTCCCGGTCGACCGCGGGGTTGTACTCCTCGACCTCCGAGAGCAGCTCCTCGAACGCCTCGTGATGCCGCTCGGCGGAAGCCGTCAGAACCGTATCCGCCATGAACCCATTCTAGCTGGGTGCCTTCCCGGAACCTCGGCCCGAAGCTGCCGCCTTCCTCTCCCGCTGCTTCTCCGCTACGCCGCCAGCGGCAGCGGCTCCTTCAACGCGGCGAGAAACGTCTCTGACTCCACCAAGGAGCGCCACGCTCCGCCGTCTGCCACGCCGAGCTCGGTGAAGACGGCCCGGCCGAAGTCCGACCACCCCTCCCGCCCTGCCTTCCACTCGGCGACGAGCGCCAGGCGAAGGTCCTCGAACCGGTCGGGCGTGTCGAAGATCCGTTTCACGACGAGCTGCGGCGAGACGGTGCCGTTCCAGTGGTTTGCAGCGAGCTTGAACGCGACGTCGTAGCGCACGGGCCTGCGGAAGCGGTCGAGCTGGCTTCCCTGACCGAAGGCGATCGCACCCGAACGGGCCCCGTCGGCATTGACGGCGAGCTTCAGGTGCTTGCCTTCGCCGACCGCACCGAGCTCCGAGAGCTCGCAGCCAACCGCGAGCAGCGTCACCCCCGGGTTGCCGAGGCCGAAGGGCGCCAGGCGCTCGAGCTCCCCGCAGAGGTCGAGGGTGAGCTCGCTGCCGCGCACGACCGCATCGACGCGCACGACGGGCGCGAGGTCGTCCTCCGAAAGGTCATCCGCCGCGCGAGCCGCGAAGGCCTCGGCGAACGCCTCGACGTTCTCGGGCCTGATCGAAAGCCCCGCTGCGGCGCGATGGCCTCCCCAGCGGCCGAGGAGGTTCGAGCAGGCGCCGAGCGCGCCGTGGAGGTCGAAGGCCGGGATCGACCTGCCCGACCCGGTCCACTCCTCCTCCCCGCCCGCGATGAGGACGACGGGACGGTGGAAGCGCTCGACGAGTCGCGACGCGACGATGCCGATCACGCCGCGATGCCAGTCCTCGCCTGCGAGCACGTAGGCGCGGCGGCGCTGCGTGGCTTCGGGCCATTCGGCCACCTGCGCCAGAGCCTCCCGCAAGATCCTGTCCTCGACAGCCTGGCGGTCACGGTTCAACGTCTCGAGCTCGCCCGCAAGACGGTCGGCTTCCTTCGGGTCGTCCGTCAGGAGCAGCTCGAGCGCAGTTCCGGGGTGACCGAGCCGGCCGGCGGCGTTGATCCGCGGGGCGAGACGGAAGCCGATCGCGCCTGCATCCACCGCGGCCGGGTCGACGCGGGCGGCTCCCATCAGCGCGCGCAGCCCGGGGTTCGACGTCACTGCGAGCCGCTTGAGGCCCGCCGCGACGAGCCCGCGGTTTTCGTCCAGCAGCGGTACGACGTCGGCCACGGTGGCGAGCGCGACGAGGTCGAGCCTGCGGTCGAGATGCTCGGCTCCGAGCGCCTGCGCGAGCTTGTAGACGACGCCTGTGCCGCAGAGCTCCGGGAAGGGGTACTCCGACGGACGAGTCGCCACGACCGGGCAGTCGGGAAGCGTGTCGCCCGGCCTGTGATGGTCGGTCACCACCACCTCGAGCCCCGCCGCCTTCGCCTCGGCCACTTCCTCCACGGCCGTGATGCCGCAGTCGACGGTCAGGGCGAGGCCGCAGCCTTCTCCAGCCAGCCTGGCCATGGTCTCCCTGGACACGCCGTACCCCTCTTCGAAGCGGCTCGGCAGGTGCCACGAGACCTCGGCGCCGAGCTCGCGCAGGACGGTGACCGCGAGTGCCGTTGCGCAGATGCCGTCGACGTCGTAGTCGCCGTGCACGCAGATCGGCCTCCCCTCGGCGATGGAGCGCCGAATCGCGGCGCACGCCGCCTCCATGTCGCCGAGCAGGAAGGGATCGTGCTCGGGAATGTCCGCGGCGAGAAACGCCTGCGCCTGCGCAGGGTCGGAATACCCCCGCCTGACGAGCACGCTTGCCGTCGTCTCGGAGAGGTCGAGCGCGCCTGCCAGCGCCGTGACCTCGGGGCGGGGGCACGGAGTCAGCCTCCACGTGCCCTCGTACATGCAAAAGACCGTAGAGCCCGGGTCGGACGGTATTCTCAGGCCCCGTGTCAGAGACCAACTACCTCTCCGGCGAAGACTTCGTCGTCGAGTTCCTCGGCTACCGGTTCAGCTTCAACCAGACGGATTTCGAGCAGCGCGTGAACGCTGCAGCCGTGAAGCTCGGCCTCGTGGAGCCGGGCGAGCTGGAGGAGGACGAGACCGCCGACCTCGTCGAGCTCACTGCGCACGGGCGCATCTCGGAGCCGCATTCCGAGCTCGGCGACTACCTCGTCCGCAATTGGGAGCGGCTCGCGGTCATGGGCGACGAATCGCTCGTCTATTGGCTCAGAAAGTTGATCTTTCGCGGCGCCTGGCTCGACCATCGCGTGAAGGAGAACCTCCTCGAGGTCGCCTGGGACGAGCGCAGCTCGGAATTCGGCTACCGGGATCCTCGAGGCGGGCGTGCATTGCTCGAGCTCGCGCCGGTCCCGTCCTGGCACGACCTGCAGTACCGGCGTTGATCGTCGGCCTCGACCATGCGTTCATCACCATTCCGGACGGCCGCGAGGGCGACGCGCGGCGCTTCTACGGCGCGCTGCTCGGCCTCGAGGAGATCGCGCGGCCCGAAGGGCTTCAGGAAAGCGGCGGCGTCTGGTTCCAGGCGGGCGGCCAGGAGCTCCACCTCGGCTCGGACGAGGCGCACGAGGCAACCAGGCGGCCGCACCCGGGCTTTCGCGTCGAGAGCCTGACGGCTCTGGAAGACCTTGCGCACCGGGTCGAAGCCGCGGGCGTCGAAACCCAGTGGGACGAGCGGATCGAGGGGCGCAAGCGGTTCTACGTGCGCGACCCGTTCGGGAACCGCGTCGAGCTGCTCGCCGACCTCTAGAAGAGGCTCGACTCGGCCTTCTGGGCGGCCCCTACATGTGCGCGCCCGAGCTTCGTGATCACCCGGCCGCGGGGCGTCCTCTGGATCAGGCCGAGCTGGAGCAGGTAGGGCTCGTAGACGTCCTCGATCGTGTCCGGCTCCTCGCCCAGGGCAACCGCGAGCGTCGACAGGCCCACCGGCCCGCCGTCGAACTTGTGGACGATCGCCCGTAAGAGCTCGCGGTCGATGCGCTCGAGCCCCTCCCCGTCGACCTCCAGGAGCGTGAGCGCCTCCTGCGCGATGGCGACCGTGACCGCTCCGTCGTGCCGCACCTGGGCGACGTCTCGGACACGGCGAAGGATCCGATTCGCGACGCGTGGAGTCCCCCGAGCGCGCCGGGAGATCTCCTCGGCCGCCTGGTCCTCGATCTCGACGCCGAGGATACGGGCGGAACGGCGGACGATGCGCGCCAGGTCTTCGGCCTCGTAGTAGTCGAGGCGATACGTCATGCCGAAGCGGTCGCGGAGCGGCGTCGTCAGGAGGCCGGTCCGCGTCGTCGCGCCGACGAGCGTGAAGGGCGGCAGGTCGAGCGTCAGCGTGCGGGCCGCCGGGCCCTGGCCGACAATGATGTCGAGCCGGTAGTCCTCGAGCGCCGGATAGAGGATCTCCTCCACCGCGCGGTTGAGCCGGTGGATCTCGTCCACGAAGAGAACGTCGCGCTCCTCGAGCGAGGTCAGGATCGCCGCCATGTCGCCCTTCCGCTCGAGAGCGGGGCCGGCGACCGAGCGGATGCCGACGCCGAGCTCCTCGCGGACGATGTAGGCGAGGCTCGTCTTGCCGAGCCCGGGGGGCCCGACGAGGAGGACATGGTCGAGCGCCTCCCCCCTCCCCTTCGCCGCCTCGAGCGCAATGCCGAGCTGCTCCTTGATCCGCTCCTGGCCGACGAACTCGTCCAGGCTGCGCGGCCGGAGCGAGCCGTCGAAGTCCTCGTCCTCGGGGACGAGCACGGCCGTCGTGACGCGCTCCTCGCTCACGCCGCCCTCAGCGCTTCGCGAACGCGCTCTGCCGGCGGGAGATCGGGGTCGACCGCGGCCAGACGCTGTTCGGCCTCGGCCGCGGAGTAGCCGAGCTCGACGAGCGCGTCACGGGCGACGATGTGCCCGTCGCCCGTTCCGAGATGCGGCGCCTCGACGGCGGCGAGCGGCGCGATCTTCTCCTTCAGCTCGAGGACAACCCGCTGCGCCGTCTTCTTCCCGATCCCGGGGATGGTTTGGAAGAGCGCATCGTCCTCGCGGACGATCGCGCGCCGGAGCTCTCCCGGCGAGTAGCCCGAGACGATCGCCAGCGCGACCTTGGGCCCGACGCCGGAGACCGAGAGCAGCTGCTCGAAGAGCTCACGCTCGTCCCTGTCGGCGAAGCCGAAGAGCTGCATGGCGTCCTCGCGGACGTGCAGATGGGTCTCGATGACGACCTCGTCGGCGCCATCAGCCTTCTTCACCGCGGCGGGAGTGGCGAACAGCCTGTAGCCGACGCCGTTGACGTCGAGCACGAGCCCGTCCGCGTCCCACGCGACGGCCTTGCCGCGCAGGCGCGAGATCATCGCGCGCTCCCCGCGAGCGCCGCAAGCGGCGGGGCGAGCGCGTGGCAGATCGCCACCGCGAGCGCGTCGGCCGCGTGGTGGGGCTTCGGCGGCTCGGCGAGGCCGAGAATGGCCTTGACCATCCGCTGCACCTGCGCCTTCTCGGCGCGCCCGTAGCCGCAGACGGCCTGCTTGACGCTCGACGGCGGATACTCAGCGCAGTAGACGCCTGCGGACGCGCACGCGACGAGCGCGGCGCCGCGCGCCTGCCCGACGGAGAGCGCGGTGCGGGCGTCGGCGCCGACGAAGGACTCCTCGAGGACGACCGCCTCCGGCTCGTGCCGGTCGATGAGCTCCGCGATCGCGTCGTGGATCTGCTTCAAGCGCAGCTCTGGACGCTCCCTTGCCGGGGTCTGCCACCAGCCGAACTCGACCGCCTTGAGGCGGCCGCCGCTTGCGTGGACGATTCCGTATCCGCACGCTGCCGTACCCGGGTCGATACCGAGGACCTTCACGCATCGAGGTTACGCACGGGAGCGGACGTTCCTCCCGCGCGCGCCGTCAGGTCAGGATGTTCGCCTTGACGCCCGGATGCTCGGAACACCACTCGCGCAGGTGTCCGAAGATCTTCAGCCGATCGGCTCGGTCGCCTTCCGACCACATGACTCGCACCTCGCAGACATCTTCCGCCCGGGACTCGGACGGACAGCCGTTCTTGAGGAGGAAGCCCCGCAGGTCTTCGAGCAGGGTTGGATCACTCACTTCTACGCGCACGTCCGCCTTATCGGCAGCAATGTGCACGAAGGATTAGGAAATCCCCCCTTGACAGTTGTCTACGCTGACGCGGCTTCGAGGATGCGCTCGGGAATGTCGAAGTTCGCGTAGACGTCCTGGACGTCGTCGTTCTCCTCGAGCGCGTCCATGAGCCTAAGGAGCTTCTTCGCCGCGCTCTCGTCCTCGATCGCCACCGTGGTCTTCGGGAGCATCGTCAGGTCGGCGGACTCGTAGCCGATCCCGGCTGCCTCGAGGGCTTCCCGCACTGCCTGGAGGTCGTCCGGGGCGGAGATGACCTCGAAGCTCGAGCCTTCCCGGACGACGTCTTCCGCCCCACCGTCGGCCGCGGCCAGGGTGAGGTCGTCCTCGTCCGCCGAGTCGGAGACGAGGATGACGCCCTTCCGCTCGAAGAGCCAGGCGACCGAGCCCGACTCCCCGAGCGAGCCGTCGTTCTTCGTGAAGATATGGCGCACGTCCGACGCAGTTCTGTTGCGGTTGTCCGTCAGCGCCTCGACGAAGAGCGCGACGCCGCTCGGGCCGTAGCCCTCGTAGGTGATGTGCTCGTAGGCGTCGCCGTCGGAGGACGTGCCGGCGCCGCGGGCGATCGCGCGCTCGATGTTGTCCTTCGGCATCGAGTTGTCGCGCGCCTTCTGGATCGCGGTCGCGAGCGTCGCGTTCCCGTCGGGATCCGGGCCCCCTTCCCGCGCCGCGACGATGATCGCGCGCGAAAGCTTGGAGAAGAGCTTGCCGCGCTTGGCGTCGGCCGCACCCTTCTTGTGCTTGATGCTCGACCATTTGCTATGCCCCGACATGCGTCTCCTCCCTGACGAGGTCGAGAAAGCGCTCGTGGACCCGGGTGTCGTCGGTCAACTCCGGGTGGAACGACGCGACGAGGAACCTACCCTGCCGGAGCAGTACCGGATCCCCGTGGAGGCTGGCGAGGACGTCCACCCCCTCGCCGACGTCCGTCACGCGCGGTGCGCGGATGAAGACGCCGCGCAGCGGCTTCTCGTCGTCCTCGAGCGGGAAGTCGGCCTCGAAGCTCGCGACCTGGCGGCCGTAGGCGTTGCGATCGACCCCGATGTCCACCTGGCCGATGAGCCCGTCGCGACCCATGAGGATCATCCCCGCGCAGGTGCCGAACATCGCGCCCGGGAACGTCCGCAGCGGCTCCTCGAACGAATAGAGGCCGATCAGCCGGCCGATCGCCGTCGACTCGCCGCCCGGGACGATCAGGCCGTCGAGCCCTTGGAGGTGCTCGGGCTTTCGCACCTCGATCGCTTCCACGCCGAGACCCGCGAGCGTCCGGATGTGCTCGCGGAAGTTCCCCTGCAGGGCGAGAACGCCGATCTTCATGCCTCGAATTCTAGAGTCGGGCTAGAAGAGCTCGGCGGCCGGAACGGCGCCGCGGCGGCGGCGCGCGAGGAGGAGCGCGAGCACCATGAAGACGAGTCCCGCAGCGGCATACACCAAGGGCCCGGCCCATTCGTGCCGCCCGGTCGAGCCGTCTTCCTCGAACGTCGGCTGCTGGAACGGAAAGAGCGGAAACGGAAAGAAGAAGAACAGAATCTCTCCGCTGGTCGACCATTTCGCGGCGAAGTGCTCGGCTGTCTGGAGAAACCCCCAAGCTCCGAGCACGATCCAGCTCGAGCGTGCAAGCCCGTCCCCGATGGCCATGTAGGCGAGCGCGAGAACTGCAACGAGGAGGAAGTCTGTTGTGCCGTCGTGGAAGAACCAGAGCAGCCCGCCGCCGATGGTGAGCCCCGCGACGACGTGCAGCCAGAGCCCGTAGCGACTCGACTCGCCGAGGTCGATGCCGACTGCGGCAGCCAGGATGACGAGGCCGACCAGGATGCTGACGATCGCGCTCCAGTCCCCTCCGTTCGAGATCAGGTCCGTGACGAGGAACCAGGCCGACGCGGCCAGGAAGAAGACGAACAGCGGAAAGCGGAAGAGGCGGAGCGCCAACGCGGTGGCGACGACCGTGAGCAACTCGACGACGAACTTGCCGAAGTTGAACCCCGCGAAGGCCTCATCCTCCGGGTCGAACCAGCCGATCCAGTCCAGGAGCGCACCGGCGAATGTCACGAAGGCGGCGACGGCGGTGAGCGCGAGCAACCCGGCGGTCAGCGGGTGTCCGCTCCCTTTGACGACGAACGCGAGGAACACGCTTACGGCCCACACGAGGAGCGCCAGCAAGGCGAAGCCTCCAGAGCCGTGGTCGCTCGCGAGCACCGCGAGCAGCGCCCCCGTCGCGAAGAGGATCGTGAAGCCGCCGAGGTAGGCCAGGAAGGACGCGCCTGACCAGGGGACACGAACCGCGGTGCTCACGGCCCGGACAATGGCGCGCCCCTCGGATGGCGCTAGCTGTCAAAGCCGAGGCCCACCCGGTCGAGCGCGCGCAACCAGAGTCCGCGCTCTCCCTTCCGGTCCGCCCGCGCGAGCTCCTTCCGCGTCAGCGTGATCCCCGCCCAGCGGAGCGGCTCCGGCGGGAAGGGCAGCGGCTTCGTCCGCACGAGGCGAAGGCGTGTGAGCTCCGAGTCGACGCCGTCCGCGAGCTCGAGGGCGACGCGGGCGCCGAACCGGCTCGCGCCCACGCCGAGCCCCGTGAACCCGACGATGTACACGGCTCTCCCGCCGAGCCCCTTCCCGAAGGTCATGCAGAAGCGGCTGCACGTGTCGATCGCCCCACCCCAGCGATGCGTGAACCTCAAGCCTTCCAGCTGCGGGAAGGTCGTGAAGAAGTTCCTCGCCAGCATCTCGAAGGTCTCGGGCCGCTGGTCGAGATGAGGGCCCAGGCCGTTCGCGAAGTTGTAGACCGCGTCGTAGCCGCCCCAGAGAATGCGGTTGTCGCTCGTCAGGCGGTAGTAGTGGAACTGGTTGCCCGAGTCGGCGGCGCCCTGGCGGTTCTTCCAGCCGACGGCGGCACGCTGCTCCGAGGAGAGCGGCTCGGTCACGAGCACGTAGTCGTACACCGGGACGACGTACCGCCGGATCGAGCGCACGAGCGGCGGGAAGGCCGACGTGGCGAGGACGACGCGCCTCGCGCGCACGCTCCCGCCGAGGCTCTCGAGCGAGACGCCGGCCCCGTCCGCCTCGATACCGAGCACGGGCGTCGCCTCGTGGATCCGGCCTCCGAGAGACTCGGCTCCCGCGGCCAGGCCCCACGCCAGCCGTGCGGGGTCGAGCGTGGCCACGCCGGTCTTCTGCCAGACGCCGCCTAGGTACGTGGCCGAGTCGATCTGGGCGCGCACGGCATCGCGGTCGAGCCACTCGGCGTCGTGGCCGTAGCGGCGCAAGTCGTCCGCGTGCTCCTCGAGGTCCGCGACCTCGTGCTCGCGCGTTGCGACGTCGAGGAGGCCGGCCGGCTCGTAACGCGCGTCGATCGCGAGCTCGTCGATGGTTCCCGCGATGCCCGCGAGGTTCTCGCGGCCGAGCTCCTCGAGCCGCTCGATCTCCTCCGGGAAGCGCGAGAGGCCGTTCGCCAGCCCGTGCGTGAGCGAGGAGTCGCAGAAGCCGCCGTTTCGACCGCTTGCGCCGAACGCGATCCGCTCTCCCTCGAGGACGACGATCGAGCGCTTCGGGTCGGCGCGCAACGCTTCCACCGCGGCCCAGAGGCCGGTGAGACCGCCCCCGACGATCGCGAGGTCACACTCCACGTCGCCTTGGAGCGGCTCCCGTGGAGCAGGCCGGTCGGCCGTCGCGAGCCAGAAGGGCTCGGGGTCGGCGTCGGCGAGCGCGCTGTGGAGCTTCGCTACCAGCCGCGCGTTTCGAGCAGCTCTTCGGGGGCCAGCGCGGCGGTGGAGAGCCCGCGCATCGGCTCGCCGAGGCCGGCGGAGACCCGGGCGAGGACCTCGGGATCCCGGAAGTGCGTGGTCGCCTCGACGATCGCCTTCGCGCGCGCGGACGGCGAGGAGCTCTTGAAGATGCCGCTGCCGACGAAGACTCCGTCGGCGCCGAGCTGCATGCAGAGCGCCGCGTCGGCGGGGGTTGCGATGCCGCCCGCGGTGAACATGACCACCGGGAGACGGCCGCGCTCGGCCACGTCCTTCACGAGGACGAACGGCGCCTGGATCTCCTTCGCGACGGTGAAGAGCTCTTCCTCGGGGGTGCATTGGAGTCGGCGGATATCGCCCATCACCGCGCGCATGTGGCGGACGGCGTTGACGATGTCGCCCGTGCCGGCCTCGCCCTTCGTGCGGATCATGGCCGCGCCCTCGTTGATGCGCCGCAGCGCCTCGCCGAGATTGCGGCAGCCGCAGACGAACGGGACGCTGAACTTCCACTTGTCGATGTGGTTCTGCTCGTCCGCCGGCGTGAGGACCTCGCTCTCGTCGACGTAGTCGACCTCGAGTGCCTCGAGGATCTGCGCCTCGACGAAGTGGCCGATCCGCGCCTTGGCCATCACGGGAATGGTGACGGCCTCCTGGATCTCCTTGATCTTCGAGGGATCGGCCATCCTCGCGACGCCGCCCTCCTTGCGAATGTCTGCGGGAACGCGCTCCAGCGCCATGACCGCGACTGCACCGGCCTCCTCGGCGATGCGGGCTTCCTCGGCGGTGGTGACGTCCATGATGACGCCGCCCTTCAGCATCTCCGCGAGGCCGCTCTTCACGCGCATGGTCGCGAGCTCGGACATGGGATGGATTCTACTAGCCGCCGAGAAGGTCGAGAGCCGCCGTCGGCTCCTTGAAGGGCGGAATGACGTAGATGCCGGCCGCGCGACCACGCGACTGCTCGACCAGCTCGCGCGCGAGCTCGAATCCGACGCGCTTGGCATCGGGACCCGCCGAGGCGAGCCGCTCCTGGACGGCTTCGGGGATCGTGATGCCGGGCACCTCGTTGTGGAGCCGGAAGGCGAGCTCGAAGCTCGTGAGGGGCCAGATGCCGACGAGAATCGGCACCGGCGACGCGCCGCCGAGCGCGTCGAGCAGGCGGTCGAGGTAGCCGACGTCGAAGAGCGCCTGCGTCATCGCGAACTCGGCGCCTGCGTCGACCTTGCCGCGGAACCGCTGGATCTCGGCCTCCAGGTCGGCCGCGGAGGGGTTGACGGCGACCCCGACGTAGAAGCTCGTCGGCGAGTCGATTGCCTTTCCGGAGTAGTCCTCGCCGCGGTTGAGGCGAGCGAGCATCTCTGTGAGCCCGATCGCGTCCACCTCGTAGACGCCGCTCGAACCCGGGTAGTCGCCGACGTGCGGCGGATCGCCCGTGATCGCGAGCACGTTGCGGATCCCGGCCGCGTGCGCGCCGAGCAACTGCGACTGGAGTCCCATGATGGAGGCGTCGCGGGGCGTCACGTGCGGAATCGTCTCGAGACCGACCTGCTCCTCGATCGCGATCGCCGCCATGAGCGCGGAGAGCCGGGCGCGCGCCATCGGGTTGTCGTTCAAATCGGTGGCGTCGACTCGGCCCGAGGACTTCAGGCGCGCGGCCGCCCTGAGAAGCCCCTCCGTGTTCGTGCCCTTCGGCGGGTCGAGCTCGACCGACACGACCCACTCCCCCGCTTCGAGCTTTCGCTGCAGGTTCGTCTTCTGGCTCGGGCGCGTCACCGTTGCGGCCGCCTCCCGCTCGACCGCGGCGAAGTGCAGGCGCGGCTCGCGCTCCTGCTCGACGGCAGCGGCGATCGCCGCGATCTGGGCGGGCGTCGTCCCGCAGCAGCCGCCGATGATGCGCGCGCCGAGGTTCCGCGCCTGCGCCGCGAACTCCGCGAAGTAGTCCGCCGTTGCGTTCGGGTAGACGAGCGCGCCGCCGCGCCTGCTCGGCAGGCCCACGTTCGGCTGCGCGGTCAGCGGGATGCCGCCTGCTTCGGCAGCCATGTCCCCGAGCGCCGCGAGCGCGGCCTGGGGACCGAGCCCGCAGTTCGCCCCTATAGCGGCGACCCCGAGGTCGTGAAGACGTGACGCCGCTTCGCCCGCGCGGACGCCGGCGAGGGTCTCGGCGTCCTCGTCGAAGGTCAGCTGCGCGATCACGGGGAGTGAGGAGACCGAGCGCACCGCCTCGATCGCGATGACGAGCTCGTCGAGCTCGAAGAACGTCTCGACCATGTAGAGGTCGACGCCCCGCCCTTCGAGCAGCCGTGCCTGCTCGCGGAAGACCTCGCCCGCGTCGTCGGCGCCGTGGCTGCCGGAAAGGTCGCCGAGGGGCCCGATCGACCCCGCGATGAGCACCGGCTGGCCGGAGACGTCGCGCGCCTCGCGGGCGAGGCGGACGCCGGCCTCGACGATCTCCTCGAGGCGGTCGTCCAGAAGCTGTGCCGAGAGCTTGCGCCGGTTCGCTCCGAATGTGTTCGCCTCGATCAGCTCGGCGCCGGCGCGGACGAAGCCGAGGTGGACGTCGATGACCGCCTCGGGCGCCTTGAGATTCGCCTCCTCCGGGCAGCGCAGCCTGGGAACGGCTGCGGTGATGAGTGCGCCGGTGCCGCCGTCTGCGACTATCACGCGGCCTTCCTCGAGACGCTCGAGTGCCCTGCTCATGCGCTGAGCCTAATCGTCCGACTCCTGGTGACAGCCGATGAGAACGAGCCAGCGTGCACACTTCTTTGCCGCCTTTTGCCTGGCGTGTGCTTTCGGTGCCCCGGCAACGGCACGAGCCGACACACCGCTGGACGCGGCCGCCCGGCACGACATGACGTTTGCCGGATCCCAGCTCGCCGAGACGAGCAGAGGCCTTGCCCCGAAGACGTATCCGTTCTTCACCGATTCGGCCGGAGCCTGGACGACGACCGGGCCCGGCGCCTGGTCGAGCGGCTTCCTCGCCGGCAGCCTCTGGCTTCAGTACCGGCACACTGGGAGGACGCAATGGATCAGGCGAGCCGAGGCAGCGCAGGCCGGGCTCGAGAGCCAGAAGAAGCGCACCTCGACTTCGGACCTGGGGTTCATGCTCCTGGACAGCTTCGGCCAGGGCTACCGGCTCACGGGAGACGGCCGCTATCGCCGGATTCTTCTTCGCGCAGCGGACTCGCTTGTCAGGCGTTACGACCCGACCGTCGGGTGCATTCGGTCGTGGGGTACGGCGAGCGGATTCCGCGTGATCGTCGACACCATGATGAATCTCGAGCTTCTCTTCTGGGCAGCCGACCACGGCGGCGGTGGCGCCTTGTACGACATGGCCGTTAATCACGCGCTCCGGACGCGGGAGAACTCCGTCAGGCCGGACGGAAGCACCTATCAAGTAGTCGATTACGACCCGGCGACGGGGAACGTCCTCGAGCGCGGGACGCACGCCGGCTACGACGCGGAGTCGACATGGTCTCGCGGGCAGGCATGGGCTATCTACGGCTTCGCGATCGCCTTCCGCGAAACGGGCGATCGCCGGTTCCTCGGGACCGCACGGCGAACGGCGGACTTCTACCTCGCCCATCTCCCCGCCGACGGCGCACCGTACTGGGACTTCGGGGCGCCTGGAATCCCGTTCGAGCCGAAGGACAGCTCGGCTGCGGCGGTCGCGGCGTCTGGGTTGCTGCTGCTCGCGCGGCTCGCGCGACCATACGCTCGCTGTCGTCGTCTTTCACGGCACAGGGCTCGTCGAACGACGCAGTCCTTCAACATGGAACGTACTCCGAGCCCGAGGGGAACACGGACACAGGGCTCATCTGGGGGGACTACTTCTTCGAGGAGGCGCTACTGCGCTACCGGCTCCTCCCGCCGCGCGCGCGAGCGCTCACGATCCGCGGCGTGACGACGGACACGGATCCGGGGGACGCCGCTGCGACGATCGACGGCCGGCAGTCCACGTGGTGGACGGCTCTCGACCGCGGGCGGCTCACGTACGACCTTGGACGCCGGCGCACCGTCGACAAGATCGGGATCTCGTTCCGGCGCGGGGACGCCCGCGCAACCGGCATTCGCGTGCTCACGTCTCGCGACCGGATCCATTGGGGTGTCGCGGTCAGCGCGCTCTCGAGCAGCGAGACCTCCGGTCAGGAGATCTTCGATTTCCCAGACCGCAGGGCTCGCTTCGTCAAGATCGTCACACTGGGGAACTCACTCGGCGGCCGAGCCAGCATCAGCGAAATACACGTCTACTGAGGGGCGGGGTTCGGGACTACGCGGGCGCTTCGCCGACGGCCGGCCGACGGCGCCCGACGGTGAGGACGAAGAACGCAAGCACGAGCGCAGCGGCAGCGACGCCGGGGGCCCACCACGCTCCGGAAAGGTTGTCGTCCCAGCCGATCACGTGGTCGAGCGAGTAGCGCCCCGGCCCGGTCGCGGCCAGCGCGATAACGCCTCCCGCGATCGAAAGGTTGAACTCGTAGCCCCCGTTCGCGGCGAAGAACCCCTTGGGCAGATGGACGAGGTACACGGCGTTCGCCATCACGGCCGCGACCGCGAGCGCTCCGAGGGGGGTCAGAAGCCCAGCCGCGATCAACAGACCCCCGCCGGCCTCGGCGAGCGCCAGGGCACAGGACATGACCAAGGGCGCTCTGAACGCGAGGTGCTCGCACATGCCCGAGGTACCTTGCAACCCTGGCCCGCCCCACCAGCCGAAGAGTTTCTGCGTCCCGTGGGCGACCATGATCACGCCAAGCACGACACGTAGCACGAGAAGTCCGAGGGACATGCTCCTCCGATTTCCTTGACCACGCAATCATAAACGTTCAACCGGCCCCCCGTCAGGAGCGGGGTGAAAACGGCTTCAGCTCGTCGGTGCCTGGTTCCACGATGCCGACGTGCGATTCCGGAACCTCCTGCCACGCGCCGGGAAGATCGCCGAGCGGCTCTGAAACGACCACCCGAGTTTCGTCAGAAAGGCTCTGGAGCTCTGCGCTCTCTGGATAGAGCTCCTTGAGGGCGTCCATACGCGTGCTGAAGTAGAGCGAGCGCGAATCGTGCTCGCTCGAGTACCGAAACGCCCAGATCGTCGCCCCGTCGGTCGTCGCGACGGTCATCTGGATTGGATGCTCGATCCCGCGCCTTCGGCCGACCTCCTCGACGAACCCGACCATTCGCTCGACGGCCGGCACTGGATCCTCCTCGAGCCCGAAGGTCAGGGCGAGATAGAACATCGTCTCGGAGTCGGTCGTCCCTTCGATCGAGCCGAAGTACACGTCGTCAACGGCGTGCTGCAGCTCGCGCTTCACGAGATGGAAGTCGCGGATGAGGCCGTTGTGCATCCAGAGCCGGTTCGCGTAGCGGAATGGGTGCGTGTTGGTCTCCTGGATCGCGGTGCCGGTCGAGGCGCGGATGTGCGCGAAGAAGAGTGGAGAGGAGATTCCCGCTGCGAGCTCGCGGAGGTTGCGGTCGTTCCACGCCGGATGAGTGCTGCGGTAGACCCTCGGCGGCTCGCCTTCCTCGTACCAGCCGACGCCGAAGCCATCGCCGTTCGTCGGGGTGGCTCCCTGACGGGCGTGAAGGCTCTGGTCGATCAGGGAACGGTCACGCTTGACGAGCAGCTCCTCGAGCCGGATCGACGATCCCGAGTAGGCCAGCCAGCGGCACATCGCTAGGTCGCTCCTGCGGGCGCCGCCGGTTGCGACGTTGGGATCCGCGGTGCGAAGAAGAGCGCGCTCAGCGTCAGGAGCGCCAGGATCGCGAGGGCGGCTTTCAGTCCATCGAGGCGCGCGTCAGCGTACGCATCGAGAGCTGCCTGGCTTGTCGCGTTGTTCGCGTTCGACTCGTCCAGCGCTGCCTGGAGATCGGCATCCGAGACGAACGGAACCCCTCCCGCAAGCTCGACAGCAGCCTGCGATTTCACGCTTTCGGGGATGGCCGGGCTCGCCTGGATGTTCGCAAGGAAGGAAGCCGACACGGCTGCGATGAGGATCGACCCGGAGATCGCAGTCCCGAGAGAAGCACCAAGGTTCGTCGCGGTGTTCTGGATCCCCCCGACCTCCGTGCTCTGCTCGTCCGGAACGGCCGAAACGGTGACGGCGCCGAGCTGGGAGGCGAGCGCCCCGATCCCCAGACCGATCAGAAGCATCGGCACGAAGACGATCTCGGGACCGGAGGCGGGCTCGAGGCCGGCGAGAAGTACCACCGTCCCCGCGAAGAGGCCGAGCAGGCCCGTGCGCACCACGAGCCGCGGCGAGACGTTCGGAAAGACGCGCGGGATCCCGAGCGCCGCGATGAGCAGCGTCACCGAGAGCGGCAGGAGCCGCGCGCCCGTCCCGATCGCCGAAAGACCGAGGCAGACCGACAGGTAGAGCGGAATCGTGAAAAAGAGACCCGCCTGGGCGAGGAACTGGAAGAAGAACATCGCGAGCCCGCCGCTCAACTGGCGGTTTTGCAGCATCCCGGGGCGAACGAGCGGCTCTCCCCCGCGCGCTTCGACGCGCATCTCCCACATGCGGAAGAGCAAGAGCACCGCGACGCCTCCGATCACGAGCCAGACGGAAGGCGAGAGCCCCGCCCACGAAGGCCCTTTCGCCTTCGGCAGGATCCACCCCCACGCGCCGGTCCGGAGCACCCCGAAGACGACAAGCCCGAGGCCGACTGCCGACAGTACCGCGCCGACGAGGTCGAGCTTCGGCCGCCTCTCCACGGGCGCGTCGGCAATTCGACGGGTGAGGATGAGAATCGCCGCGACGATGACGACCTCGCCGGCGAAGACCCACCGCCAAGAGAAGTAGGTCGTGCAGAACCCTCCGATCAGCGGCCCGACGGCGACCGCGATTGCACCGGCCGCAGCAACCATCCCGTATGCAGCCGGTCGGCGCCCGGCCGGGAAGTTCCCGGCGACGAGCGCGACGATGGCGGGCATGATCAGCGCGGCACCGACGCCCTCGAGAAACGACCAGCCGAGGAGGAGCACCGGCAGGCTCGGCGCGATGGAGGTCGTGAACGAGCCGCAGCCATAGATGACGCAGCCGATGGCGAATGCGCGCTTTCGCCCGATGATCGCCCCCACCTTGGCGCCGGTGACCATCAACGCGGCCATCACGAGCGTGTAGGCCGTGATCGCACCCTGGATCCCTGTCACTGTCGTCCCGACGTCTTTCGCCACGGTCGCGATCGACACGTTCATGACCGAGCTGTCGAGCGTCATGAGGAACTGTCCGGCCGCGAGGGTGAGCAGGACGAGCATGCTCCCCGCCGGCGCGACCGTTTTCGCGGCGACCGCGTTCACGAGCGCCCCTCCGCCCAGGTCGACGGGACGTCACTCCCGCCTTCCTCGGCGATGCGGGGCCCGAAGCGCAGGAACGCAGGATGCGACGCCACCTTGCCGGCGACAAGTGCCTCGCCCGGGCGAAATGCACCCGCGCGGTCGACCAGAGCGCGAGGGGCGAACGACAGCGTGTCGGCGATGTACGCGCGATCGCCGGCCGACGTCATGCGCATGAGAACGAGGTTGTCGCACTGCGAGACGACAAGGTCGTTCACGCGCTGCGGTCGCTGCGTCGAGACGAGAAGGTAGAGACCGAACTTCCGCCCCTCGGCCGCGATCCGCGCCGCGTGCTCGGTCGCAAGCGCAGTCACCTCGTCGACAGGCTCCCGAGGGCAGACGTTGTGCGCCTCGTCGATGACGATCAGGACCGGCTCTCGGTCGGCCCGCCGACGCCAAAGCGCGGCGAGGACGCTCTCCGCGGCGATCGCCTTCTCGCCAGGCGTCTCCAGGGAGCCGAGATCCACGACGAGAGCGCGCGGCCCTCCTGAGGCGACGAGATCCTGGACCGAGCCTTCGTCACCTGTCGACCAGATGGACCAGCGGTGGATGCCGAGGTTGCGCAGGCGCATACCGAGCGCGCGCATCTCAGGATTCGTCGACTCGAGCAGCCGATCGGCCACCTGGCTCGCGCTCCCTTCCGCCTCAAGCCCTTGCTCGAGGAGATCCATCAGCACGCCATATTCCTCGCGGTCGCGTATCGGATCGAGCCGGAGCACGGCGGCCTGCTCCTCCGCGTCGCAATCCGTGAAGCGAACGTGGAGCCGGCCCGGTCCGGCCCCACCGTGCCGGACGACGACGCCCTCTGCGGCGCTTCGATAACGAGCTGCAATCTCACCGTCGACTCCTTCACGCAGAGACTCGACACGAACGAAGTCGGAGTTCGGATCGAGAACGACGATACGCAGCGACGTCTCGAGGAGCAGCTGCTCGAGAACCGCGCCCAGCGCATAGCTCTTGCCGGATCCGGACTGACCGCAGAAGAAAGTGTGGCGGTCGAAGCCGCTCGCATCGAGGAGGAAGCGGATGCCGGGCTCGGAGGCAAGCTCGCCGACGTCGAGGCCCGCGCGCTCGGGGCGCGTCTTCTCCAGCCAACTGTTGACCAGCGCTCCGTCTGCCCGCCGGATCTCGAGCTCGTGAAACGGTGCGACTCCCTGCTCGAGCAGCATGCCGCGTCCTTCGACGGAGGATGCGTCGCCGGGCGCCAGCTCGACCGCGTGCACCTGGCCGAGGTGCTCGACCAGTGCCGCGTAGCTCCCGGGCTGCAGCTCGAGCCCGTCCACCGGCGACCTGAAAGCGAAGCTCCTGCCGTCGATGGACGTCGCCGTGGCCCGGGCCATCGCTCAGATTCCGACGGTGGTCGGAGCCGTGCGCGGCCGCACGCGTTTCCAGACGAGATCCAACACGACGGCCAGAGCGGCGATCAGGATCATCGCCACGAATGTCTGCGGCTCGTTCCGAGCGGTGTCGATCGCAAAGAGGACGAGCACGAGCCCGGTGACGAGCATGGCAAGCCCGACCACCGTCGCGCTCGCGCCCGTCTCGTGGCGTAGCCGCAGCCCTGCGAGCCCGACGACCAAGAAGACGAGAAGCGACACCGCGCTTCCGAGTGACGCGATGGCACTCAGGTCGAACACATTCGCAAGCACGAGCACGAGGGCCGCGGTGATCGTCACTCCCCGGCTCCCGCGAAAGTAACCCGGCTGGCCGAAGATCGGCGGGAACTGCGTGAGCTCGGCGAGCGTCTGCGTCAGGCCTCCCGCGGCGAAGATGTTCGAGTTGATCGACGAAGCCGTCGCCAGGAGAGCGGCGATCGCCATGATCGTAAACCCAGCGTCACCGAGCGCCGGCCGGGCAGCTTCGGCGAGGGCCGTGTCTCCGTGCTCGATCACCTCGTCGACCGTAAGCGTGCCGAAGACTCCGAGGCTGACCGCTACGTAGAGAATCGTGGTCACCAGGAGCGCAAGAGACATCGCCCGCGGCAGCATTCGGCTCGGATTCGCGAAGTCGCCGGCGGCGAACGCAATCACCGAGAAGCCGAGATAGGCGAAGAACGTCAGCGCGACCGAGGCGATCACCTTGTCCAGCGATGGGTAGTCCGAGGGCGAAAGCAGCGATGGATCGAGCTGGGCGAGGGTCACGACGACGAACACCCCGAAGACCGCAAGGAGCACCCAGACGATGAGCGACTGCGCCTTGGCCACGATTCCGGCGCCAAGCAGGTTGACCAGAGCCATCCCGACGACGGCGATCGAGGCGAGGATCTTCGCCCAGTAGCCAGCCGCGTCGTCACCGAAGAAGAGGGAGCTCCCGTAGGCCCCGAAGGAGACCGAAACCATCGCCGTCACGATCAGGATGACGAAGTAGAGGAGCCACGACGTGATCCCGACGAGCCGCCCGTTCCCGAAGGCCTCGACGAAGTAGGAAACGAATCCGCCGCGCGTGGGGTAGCGGACACCCAGTTTCACGACGGTGTAGCCGAGCAGTGAGGCGACGACGCCGGCAAGCAGGAACGAGAGCCACGTCGCGGACCCCGCCACCGCCCCCGCCTGGCCGAGAAGCGCGAAGATGCCCGCCCCGACCATTGCCCCGACGCCCAGGAAGGCGGCGCCGAGGACGGTCATCTTCTTCTCGGCTGGAGCGACCGGCTCCCAGGGGCCGGCCTGTTCGGCTCGTGCCATCTAGTGGAAAACCGCCACGATCGCGATTCCGACGAGCGCGGTCGTGATCCAAGCGACCTGAAGCGGCAGTTGGAACGAGTGATCGATGACCCGCTTGCCGAGCGTCGTCGTGCCCGTCGAGTCCGCCTCGGCCGCCGCGATCTGCGTGCCGTTGGCCGGGAGGAAGAGGACGCCGACGACCGCGGTCCACATGGCGATCATGTAGCCCGCTCCGATCCCGAGCGCGAGGCCGAGCGGAACCATCGTCCGCGTCGCAGCGGACTGGCTCGTCGTCAGGGCGGCGACGCCGAAGATCGCGATCGCGATCATGAAGGGCCACTGCTCCGCGAGACCGCCGAGCGCCTCCACGATCGCGTCCTCGTTGGCCGCGATGAACGTGTCGGCCATCCAAGCGATACCGAAGAGGGCGATCATCGCCACCATGCCGGAACGGAAGATCGACATCGTCGGGACGAGCGTCGCCTTGACCTTGCAGAGGAGCAGGATCAGCGCTGCCGCGGCAAGCATGACCATCTGGATGATCGGCGTGACGGCGAGCGGCTCCGTGCCGCCGTCCTCGGAGGAAATGGTCGGACGGATGTCCTCGAAGAGGCCGAAGATGCAGATCACGGCCACCGCACCGAGGAAGATCGCGACGCTGCGCTTCGCGTATGGCGCGAGTTGGATTGCCGCGGTCGCAGCCGGCGGCTTGACGAGGCCCGCATCGACGCGCCGCCGGTACTCGACATCGTCCTCGAGATCGACGCCGTGGCGGCTCATGACGAACGACATGGCGAAGATCGCGACGATGCTCGCCGGGATCGTGATCAGAAGGACGTCGATCAGGTCGTAGTGATAGACCTCGACGAGCGGAAGGAGAGTCGCGGTGGCGGCGGCCACCGGGCTCGACGTGATCCCGAGTGCCGAGGCCACGGTCGACCCGGCGAGGGGCCGCTCCGGCCGGATCTTGTTCGCGAAGGAGACCTCGTTGATCACGGGGATGATCGAGAAGAACGTGTTGCTCGTGCCCGTGAGGATGCAGAGGAGATACGAGACGTACGGGGCGACGTAGTTGATCGACTTGGGTCGGGCGCGAAGGGCCCTGCTCGCGATCAAAACCATGTAGTCGATGCCGCCCGCCGCCTCCATAGCGGCGGCCGCGGCGATGACGGCGATGATGATGAGCATCGCGCTGACGGGCGGCTCGCCCGGGTCCAGACCGAACAAGAAGACGAGGATGAGCGTTCCGACACCTCCCCAGAGTCCCAGCCCGATCCCGCCTGAACGGACGCCCAGTGCGATGAAGCCGATTACGAGCAGGCCCTCGATCGCGATCAGGATCCAGTCACCGGTGCTCGTGGCCGATTCCGCCGGCGCCGCGCCCTGCGCGTAGGCGACTCCCGGCAGGAGCTGGAAGAGAGCGACGATGAGGAGCAGGAGCTTCCTCATGCCTCGTCCTCCTGGAGCTTCTGGCAGTTCCTGCTCGACTGCAGCGCATCGGCGAGCGCGGGATCGAGCCCGGCAACCTGCTTGAACGCGTCGCGCCCGTCGACCACCGATTTCTGCAGCGCGGCCACCGCGCTTCCGAGTGCCGAGAAGGCGGCGGACGTGGAAGCCGGATCGTCCTTGAGCGTCTGCTTGGCGACGCGGAGGTCGTTCTCCGTCTTGGCGGCCCAGTCCTGGAGGATCTGCGAGGCCTGCTGGCCTTGGCTTACGTCGGGAGTCCCGGCTCGGGTCAGGCCTTCGCCCAGCGTGTCGTCCGTGGACTGGATCGCGCGGTCGATGGCGCCGCGGACGATGAGCGTCCGCTCGACGGAGTCACCGCTTCCGCCGTCGTTCTGACGGCCTGCGTAGTTGCTCTCGCTCAACTCGTCGCTAAGCGTCTCCAGCTGGCCTTCCCACGCGCCCACGGCGCCGCAGACGTCGTCCGCCCAGTCGGACGCGCTGACCGTCTCGCCCGTGTTGTCGCCGTTTCCGACCGCAGCCGAGACGCCGAGGATGGTTCCGAGCCCGAGCACGAGGAGAAGCACGAGCAACCAGCGGCTCACGGCTTCTCCACCTTCGACATCTCGTCCAGAAATCCGACGAGCAGCTTCCAGAACCGTTCCACAGTCGGAATGCTGACGCGCTCGTCAGGGGAGTGAGGCGCCTCGATCTGCGGGCCGAACGAGATCATGTCCAGCCCGGCCACCTTGTCCCCGATCACCGCGGTCTCGAGACCGGCGTGCACGGCGGTCACGATCGGCTCTTCGCTGAACAGGCGCTCGTAGGAGGCCAGTAGCGCAGCAAGCGCCGCCGAGTCGAGGTCGGGGCGCCAGCCTCCGTAGTTGTGTTTCACCTCGAGCTGGCCCCCTCCGAGGCGCGCAGCGGCATCGAGCGCGGCGATCGTCTCCGGAAGGGCCGAATCGTTCGAGGAGCGCGAAAGGCTGTGGAGGGTGAGGCGACCGTTTTCCGTGACTGCCTCCCCGAGCGAGCTGCTGGTCTCGACGAGGTCATCGAAATCCTGGCTCATCGCGAGCGGCCCCGTGGGCACGAGCGCGATGACGTCAAGCAACGTTGCAGTCGCTTCCTCGCTCCACGCGGCCGCGGCGCCCTGGGCGTTGTCAACCGTGGCCGTCGCTCCGGGATCGGTCGTACTGAATGCGTCCCGCACGGTGGCGGCCGCACGTTCGACGCTCTCCCGGAGCGTAGCCTCGCGCTCCGCGGGGACCGAAACGACCGCGACCGCGTCGCGCGGGATGGCGTTGCGGCTTTTCCCGCCGTTTAGTGAGACCAGGCGGAACGGCGCAGCGGAATATGCCTCGCGCAAGACTCGCCCGAGCACCTTGATTGCGTTCGCGCGGCCGAGCGAGATGTTGCTGCCCGAGTGCCCACCGAGCCCGCCGCTTGCACGCACCGACAGCGTGACCGAGTGAGGCTCCGTGGCCTCGTGCGGCTGCTCGAGGTGGATCCACGTGTCCGTGCTGCCCGCGCACCCCACCGTGAGCTTCCCGTCCTCCTCGCTGTCGAGGTTGACCAGGACCGAGCCGGTGACGAGCTTCGGATCAAGTCGGTTCGCCCCTTCGAGACCGACCTCCTCGGCCACGGTCATCAGGAGCTCGAGCGGGCCGTGCGGCAACGACTCGTCCTCGGCGAGGGCCATCATCGCCGCGATCGCCACACCGTCGTCCGCCCCGAGCGTCGTGCCGTCCGCCGTTAGCCAGTCCCCGTCCCGGACGAGCTCGATCCTGCCCTCAGCGGGGTCGTTCGGGCTGTCCGGCTCGCGCTCGCAGACCATGTCGAGATGGCCTTGTAGGGTGATCTTCGGCGCAGACTCACGGCCTTCCGTGGCCGGCACGCGCACGACGAGGTTCCCCGCCGAGTCGTCGTCAACCTCGAACTCATGCTCGTCTGCCCAGGCGCGAACATGCGCGCTCACGGCCTCCTCGTTGCGAGACGGGCGCGCGATCTTCGTTAGGGCCTCGAAATGCGACCAGAAGGTCGTCGGCTCGAGCCCCGACAACACCGACGTTCGCACGGCTATCTGCTCCGCCCTCCCATCCCACGGGCGAACATACAAAGGGAATCTTCGCGGAGGCAATACCCCGGGCCTCATTTCACCCGGGTGATCCCGCAGCCCTAGCCGATTCACTCCCCTCCGGCCCCCGGACGTAGCAGAGCCGAAGGATGTCCCGGTATTTCTCCACCTCGCCGAGGAGTTCACCGCCGCGGGCTTCTACGCGCGCGATAGCAGCGTCGACGTCGTCGACGAGGAATGAGAGGTGGCGGATGCCGGGTACGTTCGCCGGCGCGTGCCGGTCGCCCTCCGGGATCGGCGGCACGTGGAACTGATCAGCTCGAGGCGCGAGTGCCCGTCCGGCGTCTCCACCATCGCAGGTCCGAGCGAATGCCTTCGAGTCCCACGACGCGGTCCGCCCACGCGCCCTCGACCGAGCCCTCACCCTGCAAAGCGAGTCCGAGCGCGGCGAAGAACTCCTTCGCGGTAGCGAGATCGTCGACCACGATGCCCACGTGATCCATGCGCTTGACCGCCATGCGGGGAACGGTAGCGTTGAGACGAGCCACCACGGAGGGATCCCCGAATGACACGGCAGAACCTCTTCTCCGACGAATGGGACGGAGACAGGGACGAGGAAGGAAGACGGCACCGGGTCTTCTGGCGGCCTGACGACGCCCGCATGGGCGCGACGTTGTACGAGCTCGCTCCCGGTGCGCCGGAAGATCGGCTGCACATGCACTTCGGGGCGGAGGAGATGTTCTTCGTGCTCGGCGGCCGTCCGGTCTTTCGGAATCAGGAGAGCCAGGAGGAGCTTGCGCCCGGCGACGTCGTCTTCTGCCCGGACGGACGGGCCGGACTGCACGCCTTCAGCAATCCCACGGACGAACCGGCCCGGATCCTCGCGATCAGCGCGGGCGGGTTTCCGGACGTCGTTGCCTATCCCGAGCACGGCTACGCATGGGTGGCGACTCGGGATCCCGATTCCCGGCTACTCGCCGAGGGCGGCGACCCGGGCATCATCGCTCGCTTCGAGATTCCAACGGAATAGACGGCTAGGTGGGCCCGCCAGGATTC
>JBKPRJ010000072.1:0-25892 GCA_046734455.1 Actinomycetota bacterium | reverse complement strand
ATCTCCGCGCCCATCGCCACCACCAGCCGCTCGTCAGTGCCCCAGAGCTCACGAGCGAACAGCCCGATCGGACCGGCGGCCGAGCCCGAGCCCGGATCCTCGCTCACGCCGGCCGCCGGCCCAAAGACGCGCGCATGTACCCGCCCCCGGTTGAGCTCACGCATCGGAACCATGGTGTGAGACCGGCAGCTCCGGCTGATCGCCGCCACGCGATTGAGATCAGGATTCAGGCCGTCGATCGGTTCTGAGGTCGCAACCAGAATGTGAGTCGTTCCGCCGGCGGTTGACCGCACAACGCCATCGGCGGCGGACAACCCCAGGGCGGCAAGGATCTCATCCCGGTGCTCGTCGATCGGCTCAAACTCCGGAGACGGCTGCGTCATACGCGCTCCCCGCTCGTCAGCCTCGACCGTCACCGTTGCTCCACTGGTCACCTGCGTCCAGCGCCTCGCCCCCAGCACCCACGCGGTTCCAATCGAGGGATGCCCAGCGAACGGCAATTCGACGGTTGGGCTGAAGATCCGCATCTCATACCGGTCATCGCCAGTCTGCGTCGGAAACGTCGTCTCGCTCAGATTCACCTCGCGCGCGACTGCCTGCATCAGTTCCTCTGGACACAGGTCGAGCACGACGCAGAGCGGGTTACCGCGGAAGGGCACATCAGTGAAGACGTCGACCAGCCGGTAACGAAGACGCGCCAAGGTCAGTAGACGCTAGAGCTGCTCCGCTCGCGGTTCAAGAGACGAGGTCGCGCGGTGCGCGAGCGTCCTCGTTCGCCCCAGCGTGCGCGAATCGGGCTTGAAGAGCAGTCTCGCTGGCCGGTGGCTTCCACAGCACGAGCGTGTCCGGTTCGCCGTCAGGCGCTTTCCAAAGGTCGCCGACGTTCCAGATTCCACGCGAGGCTTGCGCTGAGCGGCCTCTCGGATGGCTCTATTCGGAGGGGGAGGTCGACGCGAACCGAGCGGATGAGGGTCGCGGGTCTCACGTCGATTGCGCGGGGGAGCTTACGACCTCCGCATGAGAGCACCCTGCGAGATGATCGGCGCGGATGGCGCGCCCGGGTCGGCGGCCTTCTGGAAGGCGGAAAGCGTGACGCGACTCGCCCCCCGAAGCGCGAGCGTGCGCACGTAGTCGTCGGACTCGCTCATCGCGTCATCTTCGCACGACGCGCGGCGGCCAGCTCGTCGATCTCGCTGAACAGGTCGGCGACCTCCTGCGCGCGCGGCGAGGGCGGCGGCACGCCCGCCGGCGGCTGCCTCGACTGCCGTCCCCAGCGCTCGGGGTCGATCGCCTCCAGGAGGCGGAAGGCCGCCTGCCAGGAGCCGCGCTGCGCAGCGGCCAGGACAACGCCGACGAGCCCGGGCACGGCCGCCTGTAGGCGCTCGTCGAGGCCGAGCGGCTCGGCGCGCGCGGGTGCGATCGCCTCGGCGAGCGGGTCGGGCCTCTCGCGCCGCTCGACTTTGCCCGTCGCGAGCCACGAGTGGAGCGTCCGCTTCGGGACGCCGACGCGCTGGCCGACGACGACGATTGGGACGCCCTGCTCGAGCTGCTCCTCGATCGTCTCGCGCAGCTCCGGGGTCAGGCGCGAGCGGCGGCCTGCTATGCGTCGAGTCTACGCCCGAGCTGCATTTCTGCACCCTCGCTCGCGGGGAAATTCTTTTAGCGGCGGCAGCGCCCACCGGGGGTTACGACCCGGCGAGGGGAGGGGGCCCCGGTCGTTCATTGAACTGCTGAAGGCATAGATAAGGCCGCCCGAAAGCGGCCTTAATCTCGTTGGGCGACTGCTTAGTGGCGGTTTAGGTGCAGACCAGCTTGTCCACTTCAAACTGAACGGCTGTCTCGCCGTTCGAGTCTAGAGAGGGTCCGTCGAGCGGCGACGTGTCCTTCTTGGCCGAGTGAGTCAGCAGCCCTCACTCGCCCATCACGACCTTCGTCTTCTCCGTGAGGCGCCAGACGCCGTCGGCCTTCCGCTTGTAGCCGACCGCGACGTCCGGGAACGAGCCACAGCCCTTGTAGATGCGCAGCTTCGCGGGATAGCCGCCCGAGGTCCCCTTCTCCTGGAGGAACCCCCGCGTGTCGAAGATGCGATGGACGCGACGAATCGAGTCGCCCTTGTGGACGTGGCGGTACTCGCTCTTCGTCACGCAGCCCGGGGTGTCGGCCTGGGCTACGCCCGCAAGGGCGAGAGCTGCTGCGATTGCGGCAGCGAGGGCGAGCCCGGCCGCGAGTGTCTTGCGGTACTTCATTCGGTTCCTTTGTTCGGAGCAGAGCTCATTCCCGGCTCCGCTCGACCTCCCCGCCGCAAAGGGAGGCCGAGCGCAGCGGAACACGCCCGTTCGTGTCGAATCCTCTGAAGTGGAGACGGGTCGCGTCCCGCCAACGTCTCCCTGGCCGGTCGCGGTTACCCCGGCGCCCAAAAAATAGCGGAGGTCGAACGCAGGCGCAAGTAACACTTGCGTTGCAAGTGCAAGCTGCACCTGCCTGTTATGGTGCGGACATGGCACACGATGCTGAAATCAAGGCTGTGCTCCGCGCCTACAAAAAGGCACTCGATGCGCTTCAACGCCTCGACAAAGCAAGGCGCGACTTCCGGAGCGCGTTGCTCGACGCACACGAGGCTGGCGCAAGTAAGGCCGAACTCGGCCGCGCGCTCGGGGTCTCGCGTCAGCGTGTGGACGAGGTGCTCACCCGTGCCCGCCACGAGCGCGCCGTGGGCGTTGAGGACGTAACCGACTAAAAGGGCCGGGCGGCGAGCCGAACGGCCGGCGCTTCCCACGACCCGGCCCTAGTCGAACCTAGGACGCGCTGAACCGAGCCGCAAGATGGCGAAGAGGGACACGTTCTCAGGAGGCAGGGGCTCGGATGCCGATGTCCAACACTCCTCTGCCGCCAATCCTCGCCTTTCGCTGCCGCTTGTCGCCCTCGTCCTCTCGCTAGTCCTCGTCGCAGGGTTCAGCGTATGGCTCGTCTGCGCCTACGGTCTGGAGGGGTACGCCACTCAGCTCGTCCCAGGCTTCGCCGCCGCGCTGCTCGCGTTCGTGATCGCCCTCGCCTGGGAGCGAGACCAGGAGGTCAAGAAGACCGAGAAGAGCGCCGAAAGCTTGCTCGAACAGCAGGTGATCGAGGTACAGCGAAGGCTCGGGGCGGTGCGCGACGAGCTGAGTGCGAACCTCAAGAGCCTCGGCGACTTGGACCAAAACCTCGGCCCGACCACGCTTGTCCTCCCTGCAGCTTCTCGATGGAGGCTGGATCGCTAACGCACCGTCGCTGGCCGAACTTCTCGGCGACTACGGGCTGACCGCGAACATGGCCCGAACGTATGGACGCATCGAGGAGCTCCGCTGGCGAATACGGATGCGAACGGAGCAGCGTGCATCAATCGTCATAGCATCGCCCCAACTCGACGACTTCTCTGAGAGCTTCGACGCCATGACCCGCGCCCTCGTCACCGAACTACGCTCCCGCGATCTGCGCGGCCCGCCAGGCGGGGTCGCGAGCAGCTCGCTCGACGAAGTAGCCTACGGGCGCATCCTCGCGCGTGCGGCCCCGTGCGGCTAGGTCGCGACCCGCCTGCGCGATGTATGCACAGGTGTATGCCGCAGGCGTCTCCTCCCGTGGCCCAGCGCGGCCCTGATCCCGCTCTTCATGCGCCTTTTCGTGGAAGGGCGCAGCGTGAAAAGGCGCATACGGGATTCGAACCCGTGCTACCGCCGTGAGAGGGCGGCGTCCTAGGCCACTAGACGAATGCGCCCGACCGGCACAGGGTAGCGAACGCGACATTAAGGAGGAGCGGCGGCCCGTGGGCCGCCGCTCGTCTGCCACTTGGGGACTGCTGGCGGTCATTCCCCGAGCCGCAGGAGGATTTCGCGTCCTCGTGGCCTGAATCGGCAGCAGCGCGCAAACCTTGAGGATTGGTAGGCGGGGCTAAAGAGGAGTGGCCGTTCTGCCGAGGAACTCCATGACCGACGCTCTGCCGCAAAAGCGTCGTTCCTCTCCTCGTCGAAGGCCGCTCTCCCGGGCGGCCTTCGTGTTTCACGGAGCCCGGCGGAAGAAGAGTGAGGGGCGCCGGATCCTCCTTCCGTGCGCCCCTCCTCGGGAGAGGACGTCGCCTGCCGCGGTTAGTCGGCCAGCGCGGCGGAGCTGCGGCACCCTCGCCTCGCTGTGATTGACGACGTCTACCCCTCTTATCGGTGAAGAGTGGGCCGAGCGGACTAACTCGATCGGATGATTCCGACCTACAAAAACCTCGCCAAAACGACACTTTTCTGAGGCTGCGGGGCAAGGACTCGAACCTTGACTACCTGATCCAGAGTCAGGCGTCCTACCATTAGACGACCCCGCAAGGGCGAGGCCATTGTAGCGTCCGCCCCGCGCTCAGAGCTCGAGGCGATACAGCGGGATGAGGCTCTTCTCGGCCTCGGTGTCGATGCGCGCGACGACCTCCACGTAGGGCTCCAGGCCCGAGCCGCGGAGCTTGGCCTTCAAGAGCTCGTCCACCTGGTAGACGCCGGAGGAGTTGTTCATCTCGATCTCGATCGAGATCGGCGCCTGCTCCCCGTCGCCGATATGGACGCTGTCGATCGCGGCCGCGGAAAGCGAGTGGATCGAGACGCGGCCGTGCTCGAACGGGATCCGTGACCGGCCCTTCGCCATGTCGAGCGCGTCGGCGACCCGTACGATGCCGGCCTCGAGAGTCAGGGGCTTTCCGTCCTCGCGATGGCTCGTGATCGCGCCCAGCACCTCGACGATGACGACGGTTCGCTCGGGCTCGTCGTAGAGGCCATCGAGGAGCTCGCGCATCTTCGGCTCGGCGAGGAAGAGACTCCAGTCCTCATGGCCTTCCCGGTGCACCGACATGCCGATGCAATGGAGGAGAGCGCCGAGGACGACGACGATCTCGGCGTCGTCGCGGCTCATCCCGTAGTCGCGAACCATCGCAGGCTCGACGTGGTGCTTCGTGAGCTGGCGGAGGAGCTTGAGCGCGATGTTCGTGACGATCTGGATGTGCACCCACGAGTGGTCGTTGATCTCGAGGCGCTTGACCGCGTTCACGTTCGAGACGTGCCACCACGCCTTCACCTGATCGTCCTCGTTGATGCGGTCGACGAGCGTCGCGAGCTTGCGGTTCGCGCGCGGCGGCACCTTGATCCGCATCTGCGTGATCGCCTCGGCGGGCGTCAGACGGGTCTCTTCCTCCGCCTGTTGGGAGACCGGATCCTCGATCCGCTCCTGGGTCTCCTTGTCGAGCTCGGACACGAACCCGAGCTTAGACGGCTGCGGTCGGCTCCGCTCCCTTCAGATCCCGGAGCTCGTAATACGTGTTCGTCCACGCGAGCGCCAGGAACGGGGCCGTGACCGTCTGGAGGATCACATTGAGGACGAAGCTCAGCCAGGCGCTGTCGACGGCCGAGTCGAGGATCCCGAAGACGATCCCGACGCCGATGAAGATCAGGAAGGTCAGGACGATCACGCCGAACACGGACCATCCGTAGCCGCGCACGAGCTCGTGGCTCCGGCCGAACGAATCCCCGACGCCGCGGTTCTCCAGCATGATCGCCGGCACGATCAGGAGCCAGATCGTCATCAGGTAAAGACCCGGGACGATGAGGAGCACGAGGCCGATGGCGATCGCGATTCCCGCGAGCAGGCCGGCGGCGACGAGCGTGCCCAGGTGCGGCGTCACACGGTCGAGCGTCTGGGTGAGGGAGAGGTCGGCCCGCCCGTCGCGAACGTCGTCCACGGCGAGGACGAGCGCCCCCTGCAGCCAGAAGATGCCGGCGATGCTGGCGACGAAGCCGAGCAGAGCGCCCAGCCAGCCGAGCGTCCCGAGCAGCAGGATCAGCAGCGAGATGAGGACGTAGACGACGAACGCGATGGGCACCAGGTGACGCCAGTGCGCCTTGTACATGTCCCACGCCTTGCCGATGACCGCGCCCGCCTGCATGGTGGCGCCTAGCGTAGATCAGGCTGCGGCTGACGCCCAGTCGCCGTAGAGCGAGAGGTAGAGCCCCTCGCGGTCGAGCAGCTCGTCATGCGTCCCCTGCTCGACCACGCGGCCGTGCTCGAGGACGACGATCAGGTCGGCGTTTCGGATCGTCGAGAGACGATGGGCGATGATCAACGCCGTCCTGCCGGCGAGCAGCGTGCGCAGCGCGAGCTCGATCCGGCGCTCCGTGCCGATGTCGACGCTCGAGGTCGCCTCGTCGAGGACGAGGATGCGCGGGTCGGCGAGGAGTGCCCGCGCGAAGGCGACGAGCTGGCGCTGGCCGAGCGAGAGCCGGGCGCCGCGCTCGGCGACGTCCGTGTCGTAGCCGTTCTCGAGCGCGGTGATGAAGTCGTGCGCGCCGACCGCGCGCGCCGCGGCCTCGATCTCTGCCTGTGTCGCGTCCGGCTGGCCGAAGGCGATGTTCTCGCGCACGCTGCCCGCGAAGAGGAACCCCTCCTGGGGGACTATGCCGAGCTGGCTGCGGAGGCTCTCCTGCGTGACGGTCCGGAGGTCGTGGCCGTCGATCGTTATCCGGCCTTCGCGCGGGTCATAGAAGCGCGCGAGGAGCTTGGCGATGGTGGATTTCCCGGCGCCCGTGTGGCCGACGAGGGCCACCGTCGTCCCGGCCGGCACGTCGAGGTCGATCCCGTGCAGGACTTCGACGCCTTTGCCGTAGCCGAAGCGGACGTCCTCGAAGCGGACGTGCCCCTGAATGGTGGGCAGGTCGCGCGCGTCCGGCGCGTCGAGGATGTCCGGCTCCTCGTCCAGCACCTCGGTGATCTTGTCCAGCGCGGCGACCGCGGCGAGGAACGTGTTGTAGAGCTGCGACAGCTGCTGCACCGGATCGAAGAAGTTCGAGAGGTAGAGCATGAAGGCGAGGAGCGTCCCGATCGTCAGGTCGTTGCCGAAGTAGCGGTAGCCGCCGTAGCCGAGGACGATGGCCGTCGCGGCCGTCGAGAGGAAGTCGACGAACGGGAAGTAGAGGCCGTTCGTCACGACGGTGACGTGGTTGGCCTCCCGGTAGTGCTCGTTGACCTCCTGGAAGTGGCGCTCGTTGGCCGACTGGCGGTTGAAGGCCTGGACGATCCGCATGCCGGCGATGTCCTCGGCGAGGGTCGCCGTCACCATGCCGAGCCGTTCCCGCACGGCCCGGTAGGCGCGCGAGGAGACGATGCGGAAGATCGCGGTCGCGATCGCCATGAAGGGCAAAACGGCCAGCGTGGCGAGGGCGAGCTTCCAGTCGAGGGCGAAGAGGATCGCAGCCGAGCCGACGAGGATCAGAGTGTTCTGGAAGAGGCTCGTGACGCCGTCCGTGACGAGCTGGTCGAGCGCCTCGACGTCGTTCGTCAGGCGGCTGATGAGCACGCCGGCGCGGTTGCGCTCGTAGAACCCGAGCGAGAGCCGCTGCAGGTGGCGGAAGAGCTTGTCGCGCAGGTCGGCGAGGATCCGCTCGCCCGTCCAGCCGGTGAAGTAGGTCTGCGCGCTGCTCGCGAGCCAGTTGAGCACGCCGGCCGCGATGAAGACGAGGACGACCTCGACGAGCCGCCGGTAGTCCTCCGCGCGGATGCCGTCGTCGAGCGCGAGCTTCGCGAGGTACGGCGGAGCGAGTGAGGTGAGCGTCGCCGCGAGGAGCGTGACGACCGCGAGCGTCGTCCGCGTCTTGTAGCGGGCCGCGAGGCGCGCGAGGGTCGAGATGCGGTGCGCCGTGCGCCGCCACGACCAGTCCTCGACCTCGGCGCCGCGCTGCATCGTCAGGTGCGACCCCGGCTGCCAGACCCTCATGCCGTGGCCTCCAGGCGCGCGGCCAGCTCGCGGTCGACGAGGCCGTGCTCGTAGATCTCCCGGTAGACCGGGCTCGACTCCGTGAGCTCTGCCTGCGACCCGCGCGCCACGACACGGCCGTGGTCGAGGACGACGACCTCGTCGGCCAGCGAGATCGTCGAGAGGCGGTGCGCGATGATCAGCGTCGTCCGTCCCTTCATCGCCTCGCGCAGGCCGAGGCGGATTCGCGCCTCGGTGGTCGCGTCGACGGCAGCGGTCGCGTCGTCGAGGATGAGGATGCGCGGGTTCATGGCGATCGCCCGTGCGATCGCGATGCGCTGGCGCTGGCCGCCCGAGAGCGTGATCCCGCGCTCGCCGATGACCGTGTCGTACGCCTCGGGGAGCTCGACGATGAACTCGTGCGCCTGGGCGAGCCGCGCGGCCGACTCGATCTCCTCGTCGCTCGCTCCCGGCGCGCCGAAGGCGATGTTCTCCCGCACCGTGGTCGAGAAGAGGAAGGGATCCTGCGAGATCACGGCGATCTGCGAGCGAAGCGAGGCGAGGGAGACATCGCGCACGTCCGCGCCGTCGATCAGCACGCGGCCCTCCGTAACGTCGTAGAAGCGCGGCACGAGCGCGGTCAGCGTCGTCTTCCCGGAACCGGTGTGGCCGATGACGGCGACGTTCTGGTCGGGCTCGATGGTGAGGTCGACTCCGTGAAGCACGAAGCGCTCTGCGTCGTAGCCGAACGAGATGTTCTCGAACTGGATCCGCCCTGGCCCTGCGGGCAGAGGCTCCGCGTCCGGCTTGTCCGCGATCTCCTCGGGCTCGTCGAGCACCTGGAAGATTCGCTCGCCGGATGCTGTGGCGCGCTGGGACTGCCCGATCCACATGCCGAGCATCCGCAGGGGCATGATCAGCATCGTCACGTAGAGGTTGAAGGCGAAGAACTGGCCGACGGTCAGGCTGCCGTGCGTGACCATCCAGCCGCCCACCAGGAGGATCGCCGCCTGGGCGAGCAGGGGTACGAAGGAGAGGAGGGGCACGTAGAGCGACCGCTGGCGGTTCGCGAGCACGGTCTGCTCGAAGACCGCGTTGGAGCGCCGCTGGAACTTCTCCTGCTCCTGTTCCTCCTGCGCGAACGACTTGACGACATGGACGCCGACGATGTTCTCCTCTGCCACGGTCGCGACGTCCGCCATCTTCTGCTGGACGTCGCGCAGCACCGGGTGCGAGACCTTCGAGTAGCGATACGCGAGCAGGACGACGAACGGCGTGATCGCGAGCGCGACGAGCGCGAGCCTCCAGTCCGTCCAGAGCATGATCGCCGTCACGCCGACGACCGTGAGCACGTGCTGGAAGAAGAAGATGAGCCCGTAGCCGAGGAAGAAGCGCACGGCCTGGAGATCGACGGTCGCCCTGGACATGAGCTGGCCGGTCTGGTTCCGGTCGTAGAAGCCGAACGAGAGGCGCAGGAGGTGCGCGTACATCGTGTTGCGCATGTCGAACTCGACGCCGAGCGCCTGCCGTCCGGAGATGAAGCGCCGGCCGACCATGAGGACCGCCTTCACGAAGCCGATCACGGCGATGAGCCCGATGAGCTCCCAGAGCATCTGCTCGTCGCGCGGCCGGATCGCGAGGTCGATCACGCTCTGGCTGATGCGGACGAGCGCGATCGCGGCCGCCTGTGACAGGGCCGCGAGCACGATCGAGATGGTGAGCGACCAGCGGTAGGGGCGCAGGAACCCGAGCAAACGGGCGAACGTATGCAGGTTCGGGTGCTTCTCTACGTCCACAGGTGACCCAACGCCGAGTGTATCGACGGCCTTCCCGCCCGCTTTTATCCTGCACCCGTGCCTTTCCCGCTCGAATCCGTGCCGAACTTCTCTGAAGGGCGAGACCCGGAGGTCGTCGCAGCCCTCGAGGGCTCGATGTCGCGCCCGGCGCGGCTGCTCGACATCCACACCGATTGGGACCACCACCGTTCGGTGTTCACGCTGGTCGGCTCCGGGGAGGAGCTCGTCGACACGCTCCTCGCGGGAATCGGGACCGCGTCGGAGCGAATCGACCTGCGGAGGCACGCGGGAGCGCACCCGCGGATCGGTGCGGCCGACGTCGTCCCGCTCGTGCCGCTTCGGCCCGAGGACGAGCCGGCCGCGCGCGAGGCGGCGCTCGCTCTTGCCGACCGGGTGGCCGCCGAGCTCGAGCTGCCGGTCTTCTTCTACGCCCGGCTGAGGGAGGACGGCCGCGAGCCGGCCTTCTTCCGCCGCGGGGGCCCGGAAGAGCTCCAGCGCCGGGTCGACTCCGGCGAGCTCTCTCCTGACCGCGGGCCTTCCAAGCTGCACCCGACGGCCGGCGGAGTGCTGATCGGGATGCGGCGACCGCTCATCGCCTTCAACGTCAACCTCCGCGGCGCGACTCTCGAGACCGCGCGCGAGATCGCCTCACTCGTCCGTGAGCGGGACGGCGGCTTCCCGGGCGTGCGCGCTCTCGGCCTCGACCTGCCGAAGGCGGGCCTCGTGCAAGTCAGCATGAACGTGACCGACTGGGAGGCGGCCGCGCTGCACACGATCGTGGAGAGGATCGTCTCGGAGGCCGAGGCTCGCGGCGCCGAGGTTGCCGGGAGCGAGCTCGTCGGGCTCATGCCGGCGGGCGCGGCTGTGGAGGCGGCGGGGAGCCTGCTCAGGATTGAAGGCTTCGACTCGCGCCACGTCCTCGAGCTGCGCCTGCTCGACGACTGAGCGCGAGCGCGACTGCGGCTCCCCCGATCCCGACGATGGGTGCGGCGAGGGCCGCCGCCACGAAGATCGGCCGCGGCGAGAAGAAGGCGAAGAGCGGCGAGACGAAGATCAATCCGGTCGCGTGGGCACCGCGGTGGACGAGGCCGATGAGCCCCATGACACGACCCAGAACCCGGTCCGGCACCTGCTCCTGGGCAGCGGAGTTCAGCAGGACGATCGACGACCCCTGTCCGACTCCCGCGCAAAGGGCGCCGACGATCGCGACGCCCACGGTTCCCGCGAGGCCCATGAGGAGGTAGGCGGGCAGGTAGAGCGTCCAGGCGAGGAGGCTGGCGTACGCCTTGCGTCGGACGGGGCGGCGCGCGAGGTACACGCCACCGGCGATCGAGCCGACGGCATAGCCGACCATGACGAGCGAGAAGCTTCCGGCGCCGTGTCCGAGCTCGCTGCGGACGAGCTCCGGGACGCCGACCATCCACGTGCCGGACTCGATCGTGATCGCCAGGCCAAGCGCCGCCACCGCGACCGCGAGCACGGGAAGCAGCGCGAGGGCGTTCAGCCCTTCCTTCACCTGGGACCAGGCGGTGCCGTGAGCGGCTGCCGTCGCAGGACGTGGATGGATCCGCGCGATCAGCGCAGCGGAGACGAAGAAGGTCGCGGCGTTGATGGCGAAGAGGACGCTCAACGGCGTGAAGATGAGGAGGGCTGCCGCGAGCGCCCACCCGCCGACGCTGATGGCATCGGCGCTCGCGCGAACCAGCGCGTTCGCCTCCTGAACGTGAGCGCGACCGACGAGGGCGGGGAGGAGGGCGCCGTACGCGGGGTCGAAGTAGCTCGTGGCGGCCGTGAGCAGGAAGGCCGCCAGCACGAGCGCCCAGAGCGGGAGGTGGCCCGCGAGGCCCGCGACCGCGACCGGGACGAGGACTGCGCCGCGAACGAGATCCATCGTGATCATCGTCCGCCGCCGCTCGAGCCGGTCGGCGAGCAGGCCGCCGTGAAGTCCGAACAGAAGCGCGGGAATGCTGTCGGCAAGGCGAACAACGAGGACGCCGGCGGGTCCGGCGACCTCGAGTGCGAACCACATCAGCGCGATGTACTGGAAGGCGTAGCCGAGCTCGCTGGTGGTGATCGCGGCGTACGTCAGCCGGAAGTCCCGGAGACGTAGGAGGTGGAGGGCGCCCTTCGGCGGCCGGCGATCGGCGTGCGGGAGGGCTTCCTCCGGTTCCGCGGTTACGGCATCGGCCAGAACTGTCTCCAGGCGCTCCACCAGTCGTCTGCCCTCGAGACGAGGCGGCGCCCGTCGAGAATCTCGATGCCGTGCCGGGAGCGGTAAGGCTCGACGAGGTGCGACCCCATCAGGTCGACCTCGATCTCGCAGGGATGTCCGGGGTCGTAGGGCGCCACCGCACTCACGTCTGCAAGTGCCCGCTTGGCGCCGTCTTCGATCATCTGCCGCGCCCGCTGGGGCGCGATGTTGCGTGCGCTTTGGCGCCCGAGCCCCTGTTTGACGGCTACGGTCGTGAGTCCCTCGCCGAGGAGCTCGCTGCTCTCGCGGCAGACCGCGTCGTCTCCGCTGACGAGCAGGACCGGGCAGCCGAACGTGCCGCACAGCGCGGCGTTGATCCCCGTCTCACCGACCGGCGTGCCGTTGAACCGCAGCTCGTAGATGTCGGAGCCCGAGATCGTGTGGTTGAGGACGCCGTCGGCGACGCCTGCCCTCGCGTGCATCCCGATGAAGAGCGCCGCGTCGCAGCCCTCCTCGAGGAAGCCGGTGTATTCCGTCCACTCGTTCTGGACGACCCATTCGCAGCGGGGGTCGAGTGCCTCGGGGAGGAGGGAATTGAAGTCCCAGCCCTTGCCGGCGCCGTGGCAGTCCATCACGACGACCTCGGTCGCCCCGGCGGCGAAGGCGCCGCGAACGGCGGCGTTGATCTCCTCGGTGTAGAGACGCCGCGCCTCCTCGAAGAGTGATTCGCCTCCGTCGCCCTGTGCGGACTTGACGACGCCCGAGACCCCTTCTATGTCGCTGATGACGTGAACTCGCATCGGTCTCCCTTCGTCGGGCCGGATTCTCGATCCGGCGCGTTCTAGACTTGCTCGCAATGGCCGTCGCCACCGGAGTGCTCTTGAACGGGGACGATCTCACGATCGACGACGTCTGGTCGGTGGCGGTCGAGAGAATTCCCGCGGCGCTCTCGGACGACGGACGATCGCGGATGGCCGCGGCGCGCGAGCTCGTCGACCGCGCCGCCTCGGAATCGTCCGGCGAGCACACGTACGGCATCAACACGGGCTTCGGCCGCTTCGTCTCCAAGGCGATTCCGCCCGAGCTCTCGGAGGAGCTTCAGCTCCGCCTCCTCCGAAGCCACGCGTGCGGGGTGGGGGAGCCCTATCCGGACGAAGTCGTGCGCGCGGCGATGGTGCTCCGCGCGAACGCGCTCGCCAAGGGCTTCTCCGGCGCGCGCGTCGAGACCGTCGAGCTCCTCCTCGAATGCCTGAACAAGGGCGTCCTTCCCCTCGTGCCGAGCCGCGGCTCCGTGGGTGCATCCGGCGATCTCGCCCCGCTCGCCCACCTCGCGCTCCCGCTTGTCGGCGAGGGGTCGGCGAGCTATGAAGGTGAGCTCCTCCCGGGGAGGGATGCGCTTGCCCGAGCCGGTCTCGAGCCGGTGCGGCTGCAAGCGAAGGAAGGGCTTTCGCTCGTGAACGGGACGCAGTTCATGGGCGCCGTCGGCGCGCTCGGCCTCGTGCGCGCCCGGCGGATCACGAAGACCGCCGACATCGCCTGCGCGTTGTCGGTCGAGGCCCTGCAGGGCTCACGCGTCAGCTTCATGCCGGAGATCCAGGCGCTTCGCCCGCTCGCGGGCCAGGCCGCCGCAGCTGCGAACGTCACCCGTCTCCTCGATGGGTCGGCGATCATCGAGGCCCACCGCTGGTGCGACAAGGTGCAGGACGCCTATTCGCTCCGCTGTGCGCCGCAGGTGCACGGCGCCAGCCGCGATCTCCTCGCGTACGTCGACCAGACGGTCGCCGTCGAGGTCAACGCGGCAACGGACAACCCCCTCGTTCTCGTCGACAAGGGCGAGCTCGTCTCGAACGGCAACTTTCACGGCCAGCCCGTGGCGCTCGCGCTCGACTCGATGGCGCTCGCCGTCGCCGAGCTCGCCTCGATCTCGGAGCGCCGTGTGGAGCGGCTCGTCAACCCGTCCCTTTCGGACGGATTGCCCGCCTTCCTCACGCACGACGGCGGGCTCAACTCAGGGTTCATGATTCCGCAGTACGTGGCTGCCGCGCTCGTCAGCGAGAACAAGGTGCTCTGCCATCCTGCCTCCGTCGACTCGATTCCGACGAGCGCCGGCCAGGAGGATCACGTCTCGATGGGGAACGCGGCCGGGCTGAAGTGCTGGGCCGTGCTCGGGAACGTCGAGCGCGCGCTCGCGATCGAGCTTCTCGCCGCGGCGCAGGGAGTCGAGTTCCTCGCACCCCTCGAGCCAGGCGCCGGCGCGCGGGCAGCACATGACTTCGTCCGCTCGCTCTCGCCGACGGTCATAGAGGACAGAATCCTCGCGCCGGACATCGAGGTGGTCGCTTCCGCGATCCGCTCGGGCGAGCTCGTGGCGGCGGTGGAGGCCAAAGTGGGTGAGCTCGCGTGAGCGTCCGCGAAGTCGACGCGGTCGTCGAGGAGCTTTGCGGCGATCTCGGCACGATCCGCGCGCCGCGGGGGCAGACGCTGAACGCGCGTTCCTGGCAGACCGAAGCGCCGCTCCGGATGCTCCTCAACAACCTCGACCGCGAGGTGGCAGAGAAGCCTGAGGAGCTCATCGTCTACGGAGGCTCGGGCAAGGCGGCGCGAAACCACGATGCACTGAAGGCGCTCGTGCGCTCTCTGCTCGCGCTCGGGGAGGACGAGACACTCCTCGTTCAGAGCGGGAAGCCCGTCGGCGTCTTCCGCACGCATCCGGGCGCGCCGCGCGTCCTGATCGCGAACTCGCTGCTCGTCCCGCGCTGGGCGACATGGGACGAGTTCAGGCGTCTCGAGGCGCTCGGGCTGACGATGTTCGGCCAGATGACTGCCGGGAGCTGGATCTACATCGGCACCCAGGGGATCCTCCAGGGCACGTACCAGACCTTCGCCGCGGCAGGCGAGAAGCACTTCGGCTCCCCGAATTTGAGCGGAAAGACGATCCTCACGGCCGGCCTCGGAGGCATGGGCGGCGCCCAGCCGCTCGCCGCGACGATGACCGGAGCGGCGATTCTCTGCATCGAGGTCGACCCGGCGCGGATCGAGCGCCGGATCGAGACGCGCTACCTCGACGAAAAGGCGGAGTCCCTCGACGACGCGCTCGCGCGGGTGCGCGCCGCTGCCGATGAGGGCCGCGCGCTGTCCGTCGGATTGCTCGGGAACGCCGCCGAGATCGTCCCGGAGCTTGCGGCTCGCGGAGAGCACTTCGACTTCGTGACTGACCAGACGGCCGCCCACGACCCGCTGAACGGCTACGTCCCCGCTGGATTCTCGGTGGAGGAGGCCGACCGGCTTCGTGCCGCCGACCCCGACGAGTACCTCCGCCGCGCGTCGGAGTCCATCGCGCGCCACGTCGAAGGCATGCTCTCCTACGTCCGGGCCGGGAGCTATGTTTTCGACTATGGCAACAACCTCAGAGGGGAGGCAGAACAGGCCGGCGTAAAGGAGGCGTTCTCATATCCGGGCTTTGTCCCGGCCTATATTCGGCCGCTCTTCTGCCGCGGCATCGGGCCCTTCCGCTGGGCGGTGCTGTCGGGCGATCCGGAGGACATCGCAGCGATCGACGGGGCGCTGCGGGGTCTCTTCCCGGACGACCGGCTCCTCCAGCGATGGCTTGACCTCGCGCCCGAGCGCGTGGCGTTCCAGGGCCTGCCAGCGAGGATCTGCTGGCTCGGCTACGGCGACCGCGCCAGGGCCGGCCTCGCGATCAACGACCTCGTTCGCTCCGGCCAGGTCTCGGCTCCGGTCGTCATCGGACGCGACCACCTCGACTCGGGGTCGGTCGCCTCTCCCTACCGGGAGACCGAGGCAATGGCCGACGGCTCCGACGCCATCGCGGACTGGCCGATCCTCAACGCGCTCGTGAACACCGCTGCCGGCGCGACCTGGGTCAGCGTCCATCACGGCGGGGGCGTGGGGATCGGCAACGCGATCCACGCTGGCATGGTCGTGGTCGCCGACGGCACGGACGAGGCTGCCGAGCGGCTCGAGCGGGTGCTCACCACGGACCCGGGCACCGGCGTGCTTCGCCACCTCGACGCGGGCTACGACGAGGCGAAGGACGCCGCGCGCGAGCACGGCCTCGAAGTGCCCGGCGCCTAGTCGTCGCGTGGCGACGCTCCTGATCCGCGACCTCGCGCAGGCCGTCTCGCCGGCAGGAACCGGCGCGCCGCTCCGCGGGCGCGATGCAATGCGGTCCGTGGACGTCGTCGAGGATGCGTTCGTCCTCTGCGAGGAGGGGCGGATCTCGGCGGTGGGCCGGATGCGCGATCTGGAGCCTCTCGACGGCGATGTGGAGGAGCTGGACGGACGCGGCGGCGCCGCGATCCCCGGGCTCGTCGACTGCCACACGCACGCGGTCTTCGCGGGATCCCGAGCGCAGGAGTTCGAGCTCCGATCCGGCGGCGCGTCCTACGAGGAGCTTCACGCCGGCGGAGGGGGGATTCTCTCGACGCTCGAGGCCACGCGCGCCGCAGGTGAAGACGGCCTGCGCGATGCTCTCGCGCTGCACCGCAGCTGGATGCTTGCCTCTGGGACGACGACCTTCGAGGCGAAATCCGGCTACGGCCTCGACCACGACATCGAGCTTGCGATGCTGCGTGTGGTTCGCGAGGCGGGCGGCGTTCCGACGTGGCTCGGCGCGCATGCCGTTCCGCCGGAGTCCCCGGACGCCGACGCCTACCTCGACTTCGCGCTCGCCGAGGTCCTGCCGGAGGCGGCTGCGATCGCCGAGGCGGCCGATGTCTTCCTCGAGCGCGGGGCCTTCGACGCTGACCAGGCGAGGCGCTACCTCGAGGCATGCCGCGACGCCGGCCTGCGCCTTCGCCTCCACGCGGACCAGTTCACCGAAGCGGGGGGCGTGCCGCTCGCCGTCGAGCTCGGAGCCGTGAGCGTCGACCACCTCGAGGCGACGGGCGCAGACGGAGTGCATCAGCTCGCGATGAGCGACGTCGCGGCCGTGCTGCTCCCGGTCGCCGCGCTGTTCCTCGCGCGCCCGATGCCGCCTGCGCGGGCGCTGATCGACGAAGGAGCGATCGTCGCGCTCGCAACCGACTTCAACCCGGGCAGCGCGTTCTGCGAGAGCCTCCCGCTCGTGTGTGCGCTCGCCTGCACGCAGATGCAGATGAGCCCGGCTGAGGCTCTCGCCGCCTGCACAGTGAACGCCGCACATGTTCTCGGACGCGCCGACCGCGTCGGCCGGCTCGCGCCCGGCTACCAGGCCGACATCGTGCTCTTGGACTCCTCCGACTGGCGCTACCTCGCCTACCACCTCGGCGGCAACCACGTCGCCCAGGTCATCCAGGGCGGAGTGCGCGCGGCATAATCGATCCATGCCGAGCCGCAAGCAGCGCCGCCGCCGCGAGAAGCTCCAGCGCCACGAGTACGAGTACGTCATCGAGACGGAGGACGGGGAGGAGATCCCGGTCGAGAAGCCCGTCGCGCCGACGAATGCCGCGGCCAAGAGCTCGAAGCGTCCTGCGGCTCAGCGCGGTGGACGGGAAGTTCCGAAGCCCTCTATGAGTCGGCTTCTCAAGCGGACTGCGATCTTCGCCCCGCTGATTCTCGTCGTCGTGTTCTGGACGGGGGGTGACTCGACGACCGCCTCGAAGATCTTCACGGGCGTCACGCTGATCGCGTTCTTCATCCCGTTCAGCTACCTGGTCGACTCGATCATGTACCGGGTCTACACACGGCGGCAGCAGGGCGGCGCGGGCTCCGGCTAGTTGGACCGAGACGACTTCACCGCGATCGCCCACGAGGGCCTCCCGTTCATGAACCCGCTCGCCGAGGAAGACGTCGACGAGATGATCGAGGCGCTCGACCTCGAGCCCGGCGCGTACGTGCTCGACCTCGGCTGCGGGAAGGCGGAGATCCTGCTCAGGATCGTCGAGCGCTATCCCGATGTCCGCGCCACGGGGCTCGACAACTCACCGGCGATCCTCGCCGAGGCGCGCCGGCAGGCGAAGGAGCGCGTTCCCGAGTCGAGGGTCACGCTGCTCGAAGAGGACGTCCGCGAGTACGCGCCCGAGCCGGGCTCCTACGACCTCGTCGTCAGCACCGGAGGCATCTCGTTCCGCGGGGGAGTGGGAGGGACGCTCGCCGTCCTGTCCGGGTACGTCGCCCCGGGCGGGAAGCTTCTCTTCGGGGAGGGCTACTGGCGCGAGGAGCCGTCCGTGGAGTACCTCGTCGCCCTCGGAGCTGCCCGCGAGGAGCTGAAGGACTACGAGGGGACGATCGAGGCGGCGGTCGAAGCGGGGCTCGCCCTGAAGCGGGCTGTCACGAGCAGCGTCGAGGACTGGGACGCCTACGAAAACGCGTGGGCCCGAAACGGCGAGCGCTACGCCGAGAAGCACGAGGGCGAGGAGAGCGTAGTCGAGCTGCGCGAGTGGATCGCCAACGGGCGTGCCCGTTACCGGGACCTCGGCGGTCGCGAGGCGCTCGGCTTCGGCCTCTTCCTCTACGAGCGCTAGTGCGCTAGGGCTGACCGCTGCCGCGGAAGTGGCCGGGACCGGGCCAGGGAGCGAGGAGCAGCAGGATCTTCGCGCCGCCGTCGCTCGCGACCGCGTGGCGCTCGTCGGGCTCGAAGTGGGCCAGCGTGCCCGCTGGAGCCTCGATCTCGCCGTCCCCGCTCGCGATCCGGACGGCGCCGTCGACCACGAAGAGCCAGGCGTGCTCCTTCACCTGGTGGTCTCCGAGCTCCTGGCCGGGGTCGAGGCCGATCAGGACCGCGCGCGCCTCGTCCTCGCTCTTCAGGACGACCGGCGAGCGGGTGCCGGTGGGAGTCTCGATCTCGGGGAGCCGCCAGCTCTCCATCGCGCGCCAGTGTAACCGGGGTGCCCCGTTAGACTCACCGGCCGATGGCTCTCGACGTCACACGGCTGGAGCTGAGCCCGTTCGGCATGAATTGCTACGTCGCCCGCCGCCCGGGCGGGGACGAAGCTGTCGTCGTCGATCCCGGCTGGCCGGGCGAGACGGCGCGCATCGAGGAGGGGCTTGCGGGGGCGCGCTGCGCCGCGATCCTCATCACGCATGCCGACATCGACCACATCGGCGGCGTCGCCGAGCTCCAGCGGGCGACCGAGGCCCCCGTCTACATGGCGCAGGTCGACAGCGAGCGCGCTCAGCGCATCAACGAGCTCTACCCCGAGGCGGGCGTGACGTTCGAGGAGTTCACGCCTGACGTGCTCCTCCAGGGGGACGAGCGGCTCGACCTGGCCGGCATCGACCTCGAGACCCTGCGCGTCCCGGGCCATCTCTCGGGTCACCTCGCCTTCTACTCCGACGGCTCGCTTTTCTCGGGCGATGTCCTCTTCGCGGGCTCGGTCGGCCGGACTGATCGCCCGGACGGCGACTGGAACACACTGCTCGACTCCATCCGCCTGCTGCTCGAGCGGTTTCCGCCGGAGACCGTCGTCTATTCCGGACACGGCCCGCCGACGACGCTCGGGGACGAGCTGGCGCGCAACCCCTTCCTCGCAGAGCTCCGCGCGTGAAGTACGAAGCTCCGCGCGGCACCCACGACATCCTTCCCTCCGAGCAGCCGCGCTGGCGCCACGTGCTCGAGGAGTTCGAACGGCTCTGCGACCTGTACGGCTACCGCCGCATCGACACGCCCGTGTTCGAGGACACCGAGCTCTTCGCGCGCACGTCGGGAGAGGGCTCGGACGTCGTCACGAAGGAGATGTACACGTTCGAGGACCGCGGCGAGCGCTCGCTCACGCTGCGTGCCGAGGCGACCGCTCCCATCGTGCGCGCCTACCTCGAGCACGGCCTCCACCGCGAGCCCCAGCCACAGAAGCTCTACACGTACGAGACCATCTACCGCTACGGACGCCCGCAGAAGGGCCGCTATCGCGAGCACTGGCAGCTCGACGTCGAGGCGATCGGCTCGGAGGATCCTGCCCTGGATGCGGAGGTGATCCAGCTCTACGACACGCTCGTCCAGCGGCTCGGTGTGACGCAGTACCGGCTCGAGCTGAACTCGATCGGGGACGCCAAGTGCCGCCCTGCCTATCTCGAGCGTTTGCGCCCGTGGCTCGATGAGCACGCGGACGAGCTGGACGAGGCGACGAGGGAGCAGGCTGCGCGCAACCCGCTTCGCGCGCTCGACAACATCGCCGCGAAGCCGCCGGTCGTGCGGGAGATCCTGCGGCAGGCGCCGACGATCGGGGACTCTCTCTGCGCCGCGTGCCGGGAGCACTTCGCCGACGTGCGCCGCTACCTCGACGCCTCCGGCGTCCGCTACGAGCTCGTGCCGACGCTCGTCCGCGGGCTGGACTACTACACGCGGACGACCTGGGAGTTCGTTGGCCCCGAGGGCGGATCGCAGAGCACGCTCTCCGGCGGCGGCCGCTATGACGGCCTCGCCGAGGCGCTTGGCGGGCCGCCCACGCCAGGGGTCGGCTTCGGCGCGGGCATCGAGCGCCTCTTGCTCGCGCTGGAGGAAGCAGGTGTCGAGCCGCAGGCGGAGGAAGGCGTGGACGTCTTCTTCATCTGCGAGGACGGCGCGGACCGGGCCGCGGTGCTCGCCAAGGTCGCCGAGCTGCGCGCGGGCGGCGTCCGCGCGCAGACCGACTACGCGGGTCGCTCCGTCAAGGGCCAGCGCACGCAGGCGGGACGCCTCGGGGCCGAGCGGGTGGTCGTCGTCGGCGCGGACACGGATCTCTCCGAGGTGACTGCGTGACGTGGCGTGACCTCATGTGCGGCGAGGTGCGTCCCGAGCAGGTGGGCCAGCGGCTCACGCTCGCCGGGTGGGTGGATTCGCGGCGCGACCACGGCGGCCTCGTCTTCGTCGACCTCCGCGACCGCACCGGCATCTGCCAGCTCGTCCTCAATCCGGAGCGGTCCCCCGACGCCTTCAAGAAGACGCATGCGATCCGCAACGAGTTCGTCCTGCGGGCGGAGGGCGAGGTCGTTCGCCGCGCGCCCGAGGCAGTCAACCCGAACATCCCGACCGGCGAGGTCGAGCTCCAGGTCGACACGCTGGAGGTCGTCTCCACCTCGACGCCCCTTCCGTTCCAGCTCGACGAGGAGGGAGTCGACGAGACGCTGCGCCTGCGCTACCGCTGGCTCGACCTGCGCCGCCCGAAGATGCAGCGCAACATCGGCCTCCGCAGCACGATGGTCTCGGCGATCCGGCGGACGATGGAGGACGGAGACTTCCTCGAGATCGAGACGCCGATCCTCTTCAAGCCGACACCTGAGGGCGCGCGCGACTTCATCGTTCCGAGCCGCCTCCAGCCCGGCCGCTTCTTCGCGCTGCCGCAGTCGCCGCAGATCCTCAAGCAGCTCCTGGTGATCGCAGGGTTCGACCGCTACTTCCAGATCGCCCGCTGCTTCCGTGACGAGGACCTGCGCGCCGACCGGGTGCAGGAGATCACGCAGCTGGACGTGGAGATGGCCTTCCCGGACCAGGAGTTCCTCTTCGCCCTGATGGAGACGATGATCCAGACCGTCTGGCGCGACTGCCTCGGCGTCGAGCTCGAGGCGCCGTTCCCGCGCCTCACGTGGGCCGAGGCGGACGCGCGCTACGGCTCCGACAAGCCCGACCTCCGCTTCGATCTCGAGCTCGAGGACGCGACCGAGATCACCCGCTCCTCGCAGTTCGGCGTCTTCGCGGGCGCGCCGTGCGTGCGCTTCATCCGCGTGCCCCAGGCGTTCTCGCGGGCGGAGCTCGAGCGGCTCGAGGAAGTCGCGAAGGAGTGGGGTGCGAAGGGGCTCGCGTACCTCGTCTGGGACGAGGAAGGCGAGGTGCGCTCGCCGATCGCCAAGTTCCTCTCCGAGGAAGAGCTCGCCCATTTCCGGTGCGAGCCGGGCTACAGCGTCCTCTTCGCCGCCGACGAGCCGAGGATGGTCTCGCGCGTTCTCGGCGCGCTCCGGCTGCACCTCGGCCGCGACCTCGGGCTGATCGACGAGGAGGCCTGGAAATGGGTCTGGATCACCGACTTCCCGATGTTCGAATGGTCCGAGGAGGACGAGCGCTGGGCGGCTGTGCACCACCCGTTCACCCGTCCGGCGCCCGGCTTCGAGGAGACGTTCGACCAGGATCCGGCGGCCGCGCTCGCCCACGCCTACGACCTCATCGGCAACGGGCAGGAGCTGGGCGGCGGCTCGTTCAGGATCCACGAGGCCTCGATCCAGGCGCGCGTCTTCTCGCTCCTCCAGCTGTCGGCGGGGCAGCAGCGGACGAAGTTCGGCTTCCTTCTCGATGCGCTGGCGATGGGCGCGCCGCCGCACGGCGGGATCGCGTTCGGGATTGACCGGATGATGATGGTGCTCGCCAAGGAGCCCAATCTGCGCGACGTGATCGCCTTCCCGAAGAATCAGGCAGGGGTCGATCCGATGAGCGGCGCGCCGTCGGACGTCGAAGAGGAACAGCTGCGGGAGCTTGGAATTCAGCTCAGGCCAGAAGCCCGTCAAGAAAGCGGGCCCACCGGCCGATGAGCTAGTCATACTTTCTGGCGAGACCCGTGGTGCACGGGGGAGTGGAGGCGTAGAGCAGATGTCGAGTCAAGATCCAGGTCGCGCGGGAGGCCCTGCCCTTACGTCGCTGCCGCGGCTGGAGGACTTGCCGCGCGCAGGCGAGGGCTACGACCGCGATAAGGTCGGCGAAGCCTTCGATTCTTTCCGCAGGCACGTGACCGCGCTGCAGGCGCAGCTGCGGGTCCTGCAGGCCGCTCCGCGTAGCGCGATCACCGAGCCGTCCGGCCATGCCGTCCGCATGGACGCGCTGCATCTCATCCGCTCCGCGGCCGAGTTCGCCGACACGATCGAGCGCGACGCGCAGGAAGCGGCTGCCAAGCAGGTCGGCAAGGCGGAGGTGGAGATCCGCGAGTCGCAGATGGAGCTGCAGCAGCGGGAGGCCGAGATCGCACGCATCCGCCAGGAGACCGAGCGCCAGCGCGGCGAGATCCTGAACGCGGCGCGAAACGAAGCGCGCGAGATCCTGACGAAGGCGAACCGCGATTCCAGCTCCGAGCTGCACGATGCCGAGACCCGCGGAAACCGCCTGCTCGAGCAGTCCCGTCACCAGGCGACCGAGCTGACGAACGCAGCCCGCGCCGAGGTCGAGCAGACCCTCGAATGGGCCCGTGCGCAGGCCGACGTCATCGTCCAGCGCGCGCGCATGGGCGCCGAGCAGCTGCTCTCAGCGGCGGGCCACGGCGAGGCGGCGATCCAGGAAGCGGTGAACGCGATCGTGCGTGCCGCCGAGTCCTCCGTGCCGAAGCCGAGCGGGGTCACCGCGGCTGCGCCCGTCGAGGTGCCGGAGCCCAGCGAGCCCGAGCCGGAAGAGGCCGCCGAGGAGGACACCGAAGCGCCGTCTTCTCCGGGGAGCCCCTCTGCCGCGGCCGAAGCCGCGGACGAGGAGCGGCCGGACTCGAACCCCCCGAGCACGTAGGCTTTTCGGCACCGAAGCGTGCCGCCGATCGTCTCGACTCTGCGCCTCGTCGCGCTCATGATCTTCATCGCGCTCGTCGCGGTGGCAGTCTGGCTTGCCGACCTTCGCCTGGCGATCGCGCTTCCTCTCGTCGCCCTGGCCTGGCTGATCGCGGCCACGCTCGAATATCTCGCCTGGCGCTCGGCCCACGGCCCGGTCGCGGTGGTCGAGACGGGCGCGACGGCGCCGGTGCCGCCTCCCGTCGTTCCTGCCGAGCCCGAACCGGAGCCCGAGCCGGTCGCGGAGACCCCGCCGCACGAGCAGACGATCGTGCAGCCGACGGAACCGGAACCGGAAGCCATCGTCGAGCCCGAGCCGCCTGCACCGGCGCCGGAGCCCCCGACGCAGGAACCGGATCCGGAACCCCCCGCGCCCGAGCCCGAACGGGAGCCCCAACCGCCGGGGCCCGACCCAGACCCGGAACCGGAACCCACACCGCCGCCCCTCGTCACCGGGGCTCCTGCGCCGGCGCCTGGGCCCGAGCGTACGGTCGAGGCCGAACAGCAGTCGCGCTGGGCACGGCGCAAGCGTTTACGCGCTGTTCCGGCGCCTCCTCCGGAGCCGCCCGCCGTGGCGCCTGAGCCGCAGCCGGCAGAGACGCAGGTCGTCTCACTGCCGCAGCGAAGCTACGCCCCGCGCCAGTGGAATCTCTGGGATCTCGAGCGGCTCGCGCGCGCCGAGGCGAAGGAGCATCCCGAGCGCCGCGACGAATGGGCGTTTCTCTTCGTGCACCTCCGCCAGTTCGCGAATGCGGACGGCGTGCTTCCGACCGAGTTCGACTCGCTCGTGCGGGAGTCGTTCGGCGGCTTGCTCGAGCGCCAGCCGAGCCGATGACCCTCGCCGCCCTGCAGCGCCAGGCCGCGCTGGCGGGGGCGGCGCTTCTGGCCATCCTCCTCGTCGTCGTGCTCGACCGGCCGGGTGACGAGTCTCCCGCGGCCTCACCACCGCCTGTTTCCCAGCCGGAGTGGGAGACCGCGGTCGTCTGGGTGACCCATCCGGACAGCGGGGCGTGCTCGCAGGCCGGCAAGAACGCGTCGGGTGTCGTCCATCCGGTGCTCCCCTGCGGAGTCAAGCTCGTCGTCGCCGCGCACGGCGAGGAGATCCGGACGGAGGTGGTCGCGACAGGGCCTGTCGCGACGGGGAGGACATTCGCGCTGACACCTAGGCTCGCGGACCAGCTCGGGGTCGCGGACGGCGATCGGATCCGGTGGCGGTTTGCGGGCTAGCGGCTAGGGGCTGCCCAGCCGATCGGGCGGCCAGTAGGTGAGAAAGACGGGGCCAATGAGAGCCGCGCGCGCCACCGTGCCCCATTCGCGCGAGTCGCACGAGTGCCTGCGATTGTCTCCGATCATGAAGTAGCTGTCCGGCGGGACGCGCGGCCACGTCTGCGTCCGGTGGTCTCGACCTGCAGCGGCGACATAGGGCTCGTCGAGGGGACGGCCGTCGATGTAGACGACCCCGTTGCGTTCCGAGACGACCTCACCGGGCAGGCCGACGATGCGCTTGACGAACGTCCCGCTCTCGCCGCAGGCCGCCATCGTCTTCGCGGGCGCGTCGAACACGACGATCTCGCCTCGCTTCGGATCGCGGAAGCGGTAGATGAACCGGTTGGCGACGACGCGATCGGAGTGGCCCGCCAGGCATCCGTCCGCGGGGCGCGCGCAGTGGAGCGTCGGCTCCATCGAGGCGCTCGGGACCCGGTACGGGTTGGCGACCTCGACCTTCACCGCGAGGACGACCAGGACCGCGACTGCGATGGAGACGACCCAGTCGAGAACGCTTCGCCACGGTTCGGGCACGCGGCTCGTGAGGTGGTCGAGCGGGTTCGTCACCTCGACGCACCTTAGCGAGGAGGGCTCCGCGCCCACGTCCGGCCAGCGCCCGGGACGCTTGTATCCTGGCCGGGTGGGCGAGGGGAGTGCGATTCGCGACGAGTCGGGCGTGCGCGCGGTGATCGGCACGCCGAGCGAGCTCGTGGCCGGAAAGGTCGCCAATAGTCTGAACGACCTCACGCGCCAGTTCGTCGAGCGCTCACCGTTCGTCTGTGTCGCGACGGGACGTCCCGACGGCGGGCTCGACGTCTCTCCGCGGGGCGACCCTGCCGGATTCGTGCGCATCATCGACGAGCAGACCCTGCTCATCCCCGAGCGCCCCGGCAACCGCCTGGCCGACACGCTGACGAATCTCGTCGCCGACTCCCGCATCGCGCTCCTCTTCCTGATCCCGGGCGTCGGCGACACGTTTCGCGTCAACGGTCGGGCGGTCGTCGTCGACGACCCCGAATTGCTGGCGCCGAGCGCGGTCGAGGGAACGCCCCCTCGTCTCGGCATCCTCGTCTCGATCGAGGAGGCCTACACGCAGTGCGCGAAGGCGCTCATCCGCTCGGACCTCTGGAATCCAGCGCTGCATATCGACCGGTCGGAGCTCCCAAGCTCCGGCGAGATCCTGCGCTCGCTCGCCGACCCGGGACTCGACGCGCAGGAATACGACCGCGCCCGGGCAGAGCGCTACGCCCGCGGCGAGGGCCTTTACTAGGAGGCCGGTCGGCTACAGTGGAGGTGCGTGCTCGACCCCGTACGTGGCTCCGTGCGCCATGTAGAACCAACACCACGTGAGAGGGAGCCCGCGTCCGGTAACGCGCGTTGCGCAAGGCCGGCAGGGCACCCACCTGGTTCGCCAGGTTCCTCACGCACGGAGCATCATCGGCGGGGTGGAGCACCGTCTTTT
>JBKPRJ010000071.1:0-13742 GCA_046734455.1 Actinomycetota bacterium | reverse complement strand
CAAGATCGCCGCCAGCGCTGCCAGGGCTGCGAGGAGAGGCAGTCGAAGCGACATGACGGCCTTTCGCTTTTGGGGGCAGAACTTTTGTGGGCCGACGCTACGCCCGCGCGATGTGCGGGGTCAAGATCCAATCCAGCACCCGTGCGTAGGCCCGGAACTCGGCTTTCTGGTTATCCAGAACGGCGCGACTTGTCTTGAAGGAAAACCGTTCCTTGTGCCGCGCTGACCTCCGAACCCGTAGAAAGGCGACCCTGCCGTACACGCCCTCCCTCGTATGAACGAGATCTCAAGCCCGCCGCGCTCCGGCCGATCACTGTCGCACCGGCAATTCGGAACCCGTAGCCGGGTGGCCGCCCGGTCCGCCGGAGCATCATTCGAGGAGCCAGAGCACGGTGATGCGGGGCGGCCCCTTCAGCCGGCGATCTCCCGCACCTCGTGGATTTCGCGAGAAGAAAGTCGCTGTCACCCGCTTGTCTCTCAGAGGCCTAGCCAGGACGGCCGCTCCGCGGCGCGATAACGCGTTTGATACGCGATGCGAATGCTGGGGCGGGCGCTGTTATCGACGAGACTCCATCGGCTCCGTGGTGGGAACGAGTCCCGAAAGATCGCGACGGTGTTACCGCTGAGATACGCGGCTGACTGAGCGCGAAGCGCTTGCCAGCCGAGTGCCTCACCAGCCTGCGCAATGGCGGGACACGGGCCGAAGTTATCTACGATTAGGTCATTATTCGTTATCCCGAGAGTGGCCAGGGTCGCGAGGGATGCAGGGGAGCGCAGGTCTGCAAATCGGTCGAACTCCACGACGACGCTAAACAGGGCGCGTCGGCGGACAGGATCGCCCAACGGTTGGGCTGCCAGGGCTCGAAAGTTCCCGACGGTGAGCCCGACGCCTCCCGTTGGATCTGCCTCCTCGATGTTGGCAGCGCTGTAGCGGCAGTGCTCCGCCATCACCGTGTCGAGCTCCTCGGCGACGTAGAGGGTTCCTCGGCTCGTCCACCATCGGGTGGCGTGCGCCGGACTCACCCAGAGCGGGTCGGCGTCGCCCTCCAGCGATATTCGGCAATGGCGGAGATACACCCGCATCGCGCGGGGGCCGACCGCAATCCCGGCGATGTCGACGGGGCTGATCGCACTCACGTCACGGGGCTGTCATCAAGGGCTGCGATCCGGCGGCGCAGATTCTCGGTGTCGCGAGCGACCACCGATTCCGCTGGCGAGGGCGATCCGCTGTACAGCCAGCGGCGTGCTGCGTCGGTTCCCAGCCCCCCGATTACGCTGAGTCCGACGGCCGCAAGACTGTCGGCGAGTTCACGGCGTTCGGCAGGAACCCCGTCGCGCAGATAGCGATGCATCTGGCGCTCCGTTACGCCGAAAAGGTCCGCGAGAGCGGGCACTGTGAGCCCGAAGAGGCGCCGAGCGTCTTGGAGTGAGTTACCGGTGAGTTGAGGGACAGGTGGCCGTTCTACATGCACTGCCGCTGGCACGGAACTTAGCTCTCGCGCTACTCCATCCAAGGCGGTCTTCTGGTCGCCGCCGGGGATGCTCGTCCACGAGACCACGATGGTTGGGGCGAGCACGCGGAGTGCAGCCGCAAGTTGGTCATAGTGCCGATCCCACTCGGCTCGCTCAGCAGACTGGAGGACGGTTACCCACCCCCGCGGCGCTGTGACGCGCGCGGTCGTTCGCGACTCGTCAGCGGTACCGGACGCCACGATTCCTGCCGCGATGACGCCGATCCGCAAGCCTTCGCCAGCGTGCATCGGGCTCGTTACCGATCCGGCCTTGGCGCCAGACTCACCGAGGAGCTCTCGAAGCTCCTCGCCAGTGCGGTCAGTTACGTCGGTCATTCGCTAGCGTCCTCCGCATTCACTCGGAGTTCCTCAAGGTAGGCCTCGGTCAACGACCACGCAAAAACTGACTCAATAAGCGCATGGAAACGGTCCGCTAGATCTGTGAGTTCACCCGTGGTGAAAGGCTGCGGGATCTCGCGGTATGCGTCAAAGTCCAAGAGGTACGTGCCTATCTGCGTGAGGCCGTGGCGCAAGGCGAAGATGTTGTCGTCCTCGGCGGTGCGAAGCTCCGCAAGAGACCCCACGACTGGGCGTCGGAGCGCAAGTGCCGGCGCCATCAGGGCAACGTTGAGGATCTCCGTAATCTGGTTCGCGTTGCTACTCAGGCGATCGTCCTGAAGTTCGTTTACGTATCGGACGCCGAATCGATCGCATCGCGCCGGAGCGAACGTCTCCTCAACAGCCTCGAATACCTCTCGGATCGTCGTGCGGAACTCTGACCACTCGGTGTAGCGATCGCATTCCGCGGCCACGCTGCGCGAGCTCACCACCGCGCGCGTGCGCCCGTCAGGAGCGGTCAGGATCCACACGGTTTCAGGAGCCGCAGCCTGCTGCTGAAATCCAGCGGGTCCGAGCTGGACCGACAGCTCTCGGTTGATCTGCCTGTCGGTGAGCGTCCACTGCTCCCCCAGTCGAGCGAGGAGGCGCTGCACTTCGGGCGCCTGCTCTAGGGCCAAGACCGGCGTTGTTCGGGCCTGCACGATTGCCAGCTTCAGCGGCGCCGAGGCCAACCTGCCGACTACACGGGGCTCGACGGGCTCGAATGTCATGGCGCGTGTCATGGTATCCGGCTTAGTGCGACTCAGAGCCGGCCCCTGTCGCCCAGCTCCGCGAACCATCGCCTGCGCTTCTCGAGGCGGTCGTGCGCGTCGAGTTCGGCGAACTCCCGCGGTCCCGGGTGCCAATCATCGGCCCGGGCACGCTCCTCGTCGGGCCGGCCGTCGAAAAGCCGCCGAATCTGCTCGGGGTCGGGCGGCGGCGCTTCCCACGCCTTGCGCTCACCCAGCTTCCGGTGCTCCGGGCAACAGAACCTGTGGTCCGACCGGCGCTGGACGAACCCGATTCCGCAATGCGCGCACTCCGCGATATCAGCCATCAGGCGCCTCACCCTTTGCGATAGGCGCGCCGCGTGAAATCCGAAACGCGCGCGCCGTCCGTTCCCACCGCGCTACCCGGCGGTAGTGGCCGGAAAGTGGTGTAGTGGCCACCCTCCTCCTGCCCCCTCCGGCGGTATTCGGGCCTGCTTATCGACGGTTGCTGCGGCGTGCCGGTCCCAATGGCTGTTTCGCGTCGTGGAGCGCTGCGCGGAGCGTGTGCCGTGCCGTGGTGACGTTGTGGATGTCGAGCGTCGAGGTCGTCGCTCATGCGCGCCTGTCGTACGTGAGCGCACGCTCGAGCGCGAACTCGGCGGCTACCCGGTTGGCTCGGTGTCGCTGCTCGTCGCGTGGCTTGCGTGGCTTGCGTGCCTTGCCGCCGCCTAAGACGCGTGCCATCTCGGCGCGTGTCTGCTCGCGCATGCGTTCAACAGCGGCCTCGAGGGAGGGTGCGCGTCTGTCGCGGAGGCGCGCGATGAACGGTGTGCCGGCGAGGATGGCTGCCTCCCGTTCGCCGAGCTCGGCGACGGTTGGTGGTGGCACGACCACGCGGCGATGGCGTTCGAGGTCGGCGAGTGCGTCGTCGATACCGAGCGCCGCTTCTCGCTCCCGTAGTTCCGCGTGAGTGGGGACACGATCGGGGTCCTCGTCGCGAGCGCGTGCCGCGTCACGGCTCTTCCACGCCAACACGCGCGTCGCGCTGTTCATGGGCAGCGCGGTACACGTGACCTCGAAGACGTCGAGCTCGGTGATCATGCGGGTACCGTCCGGCATCTTCTTCGCGTTGTTCACGAGATAGCCGAACGAGAAGCCCAACGTGCCGGACTTGACCAGCCGCCACACTTCCTTGCCGCGAGTGGTGGACTGGTCGATCCAGCCGGTGGCGTGCACCTCGCCGTCGACGGCCTTGACGCTCTCGGGGCGAATGTGGCCGACCACGTCCTCGGCGGCCGCGCTGTGATGCCAGAGCAACGGAATGAGCTTGTCGACGTTGGTCCATGCGCGTAGGGCGTTGACCATGGCGGTGGCGAGCACGATGTCCTTCTCGCGGTCGACGGCTTCGGACGAGATCACGGCGGTGAAGTCGCCGCGGTCGGTGTCGACGAGCGTGCGGGCTTTCAGCTCGAGGTGCTTCTGGGTGGGGACGCTCCGCTTGACGGGCGCGTCAAGCACCGCCTGGAGCCGTTGCATCGCTGCTTCATAGGTGGTGCTCATGTGGCTGTCCTTTGTGTATCGCCGGCCGGCGGCCCGCGGCCCAGGGATCACGGCCCGCGGTGCCGTCTGGTCCCAGGGTTTCGCGTCGAGCGCCGACCAGCGGTCGGTGCTGGTGATCGGCACGATTGCACCGCCCTCGCTGTAATCGCAGACCTCGACGCGGTCGACCACGACACCAGCCGGCGCGCTTCGATGGTCTCGATGGATTCGAGTCCGAGGTCGGCGCGGGCGGCGTCGAGGAGCGGGCGGCGCTGGTCGGGCACAAGGTTGTTCAAGGGATCGAGCAACCCGCCGGCCGTCGCGGCGCGGCCATCCGTGAGCGCCTGAATCGTGACCTGCCGTGCGATCGCAGCGCGGTCATCATCGCGTCCCAGCACTCGGGCGTGGCCGGCCACGGCGGTCAGCGACTCGGAGCGATCGCGGAATGGAGTTTCGATCGTCCAAGAGCTCATGACGGCGTCCCGGCGCGAGTGAAGCCGTCCTCGAACGCTTTCTCACGTGCGATGTGCTCGCGTAGCACCGACCTGAGTTCGGCGCCGGCGGACCGGTCGTGCTGTTGCGCTTTGCGACGTAGCTCAGCGTCGAGGTCGGCGGGCAACCGGAGGCTGAAGACGCGGAACTCGTCGTTCGGTGGCATACCACATAATAGCGCTGTTGAACTATGTTCAACAGAGGGTAGGTAGCGAGGCTTGCGTGGCAGGTCGGAGCGTCGTCTTTTCTAGGGGAGCTGTTACTCGCTGTAACTGTTGCCGGTCCGTGATTCTCGGCGGGTCGGCCGCTATTCGGGATGGTCGACGCGGGAATACTCACGACCACACACCGGACACACGTATCGGACGGTGAGCGGGCCGGGTTTCGGTGTACTACGCCGGCCGCTGCGCGTGCGGGCCTTCGGCTGCGAGGCGTACCTCGCCGGTCGCATGGACCTCGGACGCTTCTTCCTGCCGTTCATCGCGCCACCGCGTTGTGTTCGCTGCGGGAATGATCGCCGCCGCAGACCGGGCAGACGTAGCGGACCGTCACGCCATCCCACCGCTGCTTCTGGCGAGCGCGCTTGTACCGAGCGGTGCGGGCTCGGGCCTTCGCGACCTGCTGCGCTTTCCACCGTCGCGAGCGGTGCGGCCGGCGCATTTTGCCTTCCTCGGTGTGGCATGGCATTCGTCTCGCGGCATTGCAGGTCGGGCATTTCACGGTTTGCGGGTTCGGCTTGATCTGTTTCGGCGCGGCTGTTGCGTTCAGATACGCGGCGCGGTTCTTCCATTTCGGTGTGTCGGTGAATTTGGCCATAGTTGACCCTTATCTCTGGCATGACCACAGGGGCGGGGGAGATATGTGGTCCCTGGTGCGCTACTGAGGAACGAACTTCTGGACCAGCGCCGTACTGATTGGAACCGCCTTCAGCTGAGTTGCGCTCGGCTCTGCATTCCTGGCTTGGCCCCGAGATGAGTGTCTGCCGTCGCTCGGGGTCACTGGTGGTCGCTCTTCCCGCTCAATGCGCCGGTGTTCGGCGTCCGCACGATGGGAGTTGTGAGGGGCCGGGCTACCGGCCGTCCGCGTGATCGGCTACGCTCGTACCCCCTTCCTCTGGCCTTCTTGCCGTTGGTACTGGTGAAGGGTTTGCGACGCTCGAGGTCGGAGAGAGGTCCTCGGGCGTCGCGCTTTTCCCATCCGAAGGTCACGCGGCAGCCTCGTTACGGCTCTCAAACTGCGCACGGCGTTGCTCATTTGGCACCCGTAACGCGGTGCGCTGGCGGTACGCCTTCTGTCGGCACGCGGGCGTGCAATAGCGACTATCGCCCCGCCTCGGGATGAACGGCTCCGCGCATCCTTCGCATTGCCGCTGCGCCCGGTCCACGCGTGCCCGCTCAAGCGCCGCGAGCTCGGCGCACTCCCCTTGGCAGTACCGGCGGGCTCGGCCCGGCCACTCGTGGTACGCCTGGTGGACGCGTCGGCCGCACGTCGCGCAGTCTCCGCAGTCGCGCCAGCGCCGACGGGTGTAGTCGTCGGGGTAGGAGCACGCCTCGCAGACGACGCCGTGCCTGAGCGTGTGCCACACGTCGCGCTCGAGCGGCGCTCCGCACGAGCAGCACACGACGACGCGCCACACCGGGTCGGAGACCACGACGCCATCGTTGTCGCGCAGCCAGCCGCGAACGAGGTTCTGCGGATGCTTCTCGCTCTCGGCGATGACGCTGCCGTAGCGACCGCGCGACGCGACGACCGTGAGCTTGGGGTACTCGCGATGGCAGGGCTTCATGCCGAGCGCGGCAAGCGCCCCGGCGTTACGGCTCGCGAATGTCCCGACAGGGGGAGATTCCCTACCCGTAACGCTCGGCGCGGGGATCTCGTACCCGCCGCATTCGTAACACCAGCGGCGGCCTCCTCGCGTGTACCGGCCAAGGGTGGGCTCGGCGCATTCGCAGTCGCGGACGCCGATCATGTTGTCGGTGGTCGTCACGGCGCCATCAGGCCTTCCGCGAGCATCGCCCGCCACGCCAACGATGCGCGCTCGCCGCACGGGTTGGGCATGACGTCGACCTTCGTGCCCGCCGTGTAGCCGGGGCGAGCAGGCCGGCGCGTGATGATCCGGCAACGGACCTTCGCCTTGGCGCCGCACGTCGGGCACGCATGCTCGAGCGCGCGGTCGCGGATGGTCCGCTCGACGACGGCGGCGGACATCATGCCGTCGCCTCCTCGGTGCCTGCCGTTGCGTGCTGCCACGCGCACAGGCACTTGCCGTTGAGCGCGGGCGGCCACCCGCAGGTCGCGCACACCTCGCGCTTGCGTCCGTCGGCTTCGGTGATCTCGACAACGGACGCGGGGTAAGTAAACTGCCGACTAGGCGACGTCATGGCGTCGTCCTTTCTCGGCGCTGGTAACGCCGGGTGTGTTGTGGAAGTGGAGATGCATGGTTTTCAAGGCGCCCCGTGAACAACGGGCGCCTCCTCGTTTCAGGCTTCCGCGCGAGCGAGCAGTTCCCGCCGGTCGAGCGTGATGTCGCGGCCGTCGTCGAGCGAGAGCGTCAGCGTGTCGCCCTCCACATCGACGTCGGCCAGATAGGTGTCCTCGTCGTCGCCCTCGTGGATAAGCACCGCGAGCGGCAGGGTCTTTTCAGCGGGCATCGAATGCCTCCTGGTAAAGCCGGATGGATGGGTTCAGTCCGGCAAGCCAACCCCGGACACTTGGCTCTACGTCCCGAAGTGCTGTTTCCACCGGTTCGATTCCGGTCGTCGCCTCTTCGCCGCGGACCGATCCGCACGGCCGCGGTGTTCGGGGGCAACTCGGAGATCGCGCTCGCGATCGTCGAGGCGCTGGCGAGCGAGGGCGAGCTCGAGCGCGTCGTGCTCGCCGTGCGCGACCCGGCGAGCGCGCCCGGCGCGAAGCAGCTCGAAGCGCGCGGTATCGCAACCCGCGTCGTCGCCTTCGACGCCGACGACACCGGCGCCCACGAGACCGCCGTGGATGCCGCGTCCCGCGCGCTCAACCACGACGACATCGACCTCGCCGTCGTCGCCTTCGCCGTCCTCGGCGACCAGGACCGCGCGAAGCGCGACCCCGCGACCGCGGTCCGCCTTGCCACCACCAACTTCGTCGGCGCGGTGAGCGTCCTGACGATCCTCGCCGCCCGCCTGACGAGGCAGGGCCACGGGACGATCGTCGTCCTCTCGAGCGTCGCGGCCGAGCGCGCGCGGCAGGCGAACTACCCCTACGGCGCGACGAAGGCCGGCCTCGACGCCTTCGCCCAGGGTCTCGGCGACGCGCTCGCGGCGAGCAACGTCCACGTCCTCGTCGCCCGCCCCGGCTGGGTGCGAACGAAGATGACCGCCGGCAACCGCGCCGCCCCCCTCGCGACCACCCCCGAGCGGGTCGCGCGCGACGTCGTCGACGGCCTGCGCCGCAACGCGCACACGGTCTGGAGCCCGCGCGTCCTGCGGGTCGTGTTCGCCGGCATGCGCGCCCTGCCTCGCCCGCTCTGGCGGCGGCTCAAGAGCTGAGGACGCTCAGACGCCGGCCGGCGTCTCGGCCACCGCGCAGCGGTTGCGCCCGCCCGCCTTCGCGGCATACAGCGCGCGGTCGGCCAGGCGCAGCAGCGACTCGGCGTCGGCCGCCGTGTGCGGGTAGACCGCCGCGCCGACGGAGGCCGTCACCGGCCGGTCGATGCCCGGCAGCGTCAGGCGCGCGATCGCGGCGCGCAGCTTCTCCGCGGCCTCCATCGCCCCCTCGATGCCCGTGTCCGGCAGCAGTGCGACGAACTCCTCGCCGCCGTTGCGCCCGACGAAGTCGCTCGTGCGCAGCGCGCTCGCCAGCACCTCGCCGACCGCCGACAGCACGGCGTCGCCGCGGTCGTGGCCGTAGGTGTCGTTGATCTGCTTGAAGTGGTCGAGGTCGAGCAGCAGGACCGACATCGGCGCGAGCGTCCGCCCGGCCTGGGCGATCATGCGCTTCAGCGTCTCCTGCACCGCGCGGCGGTTCGGCAGGCCGGTGAGCGAGTCGGTCGCCGCCCGCGCCTCGGCGAGCGCGAGGTTGCGGAGGTTCGCGAGCGTCGGGCCCGCCTGGCTGACCGTGTCCTGGATGCGGCGGTGCTCGTCGGCGTGGAGCATCCGCGTGTGCTCGACGAGCACGGAGCCGATGACCTCGCCGCTGACGGTGAGCGGCACGCAGGTCGACTCCTCCGGCGTGCGCCCGCACACCTCACACTCGAGCAGCGGCGGCGGCTCGGCGGCCGAGTCGTGCGTGCGGGCGAGACGGACCGCGAGGCACGAGCGCGGCTCGGCATCCTCGAGCGCCGCCGCGAGCGGCGAGGCCCCGGGCAGCGGCGTGGTCGCCTCGAGCCGGTCGGTGACGCTGTGGCGATTGAGCACGACGACGTCGCTCTCGGGCACCCACCGCTCGATGTGCAGCTTGAGGACCCCGTGCGCCTCGTGCTCGGTCTCGGCCACCTGCATCGCGTCGGAGAACGCGTCCTGCGCGGCGCGATACGCGCGGTCGTCGGCGAGCGCGGCCTTGCGCTGCATCGCGGCGGTGGCGAGCTCCTCGACCATCGCGTTGAGGCTGTCGGCGAGCCCGGCGAGCTCGTCGCGGCCGTCGGCGCTCAGGCGGGCCGACAGCTGGCCGTCGGCCACCTGGCCGGCGAACGCCGCGTAGCCGCGTACGCGGACCGCGACGCGGCGCACGAGCAGCAGCACGCCGGTGAGGCTGAGCAGGCCGAACGCGAGCGCGATCGTGAGCGCGCTCATGCGCCACCGGCTGCCGGCGCGCAGCGCGCGCAGGTCGCGGCCGGCGGCGGCGAAGTGCTGGGCGCCGAAGGCCTCCTGCGCCGCCTGCAGGCGGTCGAACGCGATGCGCAGACGAGTGCGGTTGGCCTCGGTGTCGACGACGTCCGAGCCGCCCGCGGTCATGATCCGCTCGCGGGTCGTGAGGTAGGCGGGGTGGGCGGCGCGAATGCGGTCGACGAGGCGCCGCTCGGCGGCATCGACGTCGCCGCTCACGATCGCGGTGCCGATCGCGGCCTCGAGCCGCGCGTCGCTCTGGTCGAGCTTGCGGTCGAAGCCGCGCGCCTCGCGCGCGCTTGTCGCGCGCATGCGGAAGTGCGCGAGCCGGTAGTTGTCCTGCGCGACGCGCATCGCGGCGTCGCTGTGGACGCGCTCGGAGAACTCGCGCTCGACGGCGGCCGCCCCGCCCGTCGCGTCCTGCGTCGCGCGGACGGCCACCCAGGCGACGGCCGTCAGGGCAACGGCGAACGCCACGACCGCGACGGCGGCCTTGCTGACGATGCTCGAAGGAATGCGGGGGGACACGACGCGGGACACGCACCCGCGTCATCGGACGCGCACCCGCGGAGTTGAGGCGCGTTGCCGCTCAGGCGTTCTTGACTGCCGCGCGCATCTCGCGAAGGGTCTCGAGCTCGCGCTGCGAGGGCGGCGCGACCGTCTCGAGCGGCTCGCGCACACGCAGCTCCCAGCCCGTCGCCTCGCGCACCTCGTCGACCGAGACGCCCTCGTGGATCGCGACGAGCTCGAGCTCGGAGTCCGAGGGACTCGGCTTGAGGATCCCGAGGTCCGTGATCACGACCGTCGGCCCGGCGCCCCTGAACCCGAGCCGCTCGCGGGCGCCCGCGCCGTCGCCGTAGCCGATCGACGTGGTGAAGTCGAGCTTCTCGACGAAGCTGCGCTTGGACTGGCGCAGCAGGATGATCACCTCGCGCGAGTTCGCCGCGATCTCCGGGGCGCCGCCGGCGCCCGGCAGGCGCACCTTCGGGTGCTCGTAGGAGCCGATGACCGTCGTGTTGATGTTCGCGTGGCGGTCGAGCTGCGCCGCCCCGAGGAAGCCCACGTCGATGCGGCCGGCGCCGACCCAGTAGTTGAACATCTCGGGAACGGAGACGAGCTCGGCCGCGGTCTCGGCGAGGTCGTCGTCGCCGATCGAGAGCGGCAGCCGCGCCGGCTTGGCCTCGATGGCGCCCGACTCGTAGATCAGGACCGCGTCCGGCGCGTGGAGGCGCCGCGCGAGGTTCGCGGCGGCGTTCGGCGGGCCGACGCCGACGAGCAGGACCTGGCGGTCCTCGACCTCGCGCGCGGCGGCGATCGTCATCCGCTCCTCGGGCGTCGCGGCGCCGTTCTCGTCCGAGCTCATGCCTTCCCTCCCACGCTCTCGGCCGAGCCGGCCATGACGTGCTCGTCCATCCACGCACGGAACGTGTCGCGGTCGCGCGCGACCTTGTCCCACTCCGAGTAGAAGGCGTTGTCGCGCTTGGAGTAGTCGTGCGCATACGACGGCCACGCGCCGTTCGGGACGTGGCAGACCGCGGTGACGACCCACGACGGGAGCACGACCGCGTGCGGGCGCGGCGTGAGCTCGTCGACGATCTCCTCGACGGTGACGATCGCTCGGTCGGCCGCGAGCACCGCCTCCTTCTGCACACCGCACAGCCCCCAGAGCATCACGTTGCCCTGCCGGTCGGCGTGCTGGGCGTGGATGACCGTGACGTCGGGGTTGATCGCGCGCACGGCCGACAGCTTCTGGCCGGTGAACGGGCACTCGACGAAGGCGACCGCGCCGCCGTGCTCGAGGTCGGTCCCGGCGTAGCCGCGCAGCGCGGCGAAGGGCAGCCGCGACGCGCCCGCGACGTACGCGTTCGCCAGGCCGGCGTGGGAGTGCTCGACGAGCTCGAGCGGCGCGGGCCACTCGTTCTCGACGGCGTCGCGCATGCGGTGCAGCGAGCCGACGCCGGGGTTGCCGCCGTAGGAGAACACCATCCGCTTGACGGCGCCCATGCCGATCATCTGGTCGTAGATGACGTCGGGCGTCATACGGACGACCGTGAGGTCGCGCCGGCCCTGGCGGATGATCTCGTGGCCCGCGGCGAAGGGGATCAGGTGGGTGAACCCCTCGAGCGCGACGGTGTCGCCGTCGTGCACGTGCTCGGCGATCGCGTCGGCCAGCGACAGCTGCGTCGATCCGGTCATCGCGGCCCGAGGCTACCATCGGGTAATCCGCTTGGCGCACGCTTGTGCGCATGACGAACACGAAGAAGGAGCAGCTGTGAGCCAGGAGGCCTTCCTCGTCGGCGGCGTCCGCACCCCGTTCGGCAAGCACCGCGGCGCGCTCGCCGGCACCCGTCCCGACGACCTCGCCGCCCTCGTCCTCGAGGCCGCGCTCGATCGCGCGAACGTGCCGCACGACGCCGTCGACGAGGTCATCTACGGCGCCGCGAACCAGGCCGGCGAGGACAACCGCAACGTCGCGCGGATGGCCGTGCTGCTCTCCGGGCTCAGCGACGAGATCCCCGGCTACACGGTGAACCGGCTGTGCGCGTCGAGCCTGCAGGCCGTCGCGTCGGCCGCCAACCAGATCCGCAACGACGAGGCGGACGTCGTCGTCGCCGGCGGTGTCGAGTCGATGACGCGCGCGCCGGTCGTGGTCGCCAAGCCCGCGCGCGAATGGGGAGCGCCGCCCGAGATGGCCGATACGACGCTCGGCTGGCGCCTCGTCAACCCGCGCATGCGCGACGTGGACGACGGCAAGGCGACGATCAGTCTCGGCGAGACGGCCGAGGAGGTCGCCGTCCTCGACGGGATCTCGCGCGAGGAGTCCGACGCCTGGGGCCTGCGCTCGCAGCAGCTGACCGCGAAGGCGGCCGAGCACCGCACGGCCGACCTCGTCGACGTGCCGGTGAAGGACGGAGCGCTGAGCGACGACGAGGTGCCGCGGCCGCAGACGACGATCGAGGCGCTCGGCAAGCTCAAGCCGTCGTTCAAGAAGGACGGGGTCGTCACGGCGGGCAGCGCGTCGCCGCTGTCGGATGGCGCCGGCGCGATCGTGGTCGCCAGCGAGCGGGCGGTCGAGCGCTACGGCCTGCAGCCGCGCGGCCGCGTCGTCGCCACCGCCTCGGCCGGCGTGCCGCCGCACATCATGGGGCTCGGCCCGGTCCCGTCGACCGAGAAGGTGCTCGCGCGGACGGGCTGGTCGACCGGCGACCTCGACGCCGTCGAGATCAACGAGGCGTTCGCCACGCAGGTCATCGCGAGCATCCGCCGGCTCGGCCTCGACGAGGAGATCGTCAACGCCGAGGGCGGCGCGATCGCGCTCGGCCACCCGCTCGGCGCGAGCGGCGTGCGGCTCGTCATCGGGCTCCTCGGGCGGCTCGAGCGCGAGAACGGCACGCGCGGCCTGGCGACGCTGTGCGTCGGCGTCGGCCAGGGGATGGCGATGCTCGTCGAGAAGGTCTGAGTCAGCCGGCGTTCGTCCAGAAGGACGTGCGCTTCGCGGCGCCGGCCTTCGACATCCCGATGTGCAGGTGGTCGAGGTGGCCGACGGTCGGGTCGACGTGCTTGCGCCGGTCGCCGTTCTTGTTGAAGCACGCTGAGTACGGCTTGAAGTCGTCCATCCCGGCGCCCCAGTACGAGCAGTCCCAGATGATCTCCTCGACGCCCATGCGCCGCGCGAGCGCGTGCGGCGTGCCGACGCGGTCGGTCGCGAGCAGCATCTCGATGAGCTCGCGGCCGGCGGCGCGGTCGGCCGGGTTGCGGACGTCGAGATGCCAGTCGACGGCGCGGTTCTCGGCGTGCAGGGACGCCTCGTGCTCGCCCCACTTCTCACAACGGTATGTGCCCCAGTTCGTGCCTCGCGCGTTGCGGCCGAGCCACGCGACGAGGGCCACCATCCCGGGGCGGGTCTTCGTCGAGCAGTGCGTCGCGGGGTCGTAGTCCTCGGGGTCGGCCGGGAGGTCGGCGAGCCGGTCGGCCGGGTTGTGGGCGACGGTGCCCGGCGCGGCGCCGAGGCGGAACGCGCCGGCGGGCGCGGCGACCGCGAGCGACAGCGCGGCGACGGCGCAGGCGAGGAGGATGAGGCGCTTCCTAGGCGAGGACATCCGCCATGTGATCGGCGCCGGCCGCGTGCCCTTGAGATCCCGCCCCGGTCTTCGGACGGTCGGCCCCCCGGCTATACTCCGCGTCCTCTGCGGCTGTAGCTCAGTTGGCTAGAGCGTCTGCTTGCCATGCAGAAGGTCGAGGGTTCGAGTCCCTTCAGCCGCTTCGGGAAGGCCCGCAATTGCGGGCCTTTTTCGTTCGCAATCGGGCTGGTT
>JBKPRJ010000070.1:0-11490 GCA_046734455.1 Actinomycetota bacterium | reverse complement strand
TTGGGGGAGCGACCCTTTCCAGCCGGCGTACCCGCCGACGAGGATCAGCGTCGCGACGGCGCTCGGATGACGCGCGGCCAGCTCTAGAGCGAGCGCTCCACCGAAGGAGTGTCCGAGCACGTGCGCCGGCCCGACCCCGAGTTGCCCGAGGACGCCTGCCAACGCATCCGCGTACTCGGGCAACCGGAACGATTCGGGGGGATCCGTGGATTGTCCGCACCCGGGCGCGTCCCAGGCGATCACGGAGAACCGATGTGAGAAGGCTTCGATCTGGGCCTCCCAGACACGGCAGTCGCTCACGGCCCCATGGAGGAGAACGAGAGGTGGCCCTTCCCCTGCTTGCTCGTAGCCGATGCGGATTCCGGCGACCTCAGCCCAATGCACGGTCACCGAACTCTATGGCGTCCCTAGTTCGAGGGTTCTGTCGGCCGAGCATCCGGCCGATCAGAACGCACGGGGTCACCCTTGCGGCAAGGAAAGGAGCTCGGAATGACAGCGGCCAGCCTCCGAGACAAGCTTCGGAAGTTCCCCACTTCCTGGGCCCGGAACTCTTAGTCCGGGCCCCGATGCGAAAGGCTCCGCCAGGCGGGGCCTTTTTCATGCGCTCGTTTTCAGGCCCGGCGTGCCCCAGGAGTCGGCCGACGGCTGGTGCTATCCTGTTCGAACACCACATTTCCCCAGCTGGAGAAATGGGCGCGCGGCGCCCATTTTTTGCGAAAAGGCACAGAAACGATGACGCAGGTTCACGAAAGAGAACGCCAACTTCACCGCGAGGTCGCAGAGACCGTGCAGGGCCGCTTGCCCGACGTCGACGTGCTCGCCGTCGAGCTCATGGGGCCCGAGCGTCTCTGCGTCTACATCGACCACCCGAGGGGCGTCGATCACGCGCTCTGCGAAAGCGTCACGAACACGCTGCGAAGCTACCTCGACCGCTACTCCCTCGAGGTGTCCTCGCCCGGATTCGCGCGGCCTTTGCGCACCCGCGACCACTTCGCCGGCGCGGTCGGGCGCACTGTGTCGGTGCGCACCGATGTCGAGGTCTCGGGGCGGAAGCGCTTTCGCGGCGAGGTTGTCGACGCCGGCGAGGACGAGGCCACCATTGCAATCGGCGACGAGCGATTCGGCGTTCCGTACGACGCGATCGTGCGCGGGAACCTGATCGAGGAGAGGCGGTAAACCGATGAGTAGAGAGATTCTCGAGGCGGTCAGGCAGATCGAGCGCGAGAAGGGGATCGAGGACGACGTCCTCGTCCGCGCGCTCGAGGACGCGCTGCTCGCTGCCTACAAGAAGACGCCGGGAGCGGCCCGTCACGCGACGGTCGAGCTCGACTCGGGCGGCGACTTCCGTGTCTGGTCCGTCGAGCTCCCGCCCGATATCGAAGAGCGGCTCATGGACGAGGCGCGCGAGCGCGCGATCACCGAGCTCGAGGCCGCCGAGGCCGAGAACGGCGAGCGCTCGCATACGCTCATCACCGACGACGACCTCGTGATCGATTGGTCCGACGTGCCGGACGAGCAGGTCAAGCGCGCCGACGTCACGCCCGAGAACTTCGGGCGCATCGCCGCGCAGACCGCGAAGCAGGTCATCCTCCAGCGCATCCGCGAGGCCGAGCGCGAGATGATGTACGACGAGTACGTCGACCGCGTGACCGAGGTCGTGACCGGAATCGTCCAGCAGGCCGGCGATCGCAACAACGTGCTCGTCGACCTCGGCAAGGTCGAGGCGCTCCTCCCGCGCTCCGAGCAGGTCGACGGCGAGCGCTACGAGCAGGGCAGCCGCATCAAGGCGGTGATCACCGAGGTCCGATCGGGCACGAAGGGCCCGCAGGTCATCCTCTCCCGCCGCGACCCCGAGCTGATCAAGACGCTGTTCGAGCTCGAGGTTCCCGAGATCGCGGACGGCTTGGTCGAGATCCGCGGCGTCGCCCGCGAGCCCGGCTATCGCTCGAAGATCGCCGTCGAGTCCCACGTCCAGGGTGTCGACCCGGTCGGCGCCTGCGTCGGCCCGCGGGGGTCACGCGTTCGCATGGTCGTGTCCGAGCTCCGCGGCGAGAAGATCGACATCATCCCCTGGAACCCGGAGCCCGCGCGCTTCGTCGCCAAGGCGCTCTCGCCCGCGCGGGTGCGCGAGGTGCTCGTCGACGACGAGTCCAGCGAGGCCACCGTGGTCGTCCCCGACGACCAGCTTTCGCTCGCCATCGGCAAGGAGGGCCTGAACGCCCGTCTGGCTGCGCGGCTGACCGGCTGGAAGATCGACATCCAGTCCGAGACCGAGTTCGCCCGCGCCGAGGCCGACGCGGCCTTCGGCGGCCAGGAGGAGGAGTTCTCCGGCCGCTGCGTCGCGCTGCTCTCGACCGGCAAGCGCTGCCCGAACACGGCGCTCCCCGGCTCGCACTACTGCGGCATCCCCGCGCACCGCGAGATCGCCGAGCGCGAGGCGGCCGGCGAGGACGTCTCCGCCGAGATCGTCCAGCCCGCCCAGCCCGAGGCCGAGGAGCCGGAGGCCGGCGAGGTGGAGGCGGTCGAGGAAACCGACGCCGTCGACGAGCCGGCTGCGAAGCCTACGCCCACCGTTCCGGCGGACGCCGAGCCGGAGCCCGAGGCAGCGCCGCAGGCCGAAGCCGACGTCGAGACCGAGCCCGCCGCGGCCGAGCCGCAAGAGGAGGAGAAGACCCCTGCCGAATGAGCGAGCCCGAGAGGACGTGCGTCGGCTGCGGGCGCAAGGCTCCGCAGCGCGAGTTGGTGCGCTTCGTCGCACCGGACGGGACGCTTCGGCTGGACCGGGGGAAGCGTTCTCCGGGCCGAGGGGCGTATGCGCACGCACGGCTCTCGTGCTTCGAGCGGGCCGCCGACCGGCGGGCCTTCTCGCGAACTTTGCGGCGGAACGTCAGAATTCCGGCGAATCTCGTCTCCGAACTCGAAACGCGCTGACCAATGGCTGACCGACAGAGACCACTGAGACCGCGAAGCGGCGCCACGGGCGGCCGGCGCAAGCGCCGGGTCGTCATCGACTCGCAGGCGAACCGCCCGCGCCAGGATTCGCGCGCGCCGCGGGAAACGCCGAAGCCGCGGCAGGAACAGCAGGCTCCGGTTCAGCCGACCGGCCCGGTCCAGGTCAACTCCGGCGCGACGGTGAAGGAGCTCTCCGCGGCGCTCGGCATCCCCGTGCCGCAGATCATCAAGATCATGATGGACGTCGGGGAGATGGTGACCATCACCCAGTCGCTCTCCGACGACGCGGTCGAAGTGATCGCGACGACGCTCGAGCGCGAGGTAGAGATCAAGCACGCGGACGACGAGGATCTCGAGCCCGAGGTCTTCGAGGACGCGCCCGAGGATCTCGTCGCGCGGCCGCCCGTCGTCACGATCATGGGCCACGTCGACCACGGCAAGACGACGCTCCTCGACGCGATCCGCGAGTCGGCCGTCGTCGAGACGGAGGCCGGCGGCATCACGCAGCACATCGGGGCCTACCAGGTCGACCACGACGGCCGCCGCGTCACGTTCCTCGACACGCCGGGCCACGAGGCGTTCACCGCCCTCCGCGCCCGCGGTGCGAAGGTAACCGACATCGCGGTCCTCGTCGTCGCGGCCGACGACGGCGTCATGCCGCAGACCATCGAGTCGATCAACCACGCGCGCGCGGCCGAGGTGCCGATCGTCGTCGCCGTCAACAAGATCGACCGGCCCGACTCCAACCCGACGCGCGTGCGCCAGGAGCTCGTCACGCACGACCTCCAGCCGGAGGAGTGGGGCGGGACGACCCAGTACGCGGACGTCTCGGCCAAGGAACAGCAGGGCCTCGACGATCTCGTCGAGAAGGTGCTGCTCGTCGCCGACGCCGAGCTCGAGCTGACTGCGAATCCGAAGGCCGAGGCCTCGGGACCGATCATCGAGAGCCGCCTGGACATCGGCCGCGGCCCCGTCGCGACCATGCTGGTCGCGCGCGGCACTCTCAAGGTCGGGGACGGGATCGTCGCCGGCGACGCGTGGGGGAAGGTGCGCGCGCTCCACGACTATCGCGGTGAGAAGGTCAAGGAGGCGCGACCCGGGACTCCGGTCGAGATCCTCGGCTTCGACAAGCCTCCCGGCGCGGGCGAGAACGCACGCGTCGTCGAGAACGAGCGCCAGGCGCGGCATCTCGCCGGCCTGCGCGCGCAGCGCGTGCGGGCAGAGCAGCTCGCGCGGAGCTCGAAGAAGGGCATCTCGCTCGAGGACCTCTTCACCCGCATGGGCGAGGGCGGCGTCCAGGAGCTCAACGTCATCGTCAAGGCCGACGTGCAGGGCTCGGTCGAGGCTGTCGTGGGCGAGCTCGCGAAGATCAAGCATCCCGAGGTGGCGGTCAACGTCATCCACACCGGCATCGGGGCGATCACGGAGAGCGACGTCATGCTCGCCTCCGCCTCGAACGCGATCGTCGCCGGCTTCAACGTCCGTCCGAACGCCGAGGCGCGATCGCTCGCCGAGCGCGACGGCGTCGACATCCGCACCTACCGCGTCATCTACCAGCTGACTGAGGACATCCAGCAGGCGCTCGTCGGCATGCTCGCGCCCGAGCAGGTCGAGGAGTCGCTGGGCGAGGCCGAGGTCCGCGCGCTCTTCCGCGCCTCCCGGCTCGGCGTCATCGCAGGCTGCATGGTCACGCGCGGCGTCATTCGCCGGAACTCGCAGATCCGCGTCGTCCGCGAGGGCGCCGTCATCTACGAGACGACGATCGCGAGCCTCAAGCGCTTCAAGGACGACGTGCGCGAGGTGCAGGAGGGCTTCGAGTGCGGGATCCTGCTCGAGAACTTCAACGACGTGAAGGAAGGCGACATCCTCGAGGCCTACGAGACGCGCCAGATCGAGCGCACCGACCTCGAGGTCACGGGCGGAAACGGCGGCCCGCCGCCCGAAGAGCCCTCCGACGAAGGCTGAGCACGTGGGCGCCGGCTACGTCGGCATCCTCTCCGTCGAGCTCCACTTCCCCGAGAACCACTCGCTGAAGGGAAAGCGGAAGGACCTCTTGTCGGTGAAGGCGCAGCTCCAGCGGCGCTTCGGCGCGTCCGTGGCGGAGGTCGACCATCACGACGTCTGGCAGCGAGCACGGCTCACGCTCGCGTGTGTCGCGCGGGGCCACAAGGAGCTGCAGGAGCTCCTCGACGGCGCCGAGCGCTACCTCGGCGCGCAGGCGTTCGAGCTCGGGCAGGTGGAACGCGAGGTGCTCACCTTTGAGTGACCGCATGCGGCGCGTGAACGAGGCGCTTCGCGAAGTGCTCTCGGAGGAGATCGGAACCCTGAAGGACCCGCGCATCGGCTTCGTGACGGTCACGGGCGTGGACACGAGCCGGGATCTCCGGCAGGCGACCGTCTACGTCAGCGTGCTCGGATCCGAGAAGAAGCGCGACGCGACGATTGCCGGCCTCCAATCCTCTCACGGCGTCCTGCAAAGCCGGGTGAGCCGCGAGCTCCGTCTCAAGCGCACTCCACAATTGACCTTTGAGTACGATCCGACCGTAGAGAGGGGGGTGCGCCTCTCCCGGCTCATCGATGAGCTCAACGCAGACGAAACCAACTAACGCGGCAGATCTAACGGCGGTCGCGGAGGCGATTCGCGGTCACGACCGCTTCATCGTCACGACCCACGAGAACCCGGACGGCGATGCCCTCGGCTCGCTCGTTGCCATGACGCTCGCCCTCCGCGAGCTCGGCAAGGACGCGGTCATGTACCTCTTCGGAGAGGTCCCGATCCCGAAGGAGTACGAGTTCATGCGGTTCGAAGGGCTCGTCCGGGGACCGAACCCCGATCCGTCCGAGCGCGTAGTGCTCGCGCTGGACGCTGCCAACGAGCGGCGCCTCGGCCCGGAGACGGCGCTGCTCGAGAAGGCGCCGTTCATCATCGATATCGACCACCACCACGACAACACGCGCTACGGCACCGTCAACCTCATCGTCGGGGACGCGTCGTCCACCGGAGAGATCCTCGCCGATGTCTTTCGCGAGGTCCCCGTCGAGCTGACGCCGGAGATCGCCGAGGCGCTCTACATCGCCGTCGTCACCGACACGGGCCGTTTCCAGTACGCCAACACCACCGCGAAGGCGCTCCGCCTCGCCGCCGAGCTCGTCGAGGCTGGCGCCGACGTGCACCGCGTCTTCCAGGGCGTCTACGAGAACGTCGCCTTCGCGAAGCTCAAGCTCGTCGCGCGCGCGCTCGAGAATGCCGAGGTCTTCGAGGGCGGCCGCGTGATCGTGTCGCACCTGGAGCGGGAGGACTTCGACGCGGCCGGGGCGGAGGAGCCGTACTCGGAAGGCATCATCGACTACCTGCGCGCCGTCGAAGGCGCCGAGCTCGCCGCGCTCATCCGCGAGCCGCCGACGGCGAACGGGCCGACTCACCGGATCAGCCTGCGGACGACCGAGGAAGCCCTCGACGTGTCTGCGATCGCCCGCAAGAGCGGGGGCGGCGGGCATCGCCAGGCCGCGGGCTTCTCGAGCGAGGCCAGTGTCGCCGAGATCACCGACTTCATCCGGCGCGAGTTTCTCGCGCAGGTGAACGGCAAAGAGCCGAGCTAGGGTTCCCGCCCATGCAGGGGCTCGTCCTGGTCGACAAGCCGGCCGGCCCGTCGTCCTTCGCCGTCGTCCGGCAGCTGCGATCCCGCTTCGGCGTCAAGGCGGGACATGCGGGCACGCTCGACCCGCTCGCGAGCGGGCTCCTGCTCGTTCTCCTCGGCCCCGCGACACGCCTCGCCCGCTATCTCGTCGGGCTCGACAAGCGCTACGAGACCGAGATCCGGCTCGGCCTGAGGACGAGTACCGGTGACGGGGAGGGGGAGCTGGTCGAGGAGACCTCCATCCCGCCGCTCGAGGAGATCGAGGCGCTCGAGGGCGAGCTCGAGCTTCGCGTCCCACAGGCGTCGGCAGTGAAGATCGGGGGCGAGCGCGCCTACAAGCTGCAGCGGCGCGGCGTCGCCGTCGAGATGCCGATCAGGCGCTCGGCCATCCACGAGCTGCGCGTGGTCCGCTACGAGCCGCCGCTGGTCGCCCTCGACCTGAGCGTCTCGAGCGGCACGTACATCCGCGCGATCGCGGATCACCTCGGAGGCCATTGCCGGACGATCCGCCGCACCGCGGTTGGCCCGTTTCGCGTCGAGGACGCCGACGACGAGCGCGTGCTCGCCCCGCTCGCAGCCCTGGTTCACCTTCCGGAGCGAGAGCTGAGCGACTTGGAAGTGGCTGACATCCGCGCCGGGCGGGCGATCGCCGGCGTCGGCGAGGGGCCGGTCGCACTCTGGACAGGGAGCGAGCTCGTCGCCGTCGGTCAGGGCGCGAGCGGGACGATTCGGCCGGAAACGGTCCTGCCGGCGGCATGAGGCTTCTCCGGGGGGCGGATTTCCGGAATCTCTGGCTCGGCGAGTCCGTGTCGCTGTTCGGCGACCAAGTGACGCTGATTGCCCTTCCGCTCGCCGCCGTGCTCATCCTTCACGCGAACGCGGCCGAGATGGGGTACCTGACGGCGGCGGCGCTCATCCCGCACCTGCTCTTCTCGCTTCCCGCGGGCGCCTGGCTCGAAGGGGTGGAGCGGAGGCGCTGGCTCATGATCGCCTCCGATGTCGCACGGGCCGGCCTCCTCGCCAGCGTCCCGATCGTCTATGCGCTGGACATGCTCACGATGGGACAGCTCTACGCGGTCGCCTTTCTCACGGGCACGTTCGCCGTCGTCTTCGACATCTCGCACATGACGCTCTACGTGTCGGTGACGAAGCGGGAGGACTACGTCGAGGCGAACTCGCTCCTGAACGGAAGCCGCGCCTTCTCGTACGTCGCGGGCCCGAGCGTCGGCGGCGTCCTCGTCCAGATCCTGAGCGCGCCGGCAGCGCTCCTCCTGGACGCGTTCTCGTTCCTCGCCTCGGCGCTCTTCCTCGGCCGCATCCGGGCCGCGGAGCCTCCGCTCCAGCCCGCCGAGGGAGGCATGTGGACACAGGTGAAGGAGGGGTTCCGGTTCATCTTCCGGCACGACATCCTGCGTCCGGCGCTCCTCTCGGTCGCGACCCTCAACTTCTTCAATTTCATCTTCGCCGCGCTGTTCATCCTCTACGCGACGCGTGAGCTGCATGTGCGCTCGGGCACGCTCGGGATCGTGCTCGGAGCCGGCGCGATCGGCGGCCTGATCGGTGCGGCGGTTGCCGGGCGGCTCGGCCGCCGCCTGGGAATCGGTCCCGTCTTCGTCCTCGGGATGGTGCTCTTCCCGGCACCGCTCCTGCTCGTCCCGCTGGCCGGCGGGCCGAAGTCCGTCGTGCTCGCGATGCTCTTTTCGGCCGAGTTTCTCTCGGGGTTTGGCGTCATGATCCTCGACATCGCCGCAGGAGCGATCATCACGGGGCTCACTCCGCACCGGCTGCGCTCGCGGTCGACCGGCGCGCTGCGCTTCGTCAACTACGGCGTCAGACCGCTCGGCGCGCTCGCGGGCGGGGCGCTGGGCTCCGCTTTCGGCCTGCGGCCGACCTTGTGGTTCGCGGCAGCAGCAGGCGTTCTCGGAGTCCTGTGGCTCGTGCCCTCGCCGGTGCCGCGCCTGCTCGAGCTGCCCGAAGAGGAGCCGGTGTGAACGTCGCCCACTCGCCGGAGGAGCTCGAACGTGCGGAGCGCGCAGTGGCAATCGGCACCTTCGACGGCGTTCATCGGGGGCACCGCGCTGCGATCCAAGCGGCAAAGGAGACCGGCCTCCGCTCCACGGTCGTCACGTTCGACCCGCATCCGAGGCTCGTGCTCGGCTACGACGTGCAGCTCCTCACGACCCTTCGCCGGCGGCTCGAGCTGATCGAAGAGGCGGGCGCGGACGACGTCCTCGTCCTCCACTTCACCGACGAGCTGAGCCGCCTCGAGCCGGAGGAGTTCGTCGCCGAGATTCTCGAGCCGATCGGGACAAACGCCGTCGTCGCCGCAGAGACGTTCCGCTTCGGGCGTGGCCGCAAGGGCGACGTGAGCCTTCTTCGTGGGCTCGGCATGGAGGTCGCGGAGGTGCCGCTCGTCGCGGGGGTTTCCTCGAGCCGAATCCGCGAGCTTCTGGCGGCGGGGGAGATGCGCGGGGCCGCGGCCCTCCTCGGTCGCCCGCACGAGCTCGAGGGAACCGTGGTGTCCGGCGACCAGCGCGGTGAGACGCTCGGCTTCCCGACCGCGAACCTGGCGGTCGCGCCGCATCTCCTCGTTCCCGCCTTCGGGATCTACGCGGGCGCGGCCCTGGACGGGCGCGCGGCGGTCTCGATCGGCGTGAACCCGCACTACGGTGGCAGCGAGCGGCGGATCGAGGCGTTCCTCCTCGACTTCGAGGGGAATCTGTACGGCCGGGAACTCAGAATCGAGCTCTGGGAGCGGCTTCGCGACGAGCGCGCCTTCGAGAGCGAGGAGGAGCTGATTCGCCAGATCGGGCTCGACGTCGAGGCGACGCGGGCCGCGGCGCGGCCTGAATAGCGCAAGTTTTTGGCAGCTTTCGGCATCTCTCTAAGTACATGAACTGGCTTCAGCTCGTTACGCCGGTCCGCTGCCTCGCGTGCGGAACGGTCTATCCCAAGCCTGCGGCGCTTGGGACCGCCGAGTCGAACCCCGGCTGCCCACGTTGTGGCTACGTGGGATGGGTGCCAGCGGACGCGGACGAGGACGATGAGGTCATGGAAGGGCCAGGGCAGCCCCGCTCCTTCGCGGATCTGCCGCTCCGCCGTTTCTGGCAAGCAGGCTGACGCCGCCGAAATAGTGGTGGAGGCCGTCGAAGCGCCGGACGTCGTAGCCGGCCTCCTCGAGCGCGGCGAGCGCCTCGTCGTCGAATCCGGGCTCGATCCGGACGATCTCTCCGGCCGAGTGAAGCCGCGGTCTGTCGACGGCGTCCTGCGGCGCGAGACCCTCGTCCAGGATCCCGCTCAGAACCTGGACGAGCGCCGGGCGGAGCCGCGTTCCGCCGGCTGAGCCCGCCGCGATGGCGAGACCCTTGTCGTCGAGTACGAGGGTGGGCGACATCATGCTCTCCATCCGCGCGCCGGGTTCGAGCGGCCGAATCTGCAGGTCGACCTCCCCGAGCATGCTGTTCAGGTGCACGTCCAGGCCGGGGAGGAAGTCGCCCGAGCCGAGGCCGAGGCTGGTCGTCAGGGCGCAGGCATTGCCGTCTCCGTCAACCGTGACGAGGTTGGTCGTGTCCCCGATCTGCTCGCCGTGGCCGCTGTACGGCGGCGCCTCGAGCACGCGCGCGAGGCAGAGCACTCGTTCGGCCGCGCCCATCCCTCGCAGGGAGGGGAGGGCCGAGAGCGTCGTGACGAGCTGCGAGAGCCCGCCGCGGGTGAGGACGCGGTTCCCGAGGTACTCCGTCTCCACCGGCTCGAGCCAGACGGGCTCGTAGGCCTCCAGGTCCTCGCGGGACACAGGGCCTTCGCGCTCCCGCATTAGGGCGACAAGAGTCTCCGCGATCGTCCCGTTGTAGAACGAGCGCGCGCCTTCGTCCCGGAGAAGCTCGAGGGCACTTGCCAAGCCCGGCTGCTCCAGGCGGTCTCCCGTCCCGAGCAGCTCCCCCTGAGGCGCGTAGATGCGCGCGCCTTCGCCGAGAGTCATGACCGGCGCGAGCATCGCGAGGCACTCCGCGTGGGCATAGGGCATGTCGACGCCTCCGCGCGCGAGCTCGAGCGCAGGCTCGACGAGCCGTTCCCAGGCGAGGCGGCCATGCCGTTTCCAGAGCTCTCCGAGTCCCGCGGGAACCCCGGGCACCGCGCAGGAGGCGATGCCGACCTGGTAGTGGACGATCTCGTTCCCGAAGGGGATCCCGATGTCCTCGAGCGGGGCGATGGCGCGGTCCGGGTGGGGGCTGGGAACGGTGACGAAGAAGTCGAGCAGTCGGGCCTCTCCGGTCCGGCCGTCGAACCAGATCGCGTGCCCTCCGCCCGCGAGGCCCGTCATGACCGTTTCGGCCACGCAGGAGGCGAGCGAGGCCGCCACGGCTGCATCTGCGGCGCTCCCGCCCCCCTCGAGAATGCGCAAACCCGCTTCGGCAGTGGCCGGATGGCCCGCTGCAACCCCAGGAGGCGGAAACACGTTTGCTAGCCTACGGCGAATGGCTCTCACCAAAGAAGCCAAGAGAGAAGTCGTGGCCGGCCACGGCAAAAGCGATGCGGACACGGGCTCGCCCCAGGTTCAGATCGCCCTTCTGTCGCGCCGGATCGACGAGCTGACCGAGCATCTCCGCACACACGGGAAGGATCATCACTCCCGGCGCGGACTGCTCAAGCTGGTCGGACGGCGCCGGCGGCTGCTCGACTACCTGCAGAAGCGCGACCTGGAGGGCTACCGAAGCCTGATCAAGGAACTCGGCCTGCGCCGCTAGATCGCAAAGAAGCCGGGAGGAGCCGGTGGAAGTTTGAGGGAGCCCCGCGAAGCGGTTGCCTCAAACCTCCGCCTCCACCTCCCAGAGGAAAGAGAGGCAAGACATATGAGCACCATGGTTTCCGGTAAGTCGACGGTGAACGTCACCGTCGGCCG
>JBKPRJ010000069.1:0-9321 GCA_046734455.1 Actinomycetota bacterium | reverse complement strand
GAGACAGGGTGCGTGTCGTCGAGCGCCGCGGCCTGACCCTTCTCGTCGAGCGGGAGTAGGCTGCACGCCGCAGATGGCGTCCATCCACGACGTTCCCGCGGACGCGTTCAACTACGTCTGGGACAACTCGATCGAGCCCGTCCTCGAAATCGAGTCGGGCGAATCGGTGCAGCTCTTCGTCCGCGATGCCTCGGACGAGCAGATCAACAAGGAGTCGGGAGTGGAGGACGTGGCGAAGCTCGACTTCGGCCACGTGAACCCGGTCAGTGGGCCCGTCTTCGTCAAGGGAGCCGAGCCGGGCGACGTCCTCGAGGTCGAGCTGCTCTCGTTCGAGGCCAAGGACTGGGGGTGGACGGCGATCATCCCGGGCTTCGGGCTGCTCGCGGACGAGTTCCCCGAGCCGTGGCTTCGCATCTCCGAGGTCGATGCGGCCGCGGGAAAGGTGCGCTTCGGGGAGCGGATCACGCTTCCGCACCGGCCTTTTCCGGGGACGCTCGGTGTCGCGATGCCCGAGCCGGGCGAGCACTCCATCGTCCCGCCCTCGCGGTTCGGCGGGAACATGGACATCAAGCACCTCCGCACCGGCGTACGCCTCTTCCTTCCGGTCGGCGTCGAAGGAGCCCTCTTCTCGCTCGGCGACACCCATGCGGCGCAGGGCGACGGGGAGGTCTGCGGCACGGCGATCGAGACCGCGATGGACGTCATCCTCCGGCTCTCGCTGCGGCGCGACTTCTCGATCGAGGCGCCGCAGTTCCACGTGCCGGCCGGTGCGCAGATGGAGGATGCGCAGACGAGCTTCCACGTCTGCACGGGGGTCAGGCCAGACCTGATGGAAGCTTCGCGCGATGCCGTGCGCGCGGCGATCGCCCACCTGGGCGACCGGTACGGGCTGGAGCGCGAGGAGGCCTACGCCGTCACAAGCGTGGCCGCTGACCTGCGGATCCACGAAGTCGTCGACGCGCCCAACTGGGTCGTCGGCGCGTTCATCCCGGAAGCGATCTTCGAAGGAGGTAGATGACGATGAGCGACGTTGCGGAGCCGGTAGCGGTTGAACGGCCACGCGGAGTGCTGCGGCGGGAGCTGCGGGTCTGGGAGGCGTTTGCCATCTCGATCGGGATCATGGCTCCGACTGCCGCCATGGCCCTGAACGGCGTGGCGCCGGCGGGCATCATCGGGCGCGCGGTCCCCCTGGCCTTCCTCCTGGCCTCGGTTGCGATCGCGCTCGTCTCGTATTCGTTCATCCGGTTGACGAGCTACTTCAACCACGCGGGCTCCGCTTACGTGCTCGCGGGCGTGACGCTCGGCCCACGGGTCGGCTTCTTCGCGTGCTGGGCGCTGCTTGGCACCTATTCCGCCTTCCTTGCGGCCAACTTCGCCGAGATCGGGCTCTTCGGCGAGTCCTTCTTCAGCGGAATCGGCGTGTGGGACAACCCTGACTGGGTGATCATCTCCCTCGTCGCGGCCGCGCTCATCTGGCTCTTCGCCTACAACGACATCAAGGCCGTGACGCGCTCGCTGCTCGGCTTCGAGGCGATCTCGGTGGCGCTCGTGACCATCCTGATCATCGTCATCTACGTGAAGGTGATCGACGGCTCCGCGCCCAACGGCCAGGACTTCACGCTCAAGCCGTTCGTCCCGGCTGAGGGAGTCGGGTTGAGCGCGGTCGCGTTCGCGTCGGTCTTCGGCTTCCTCTCCTTCGGCGGGTTCGAGGGCGCCGCGGCTCTCGGCGAGGAGACGAACAACCCCCGACGGAACGTGCCGCTGGCCATCGCAGTCGCCGTCGGCTTCTGCGGCATCTTCTACACGATCGTCATGCTCGCGCAGTCGCTCGGGTTCGGGCTCGACCAGGCCGGCATCGACGCGTTCTCGGGCTCCGACGCACCACTCGACGACCTCTCCCACGCCTACGTCGGAGACGGCATGGCCGACGCGATCAACTTCGGCGCCATGTTGAGCGCGTTCGCGAGCGGGCTCGGCTGCGCGGTCGGCGCCGCGAGGCTCCTCTTCGCGCTCGGCCGGGACGGCTTCGTGACGACGCGGCTCGGCGACACCTCGCGGAGAACCGGAGCGCCGATCGTCTCACTCGCAGTCGTGATGCTCTTCGCCCTCATCGTCGGCGTCACGCTGCGCATCAACGGGACGACGTCCGTCAACGTGTTCTTCTACATGGGGACGATCGGCGTCCTCAGCATGCTGGTCGCCTACATCGTCGTGAACCTCGGCGCGATGAGGTTCCTCCACCTCGGCCGGCGCGAGGCGGTCTGGCGTGTGGTCGTCCCGATCCTCGCCATCGCGGCGCTCGTCTACGTCATCTACAAGAACGTCTGGCCGCGCCCGGCCTACCCGTACGACAACTTCCCGATCATGGTCGGCGGCTGGCTCCTGCTCGGGATCCTGATCGCGCTCGTCTATCCCGGGCTCGCGCGCCGGATCGGGCTCGGGCTCGCAGAAGCCGAGGGCATCGGGCCGGACGAGGAGGGTGCACGTAGGGACGCGTAGACCCGCATAGACTGGGTGCATGGCGACCGAGCCCGCCACGACCCGGCGCGGCGAGCTCCCTCCCGAGCTCGACGACCCACTTTTCCGGCAGGCGATCGGCCAGTTCGACGGCGCGCTCCCGAACGCGGGGATCGACCCGTTCGTCGCCGAGGTGCTTCGCTACCCGGAGCGCGCGCTCGCGACGTCCATTCCCGTGCGCCTCGACGACGGGTCGCTCGGCGTCTACCCGGGTTACCGCGTCCAGCACTCGAGCGTGCTCGGGCCGACAAAGGGCGGCATTCGCTACGACAAGGCGGTGACGCTCGGCGAGTGCGCCGCGCTCGCGATGTGGATGACCTGGAAAACCGCGCTCCTGCGCCTGCCCTATGGCGGCGCGAAGGGTGGCGTGCGCTGCAACCCGCGCAATCTCTCGCGCGGCGAGCTCGAGCGCCTGACGCGCCGGTTCACCGCGGAGCTCCTGCCGATCATCGGCCCCCAGCGCGACATCCCCGCGCCCGACATGGCCACCGACGAGCAGACGATGGCCTGGATGATGGACACGTATTCCATGCAGGTCGGCCACGCCGTGCCGGAGATCGTGACGGGCAAGCCGCTTTCGGTCGGCGGGAGCATCCTCCGGCCCGAGGCGACGGGAATCGGCGTCGTCATGGTCGTGGAGGAGGCCGTGGGCCGGCTCGGCCGCTCGCTCGCCGGTTCGAGCTGCGTCGTCCAGGGCTTCGGCAAGGTGGGCGCAGTCGCGGCGCACGAGCTCGCGCTGCGGGGAGCCCGGGTGATCGCGGTCTCCGACATCGCAGGCGGGGTTCACGACGAGCGCGGGATCGATCTGAAGGCCCTTGACGAGTGGCGCGCGGAGCACGACGGAATCGCCGGCTTCCCCGGCTCGAAGGACGTCTCCAATACCGAGCTCCTCGAGCTTCCGTGCGACGTCCTCGTCCTCGCCGCGACGGAGAACCAGGTGACCGCGGCGAACGCGGGCCGACTGGAGACCACGCTCGTCGCCGAAGGCGCGAACGGGCCGACATCCCTCGACGGGGACGAGATCCTCGCCCAGCGCGGGATCCCAGTCCTGCCGGACATCCTCACGAATGCGGGCGGCGTCGCGGTGTCCTACTTCGAGTGGGTGCAGGACATCCAGCGCCTCTTCTGGGGCCCCGACGAGATCCGCTCGCGCCTGGCCGACCTCATGGGCGACGCGCTCAGCCGCGTCTGGGATCTCTCGGAGAGCGAGGGGCTCCCCTTCCGGCGCGCGGCCCTCGTCACCAGCATCCGCGAGGTCGCCGAGGCCCTCGAGGCGCGCGGCATCCACCCGTGATCGTCCGCGAGGCCCTCATGCCGGATCCTCGTGTCGTTCAGGCGGGCGCGGCCGCGCGCGAGGCGGCCGAGCTCCTCACGCATCCCCAGGTCTCGAGCGTGCTCGTGGCGGACGGAGAGAGGCTCGTCGGCTGCATCGGTGCCGAGGACATCGTCGCTGCGGTTGCCAAGGGCCTCGACCTGCAATCGGCGACCGCAGCCCAGGTCGCGGACGGAGACGTCGCCACCATCCCACCCGATCTGCCGCTCGACGAGGCGCTCCACCGCATGGCCGAGCTCGATCTCGAGCGCATGCCCGTCACCGACAACGGTCGCCTCCTCGGCGTGCTGGCCAGAGAGCCGATCGCGCGCCGCCTCGCGGAGGACGAGCCGCCTCCCCCGCTCGAGGAGAGCTGATGCAGGAGCACCGAGTCGACGTCGGAGGGCGGACGTTGTGCGTTGCCGAGGCCGGCGATCCCGAAGGCCGAACAATCTTCTCCCTGCACGGGACGCCGGGCGCGCGGCTCTTCTGGCACGAGGTCGTGGAGGACGCCGAGAACCGAGGCATTCGCCTCGTGGCCTACGACCGGCCCGGCTACGGCGGCTCGGATGCCGCGCCCGGCCGGACGGTCGCGGACGCCGCCGACGACATCGCCGCGATCGCGGACGCGCTGGGGGTCGTGCGCTACGCCGTATACGGTGGCTCCGGGGGCGGCCCGCACGCGCTGGCGAACGCCGTTCGCCCCGATCGCGTGGTCGCCGTGGCCGCGCTTGCGAGCGTCGCGCCGTGGGGCGCCGAGGGCCTCGACTGGCTCGACGGTATGGGGCAGGACAACCTCGACGAGTTCGGCGCGACGCTCGAAGGGGAGGAGGCGCTGCGGCGCTATCTCGGGGAGCAGCGGAACGCAATGCTCGGCGCCAGCCCGGAGGAGGTCGCCGAGACCCTCGATTCGCTCCTCTGCCCGCCGGACCGCGCCTGCCTGACTGGAGAGCTGGCGGTCTATTTCCACGACCAGATGGCGGAAGCGCTACGGGACGGCGTGGACGGCTGGGTCGAGGACGACTTCGTTTTCCTGTATCCATGGGGCTTCGAGCTGGACGACATCACCGTGCCGGTGCAGGTCTGGCACGGCGCGCAGGATCAGTTCGTGCCCGTGGCCCACGGCCGCTGGCTCGCCGAGCGGATCCCCGGCGCGGAGGAGCACATCTACGCCGAAGACGGGCATCTCACGCTGCAGATCGCGCGGATCGGCGACGTGCACGGCTGGCTCCTCGGCCACTTCTAGCAGCAGGTGTGGGCGCTCGGAGGAGCGCCGCCTTCGGCCTCCTCCGGTAGCTCGGCGGCGGCAAGCGCGGCGCCGTGCATGATGTCGTGCTCGCTGACCTCGAGCGCCTCGACCCCGAAGCGGGCGAGCGTCTCCCGCACGACCACTGCGCCGGCTGCGATCACCGGCGCGCGGTCGGGATGCATCCCACGGAGCGCGCGAATCTCCTCGACGGTCATCCCGGTCAGCCGGGCCGTCCAGTCCGAGATCGTCTCGGCGGGAAGAACATGGCCGTGCACGAGCTCGGGGTCCTCTTCTTCCAGGCCGAGGTCCAGGGTGGCGATCGTCGTGATCGTCCCCGCCACGCCAATGGCGGCCTCGGGCTGAATGTCGACGCGCGCGAGCACTTCGCGCAGATGGGCGGCCGCTGCGTCGAACTCGGTGCCGAAGCGCTCGGTGAGCCGCACGCAGCCGAGGTCGAGACTGGTGTGGAAGGCGACGCCGTCGGGCCCGCCCAGGATGAGCTCGGTGGAGCCGCCGCCGACGTCGATGACCACGGTTCCCGGCGAGACTGCGCGGCCGGCCGAGACGCCACGGAAGGTGAGGAGCGCTTCCTCGTCGCCGGAGAGAAGCCGCGTCGTGAAGCCGTAGCTCCACTCGACCTCGCCGAGGAAGGCCTCTCCGTTCTCCGCGTCGCGCACTGCGCTCGTGGCGAACGCGAGGGTGCGCTCCGCGCCGGCGTCCGCGGCCGCGCGGCGGTACTCGGCGAGCACGTTGCGGACCCGCGCGACGGCGTGAGGGAGGAGCATCCGCCGCTCGTCCACGCCCTCGCCGAGGCGGGTGATCTGGAGCCGGCGGTCGAGCTCGCTGACGGCGCCGTCCTCCACCTCGGCCACGAGCAGCCGGGTCGAGTTCGTGCCGATGTCGACCGCCGCGACGCGCGTCACTTCTGGACGAGCAGCGCGCTTCGCAGCCGGGCGACCGTCTTCGCCATGTCGCCGATCGCCCAAGTGAGGACGGAGAAACGGTCGAGGGTCGTGCGCAGGTGCTCGAAGTGCGGTTCTGCCGCCTCGACGCGCGCGCTCGCCCGCGCGGCACGGCGCTCGAGCTCGTCGCTCTTCTCGGCGAGGTCTTCGAAGGCCACCTGGAGCAGCTCGCCCGTGCGCTGCAGCCGGCTCATCGAGCGCAGGGCGAGGAGCGCCACGATGCTCGCCGCGAGCACGACCGCGGCAAAGAAAGCGAGCGAGACCCACGTCCACCAGGGCATGGGACGGATGCTATCCTTGCCCTCGCGACGCGGGGTGGAGCAGCCAGGTAGCTCGCCGGGCTCATAACCCGGAGGTCGCAGGTTCAAATCCTGCCCCCGCTATGAACGACTTGCTGCGACCGGCCTCGGCCGGTCGTTCGCATTCGAGGAGCTCCGCCAGCTCGGGGAAGACGGTCACCGAAAGCTTGAGCATCTTGTTCGTGGTGGTTGTACCGCGCCTCCAGGTCGATGACATCGAAGAGCTCGGCGAGCTCCTCGTCGCTTTAGCTTTGGAGCGCGGACCGCAGGACAGGAAGCGTTTTGAGGACGACCGCCGGGTCGACTTTCGGTGCCGGCGGAGCCTGAGACTCGAACCGCTTCCCTTAGGCTTCGACGCGATCCCGTTCGGCGCTCGGGCTCTCCATTCAATCCTCAGCCGCGAGAACGACCGGATTCGGATCGTCGTATTTCTCGCCTGCGCTCAAAGTCCAGGCACTCGGGGAGCGAGGGTGTTCGGACCCTTCGCCGAGACGAGCCGTAAGAGCTTGTCGAACGACTGCACGAACTTCGCCACACCCTCGGACTCGAGTGTGGCGACGACGTCGTGGTAGTCGACACCCACGCGAGCGAGCTCCGCGAAGACGGCTCGCGCCTCGTGAACGTTGCGCTCGAGGGTCAACGAGACGCGGCCGTGGTCTTGAAATGCCCGGATCGTCTCTTCGGGCATTGTCGAGATAGTCTCCGGACCAATCAGCTCCTCGACGTAGCGCGTGTCGCGGTAGCGCGGATCCTTCGCAGATGTCGAGGCCCACAAAGGCCGCTGCTTCCGCGCGCCTGCCTTCGCCAGCTCTTCCCAGCGCGGGCCCGAGAACGCACCCTTGTAGTGCTGGTAAGCGAGCTTCGCGTTGGCGATCGCGAGTCGGCCTCTGAGCTCCTCGGGAGCGCTGAGATTGTCGAGTCGCTTGTCGGTTTCGCTGTCGACGCGCGACACGAAGAAGCTGGCAACGGAGGTGACCATGGAAGGTTTGCCGCCTTGTGCGATGAGGCGTTCGAGGCCGCGCAAGTAAGCCTCAACGACTTCGGCGTAGCGGTCGAGTGAAAAGATCAGCGTCACGTTGATCGAACTGCCGCGAGCCGTCATCTCCTCGATGGCTGCGAGACCCTCTGTGGTCGCTGGAATCTTGACGAGCACGTTTGGGCGTGCGACCGCGGCGTGGAGGCGGACCGCCTCTTCGATCGTCGCCCTGGCGTCCCGGGCGAGGCGCGGGTCGACCTCGATCGACACGTAGCCATCAAGGCCGTCGCTTTTTTCCCAGATCGGGAGGAGAAGGTCGCAGGCATGCGTAACGTCGTCGATGGCCAGGGTTAGGAAGATGTCCTTCAAGTCGCACTCACGAGTCCATAGCGCGACTAGCTGATCGTCGTAGGCGTCGGTGTCTGCGAGGGCTTTGGCGAAATCGTCGGGTTCGAAGTCACCCCGACAACGCCGTCGCGTTCCATCGCTCGAGCCAGGGCGCCCGAGCGCAGAAGGTCGCGTGAAAGGAAATCAATCCAGACGCTCTGGCCGGATTGACTCAATTGCCGAAGTGGCGAGGGCATGGCTATCTCAACTCTCTGGTCACGGCGCCGTCGGACCCGAGAATGACCATGCTGGTGCCGCGCATTCCTACGCGGCGATGCGGGGTGGAATCTGCCAAGGAAAGGGGCCTTCGATGCGTGTCGCGAATGTTTGGAGCTCATCTCGCCGAGCCGTGAGTACATCCCCGTGGAGCTGAATTACCAGCGCCCCCTCGCTCGTCAGTTGCTGACGGCTTTCAGCGATGAGGCGTCGATAGAGGTCGAGCCCGTCGCCGGGCGCGAAGACCGCTGCGGACGGCTCGTTAGCGAGCTCTTCTCGGTGGGCGGCATCCGCGATGGGCAGGTACGGCAGGTTGGAGACGATCAGATCCACCGAACCGGAGACCGGCTCGAGGAGGTCGCCGTGACAGACGCTCACCCGGTCGGACACAGATAGCCTGGCGACGTTGAGACGAGCGAGCGCGACGGCCGCGGGGCTGGTGTCGGTCGCGAGCACTTCGACTTGGGCGAGCTCCGTGGCGATTGCGATCGCGATCGCGCCGGAACCCGTGCCGACGTCAACGATCCGCGCCCGTCGACCACCAATGAAGGCCACTGCAACGTCGACGAGCTTCTCGCTCGTCGGCCTTGGCGTCATCACGCGCCCAGGGGCCGTCGCGAGGCTCAGGCCATGGAAGTCGACGACATGTCCCTGATCCACTTGACGAGCGTGAACGTCAGCCCGATCAAGGCCGGTCATGCGAGGCTCTCGCTGTCGATGGGCGCGAGAATGCGAAGTGCGAGCTCGGGCGGGCAGCCGCGCCCAAGCAGCTCGGTCAGCGCGTGGAGGTCGTAGTCGGCTTTCGCCGCTCGTGCCGCCAGCGACACGGGAAGGCCGGATCGAACGAGCTGCTCGCGTCTCCAAAGTACAACCCGATTGGGACCGCCGTTGGGCCGCCTTTGCGCCTCCGCGCTTGCTTTGGGCGTTCGGGTTTCCATCTGTCCACCTTCCTTCAGCGCCCGTGAATCCTGAGCTCGTTTGAAGATCGTTCATCAGGTCACGCTCGGCGCACTCGGCATCGGTTCGTCGCTCGTTTACGCGGCCACTGCGATTTGCTCGTCGATCGGCGTCCCGACCGAAGTGCGCACGACCTCACGACGCGGCTGGCGTGTGAGGGCGGCGCGGATCGCACCCCGTGTGCGAACGTAGAAGACCTCCGCCGACCCCATCGCTACGACCTCCCGAAGCAGCTCGTGCACGCCGTGGCCGGCGCGGAGCGTCGTGGTAGCAGTGACGCCCGCTGCTCGAGCGGCCTGAGCAGCGCGGTTGAGCTCGAACCTGACCGTCATCGAGCGTCGTACGCGCTCGCCGGCCGTACCGCGGGTCGAATCGCCGCGCTTGTCTCTGACGAGCCCGACAAGCCTCAGATCGGCTTGGTGCTCGCGGCAGTAGTCGATCGCCGC
>JBKPRJ010000068.1:0-11227 GCA_046734455.1 Actinomycetota bacterium | reverse complement strand
GCGCGCTACGTGACGAGCGAGATCTTCATGAACGACTTCATCAACTCGCTCCGCGACAAGCGCATCGAGGGCTTCAAGCAGCGCTACCGCCACTACGACGTGCTCCTCATCGACGACATCCAGTTCTTCGAGCACAAGGAGCGGATCCAGGAAGAGTTCTTCCACACGTTCAACTCGCTCTACGAGGCCGGCCGGCAGATCGTCATCTCCTCGGACCGGCCGCCGCGCGCGATCGCGACGCTCGAGGCGCGGCTGCGCTCGCGGTTCGAGTGGGGGCTCATCACCGACATCCAGGCGCCCGACCTCGAGACGCGGATCGCAATCCTCCGCAAGAAGGTGAAGACGGACGCGATCCACGTCCCCGACACGCAGGTCCTCACCTTCATCGCCAGCCGCATCTCGACCAACATCCGTGAGCTCGAGGGCGCGCTCACCCGCGTCGTCGCGTTCTCCTCGCTCACCGGTAGGCCGATGACCGTCGAGCTCGCCCAGGAAGTGCTGAAGGACGTCTTTCCACAGGGCGAGCTGCCGGAGGTCTCCGTCGAGCGCATCCAGGAGACCGTGGTCGAGCGCTTCGGCATCTCGATGCAGGAGCTCACCGGCGACCGGCGCTCACAGCAGATCGTCTATCCGCGCCAGGTCGCCATGTACCTCTGCCGAGAGCTCACGGACAGCTCCTTGCCCAAGATCGGCAAGAAGTTCGGCGGCCGCGACCACACGACGGTCATCCACGCGACGTCCAAGATCGCGAAGCTGATCCAGGAAGATCGAAGTGTCTACAACCTCGTGCAGGAACTGACGGCGAGGATCAAGCAGCCCCGGTGAACAACGTCCTGTGCAAAGCCGGCGAAAGCTGGGGACACCGCCCCGTTCGGACGCGTCCCTGTCGACAAGCCGTTCTTGTCCACAACGGCCATCCACCGGCGAATCTCAGTAACCATGCGGAAACATCCCGTCTTCCCCGTTGTTCACACTCCCTATGACTACGAAGAGGTTTTTTTAAATGGCAAGCATCGATACCGTTGTGGGCACGACGATGAAGGTCACGTGCGGTAGGGACGAGCTCGCAGAGAAGCTCCAGCTCGCCGGCCGCGGGGTGTCTACCCGAACCAATGTCCAGATCCTCGCCGGGATCATGCTGCGCGCCGCCGGCGGCCAGCTGCACCTATCGGCGACGGACATGGAGATCTCGCTCCGTGTCTCGCTGGACGCGCAGGTCGAGGACGAAGGAGCAGTCGTCGTTCCCGGACGCCTGCTCGTGGACATCGTCCGCCTTCTACCCGCCGGCGAGGTGACGATCGCGCATCGCGCCGACGAAGGCGTCGCCGAGCTGACGTGCGGGTCGGCTTCCTACAAACTCCACACCTACGCGGCCGAGGACTTCCCCCGCTTGCCCGAGATCGATCCCGAGACAGCCTTCACGGTCGACAAGGAGGCCTTCGTCGAGACGATCGCGCGGGTGAGCCGGTCGTCCTCCCGCGATGAGTCGCGGCCGGTGCTCACGGGGATCCTCGTTCGTTTCGAGGGCTCGAAGCTCGTCATGGCGGCGACGGACTCATACCGCCTGAGCGTCAAGGAGACCGCGCTCGAAACGGGACCGGGGCAGGAGCTCGAGGCGATCGTGCCGGCCCGTGCCCTCGCCGAGCTTTCGCGCGCGGGACAGGGTGGCGAGCCGGGGACGATCTCCATCGGCGTCCAGGAGAACCAGATCGTCTTCGGCGTCGACGACATCTGGTTGACCGCGCGCCGCATCGACGGGCAGTTCCCGAACTACAAGCAGCTCCTACCCGAGACCTTCGAGGCGGAGATCTCACTACCGCGTGACGAGTTCCTCGAGATCGTCCGCCGCGCGTCCCTCATGGCGCAGCGCAAGTCGCCGCTTCGTCTGCGCTTCGAGAGCGGTGAGCTGACCGTCTCCGCGCAGACGCAGGACGTCGGCGAGGCGAGGGAATCGCTTCCCATCTCGTACTCCGGCGACACGATCGAGATCGGCTTCAACGCGGAGTTCCTGCGCGACGGCCTCGAGTCAGTCGCCGACGATGCGGTGCGCTTCAAGCTCATCAGCCCGCTCAGGCCGGGCCTCATCCTCGGGGAGTCGGACGACTTCCTTTACCTGATCATGCCGATCCGGCTCGCCGGCTGATCGTCGGACACGTCTCGCTCCGGAACTTCCGCTCCTACGCCGGGCTCGAGCTCGACCTGGCTCCGGGGTTCGTGCTCGTGACGGGGCCGAACGGCGTCGGGAAGACGAACTTGCTCGAGGCTGTCCACGTCGGTGCGCAAGGTTTTTCCCCACGCACACGTTCAGAGCCGCGGCTCATCCGTTTCGGAGAGGACACAGCGCGGGTCCGTCTCGTAGGCGAGTCGGCGAGGAGCTCGTTCGAGACGCAGATCGATCTGGTTCCCGGCTCGGGAAAGGAGGTGCGGCTGAATGGAGCTGCGCTTGCGAGCGGCGAGGAGTTGCGCGCGCGTTTCTCCGCCCTCGTCTTCACGCCGGAGCGGCTCGCTGTCGTGAAGGGCGGCCCGATCGTGCGGCGCGCCTATCTCGACCGGATGCTTGGCCGCGTCTTCCCCAGCCGGGCGGAGATCTCGCCCAATTACGGCCGCGCGGTTGCCCAGCGGAACGCCGCGCTCCGCCGGGTGCGCGCGGGCGAGACTGGATTGGACTCCGTCGAGCCCTGGACGGCGCAGGTCGCGGCGCTCGGCACCGAACTGGACGCGGCCCGCTCCGAGCTTGCCGCCCTTCTTGCTCCGGGATTCACGCGGATCGCAGGCTCTCTGGGGCTCGCAGAGGCCCTGCTGGCCTACGAGGGTCCCGGGCTCACCGTGGAGGAGCTCGAAGAGCGGCTCCCGCGCGACCTCGAACGCGCAGTGACAGGGGCAGGGCCCCACCTTCGGGACGCATCGATCACCGCCGCCGGCCGCGAGCTCCGGGGCTTCGGCTCGCAGGGCGAGCAGCGCACGGCGGTTCTCGCGCTCGTCCTGGCCGAGGCGGAGCTCCTGGCGGAGCGGAGAGGCGAGCCGCCGCTCCTCCTTCTCGACGACGTCTTCAGCGAGCTCGACACGGAGCGCCGCGGCGCTCTTCTGGCCCAGCTTCCAGCGGGCGGGCAGACCGTGATCACCGCCACGCACAAGCCGGGGGTGGCCGAGCCCGACCAGGTCGTCGAAGTAACTCCGGGAGAGGCGAAGGCGGCGTGAGGTTCAACCCGCTCCGGCCGATCGAGGACGAGATACGCCGTGAGCTCTCGCGGTTCGGGCCCGAGGCGGGTCTCGGCGAGATCGTCGAGGCGTGGCCCGAGTCCGTGGGCGAAGGCATTGCCGCGAACGCCTGGCCGGCTCGCGTCTCCCGGGACGGGAACCTCCACGTATCGACCAGCTCGAGCGCCTGGGCCTTCGAGCTGACTCAGCTGGCGCCCTCGATTCTCGAGCGACTCCAGGAGCGCCTCGGCAAGTCGGCGCCGGCGGGGCTGCGCTTCGCACCGGGCCCGCTTCCGGAGCCCGGGAGGGATCCTGTGGAGACTTCGAAACGGACCGTGCCGATGGTCAGCGAAGCCGATCGCGCCGAGGGCGCGCGGATCGCCGCGACGATCGAGAATCCGGATCTCCGGGAGGCCGTCGGGAGGGCTGCGGAGGCCAGTTTGGCGGCCGGCGCCAACCGCCGGATCTGATAGACTTATTTCTGCGCGGAAATAGCCCATTAGCAGGGCTTTTTTGATGGCCGAGAACACGTATACAGCCAAAGACATCACGGTTCTGGAGGGCCTCGAGCCGGTCCGGCTTCGGCCTGGCATGTACATCGGGTCGACCGGCGCCCGTGGGCTCCACCATCTCGTCTACGAGGTCGTCGACAACTCCGTCGATGAGGCCCTCGCGGGCCGCAACGACCGCATCGACGTCACCCTCCATCCCGACAACTCCGTCACCGTTCGTGACCATGGCTCGGGCATCCCGGTGGACGTCATGCCGGAGCAGGGCCGGCCCGCGCTCGAGGTCGTACTGACGAAGCTCCACGCCGGCGGGAAGTTCGGCGGCGAGGGCTACAAGGTCTCGGGCGGCCTGCACGGTGTCGGCGTCTCCGTCGTGAACGCGCTCTCGGAATGGCTCGTCGCCGAGGTCCACCGCGACGGGCAGATCTACCGACAGGAGTACGAGCGCGGCGTGCCCAAGGCCGACATGGAGGTCGTCGGCAAGACGAAGGAAACGGGGACGAAGATCGCCTTCCTCCCCGACGCGGACATCTTCGAGGAGGTCGAGTTCTCGGCCGAGACGCTCGTCCAGCGCCTGCGCGAGACGGCATTCCTGACCAAGGGCCTGGCTATCGTTCTCGTCGACGAGCGCGAGGGCGACGACCGCTACGAGTTCAAGTACGACGGCGGCATCCGCGACTTCGTCGGCCACATCAACGAGGCGAAGGACCCGATCCACAAGCGGATCGTGTACTTCGAGTCGGAGACGGACGACGGCACGGTGGAGATCGCCATGCAGTGGAACTCGTCCTACGTCGAGTCGGTCTTCTCGTTCGCGAACAACATCAACACACACGAGGGGGGCTCGCACCTCTCCGGCTTCAAGGCTGCGCTCACCGGCACGCTGAACAAGTACGCCCGCGACAAGGGCCTCCTGAAGGACAAGGAGGAGAACCTCGAGGGCGAGGACGTGCGCGAAGGTCTCGCGGCCGTCATCTCGATCAAGCTGCGCGACCCGCAGTTCGAGGGGCAGACGAAGACGAAGCTCGGGAATCCCTGGGTCCGCGGTCTCGTCGAGCAGGCCGTGAATGCCAAGCTCGCCGAGTTCCTCGAGGAGAACCCGACCGACGCGCGGCAGGTGATCACGAAGGCCGTCGCTGCGCGAAACGCGCGGCAGGCGGCCCGCAAGGCCCGGGAGCTGACGCGGCGCAAGGGTGCGCTCGACAGCGCCTCCCTACCGGGCAAGCTGGCCGACTGCCAGACGCGCGACCCGGCCGAGGCCGAGCTCTACCTCGTCGAGGGCAACTCGGCTGGCGGCTCTGCGGTCGATGCACGTGACCGCCACTTCCAGGCCATCCTCCCGTTGCGCGGCAAGGTCATCAACTCGGAGAAGAACCGCATCAACAAGGTGCTTTCGAACGCGGAGATCCAGTCGATCATCACGGCGGTCGGGACGAGCATCGGAGACGAATTCGACCTGGAGAAGCTTCGCTACCACCGGGTGATCGTGATGACCGATGCCGACGTGGACGGCTCCCACATCCGCACGCTGATCCTCACCTTCCTCTACCGGCAGATGCCGGAGCTGGTCGAGAATCGCCACGTCTACATCGCCGTGCCGCCCCTGTACCGGGTCAAGGTGGGAAGCCGCGAGCTCTACATCGAGAAGGAATCGCAGTTCGAAGACCTACTCGTGCGCGAGCGCGTGAAGGACATGGAGGTCGCGGACCGCGACGGCCAGACCCTCAAGTTCACCGAGGCGAAGTGGAGCAAGTTCTCGAAGGCGCTGCACGAATTCGACGGCTGGCTCGCGAAGGTCAACTCCGAGTTCCGCGAGTACGCGTCGCCGGCGACGTTCGCGGTCGCGCACCGGTTCGTCGAGCACGCGATCGAGGATGTCGATACGGCGCGCAAGGCCTTGCCGGAGCTGAACACGAACGGCTACGAGCTCGAAGAGGTCAAGGCGCGGGTCGACAACACCTTCCGGCTCAAGGTGACCGAGCGCTCGACGAGCGCGGCGAATCACGTCGACGTACCGGGAGAGCTTTTCGGCTCCCCGAGCTACGCGAGCCTCCGCAAGGCGTATGAGAAGGCTGCCGAAGTCACCGGCCTGCCTCCGTTCACGATCACGCTCGGCAAGAAGTCTCGCCGGGCGGAGACCTTCGACGAGCTCAGGTCGCAGACCCTCGAGCTCGCCAAGGAGGGAATTCAGGTGGCGCGCTTCAAGGGTCTGGGCGAGATGGATCCCGCCGAGCTCTGGGACACCACGATGGACCCGGCGCGGCGGATGCTCATGCGCGTCGAGGTCGAGGACGCCGCCGAGGCCGACCGCATCTTCTCGATGCTGATGGGCGACCAGGTCGAGCCGCGGCGTGAGTTCATCGAGCAGAACGCCCAGGATGTGAGGTTCCTCGATGTCTGACCTCGAACGACTCGGCGCGGGCCGCATCGAGGGGCGCGAGCTCGAGCAGGAGATGCGCTCGAGCTTCCTCGACTACGCGATGAGCGTCATCGTGGCCCGCGCGCTTCCGGATGTGCGCGACGGCCTCAAGCCGGTCCACCGCCGCATCCTCTACGCGATGCAGGAGGGCGGCCTGCAGCCGAACCGCCCGCGCGTCAAGTCGGCGAGCGTCGTCGGCGACGTCATGAAGAACTACCACCCGCACGGCGACTCGGCGATCTACGACACGCTCGTCCGCATGGCGCAGACGTTCTCCATGCGCTACCCGCTCGTCGACCCGCAGGGGAACTTCGGGAACATCGACGACTATCCCGCCGCCGCGATGCGCTACACGGAGGCGCGCCTGGCGCGCATCGCGACCGAGCTCCTTCGCGACATCGATGCGGACACCGTCGACTTCGCTCCGAACTACGACGAGCGGCGCCGCGAGCCGACGGTTCTCCCGTCCCGCTTCCCGAACCTGCTCGTCAACGGGGCGGCCGGCATCGCGGTCGGCATGGCGACGAACATCCCGCCGCACAACCTCGCGGAGGTGATCGACGGTGTCGTCGCGATGATCGACGACCCGGACATCAACGTCGAGCGGCTCTCCAAGCACGTCAAGGGCCCGGACTTCCCCACGGGCGGGATCATCCTCGGGCGCGAGGGCATCCGTGAGGCCTACCGCTCCGGGCGCGGCCGTGTCGTCATGCGCGCGCGTGCGCACATCGAGGAGCTGCGCGGCGGCAAGTCCGCGATCATCGTCACGGAGTTGCCGTACGGGGTGAAGAAGGGCGGCGATGCAGGCGTCATCAAGAAGATTGCGGAGCTCGCGAACGACAAGGTGCTCCCCGAGATCTCCGACCTCGCCGACCACTCGGACAAGTCGGGGATGCGCATCCAGGTCGAGCTCAAGCGCGAGGCGATCCCGCAGGTCGTCCTCAACAAGCTCTACAAGCACACCTCGCTGCAGTCGACCTTCGGCTACAACGCCGTTGCGCTCGTCGACGGAGTGCCGCGGACACTCTCGCTGCTCGAGCTCGTGCGGCACTACCTCGATTTCCAGCGGGTCGTTGTCACGCGGCGCTCGAAGTTCGAGCTGCGCAAGGCGGAAGAGCGTGCGCACATACTCGAGGGCTACCTCACCGCGCTCGACAACCTCGACGCGGTCATCGCCCTCATCCGCGCTTCGGCCGATCCGGATGAGGCCCGCGAGGGCCTCATGGAGAAGTTCGACCTCACCGAGATCCAGGCGCAGGCGATCCTCGACCTCCGGCTCCAGCGCCTCACGGGGCTCGAGCGCAAGCGGATCGAAGATGAGTACGCCGACCTGCAGGAGCGCATCGCGGAGCTCCGCGGGATCCTCTCGGACGAGGCCAAGATCGATGCCCTCATCCGCGAGGAGCTCGTCGAGATCAAGGCCATGTACGGCAAGGGCGATGACCGGCGCACCGAGATCGTGGCCGCCGAGGGCGACCTCGAGCTCGAGGACCTCATCGCCGAGGAGGACATGGTCATCGCGATCACGCGGTCGGGCTATGTCAAGCGCCTACCGGTGACGACGTACCGGGAGCAGCGGCGGGGTGGCATCGGCGTCATGGGCATGGAGCTCAAGGACGAGGACTACATCGAGCACCTCGTCGTCGCTTCGACGCACGACTACCTCCTCTTCTTCACTTCGGTCGGAAAGGTCTACCGCCTCAAGGTGCACGAGTTGCCACTCGGAAGCCGCCAGTCCAAGGGTCGCGCACTCGTGAACCTGCTGCCGCTGGCGCAGGGCGAGAGCGTCCGCACCCTCATCGCCACCCGGGACTTCGGCGAGGCCGAGTTCCTCGTGCTCGCGACGAAGAATGGCGTCGTCAAGAAGACGCGCTTCGCCGAGTACAACACCAACCTGAAGGCTGACGGAATCATCGCCATCAAGCTGCGCGACAAGGACGAGCTCGTCGCCGTCCTGCACTCCTCGGGTGAGGACGACATCCTGATGGTCTCGCGTAAGGGTCAGGCGATCCGCTTCCACGAGAGCGGCGCGCGTCCGATGGGCCGGGCGACCGAGGGAGTGCGTGGGATGAGCCTGCGCGAGGAGGACGAGGTAATCGCGGCGAGCCTTGCCGAGGACGAGGCAGACGTCCTCGTCGTCACGCGGAACGGCTTCGGCAAGCGGACGCCGATCCGCGACTATCCGGTCAAGGGCCGCGGCGGTCTCGGCGTCCAGACCGTCAAGCTCACCGAGGCGCGCGGAGAGCTTGCCGGCGCGCTCGTCGTTCGTGACGGTTACCAGATCATGCTCATGTCGACAGGCGGCACGGTCATCAAGGTGCCCGTCGAGGACGTCAAGCGCCTCGGACGCTCGACGCAGGGCGTGATCGTCATGCGCACGCGCGACGGCGAAGAGGTCTCGACGCTCGCCCCGGTGGTCGAACAGGCCGAGGTGCCGTCCTCCGCCGGTGCGGATGCCGCCGAAGCGGTCGAAGAGGTCGGCCACGAGCCGGTCGACGAGCCGGTCGAGGACGCAGCCGAGCCTCGGGCCAACGACACCGAGTAGCGCGCTCCCCTCGTGGGAGATTTCGGCAGATTTGACCTTCACAAAGCTGCGGGAGGGTGGTAGCTTCCTCCTGAGTCGTCCCTCCCGATTCGAAAAGAGTGTGCCCATGGCGGTCCCCAGGCACGTTGACCTGCTTGAACCGATAAACCTGTCCGAGCATCTCGAGAAGGTCGAGCTCTATCTCGGCCAGGTGTGTCAGGTGGCGGGTATCTCGAAGATGCAGCTCGACTACTGGACGAACAAGGCGCAGATCCCGACGAAGGGCAAGAAGCAGCGCATCTACGACATGGACGCGCTCGAGACCGTGATGCTCATCAAGCAGGGGAAGGACAAGGGCCTCAACCTGTCGACCGCGATCGAGGCGGCGAGCAAGTTCAAGGAAGAGCGCTCACCTCGCCGGGCCCTGGCAAAGGTCTAAGCCTCGCGTAGAACGCCGGCGGCCGATTCAGGTGCCAGCGTGTTCACGAAGTAGCCCGCGCCGAGCTCGAGCCCGGCGAGGACGGAGAGCCGCGGCACGATCTCCAGGTGCCAGTGCCCGGACGCGTGGAGCCACGCGTTCAGCGGGACGGGGCCTTCGGCGACGCGGAGCCGGCGGATGCCCTCGGCCAGGAGGCGGAGCGCGGCGGCGAGTTCCGGCCCCTCGAAGGGGTCGTGGGAGCACTCCCGCGGGACGACGAGCATCTCGTAGGGCTGGCGGCCCGCGAAGGGGCAGAGCAGGAGGAGCCCGTCACGCTCGTCGACGATCCGGATCCGCTGCTCGATCTCCTCCGCAAGAACGCGGCAGAGGACACAGCCGCCCTCTGCTTCCTGCGCAGCACGTTCTTGCGCCACGAGCGGAGGCTCCTCCTCGAGCCAGAAGAGCTGCGAGTGGCTGTGGGCGAGGCTCGCGCCCGCGGCGCGCCCCTCGTTCACGAGCGCCTGGACGTAGGGGAAGCCCTGCTCCTTCGCCGTCGCTGCGCGGTTCTGCCAAGCCTCCGCGACCTGCTCGACCTCCCGCCCGGTGAGTTCGGCGAACGTGCGCACGTGGCGCGGCGAGTGGACGACGACCTCCTGCCTTCCGCGAGCCGCGCGGCGGGCGAACAGGCCGGTCTTGTCGCCCTCGTCCGACCAAGGGCCGAACGCCGGGAACTTGTTCGGGACGACCCGCACCCACCATCCCGGCGCGTCGGCCGCCCGGCCCGGTGGGCCGATGGCGAAGGACTCCGGGGGCGTCGCCGACTCGCGGCCGGCGCAGAATGGGCAGCCGGCGACGTCGTCCGGCCGTTCGGCCTCCTCGAGCCGCCCGCCGCCAGGCCGGCGGGCGCGAGCCGGCGCGATCACGACCCAGCGGCCGGAGACCGGGTCTCGGCGAAGCTCCGGAGGGGTTTCGGCGTTCAGCTGGACTTGTCGTTCCCGCCGCCGAGGAACGGCTTGAACAGCTCGAGCGGGATCGGAAGGATCAGGTTGGAGGTGCGCTCGGAGGACATCTCGAGCATCGTCTGCAGGAATCGGAGTTGGATCGTGATCGGGTTCTCGCTCATGACGTTGGCGGCGTCCTTGAGCCGCTCGGAGGCCTGGAACTCACCCTCGGCGGCGATCACCTTCGCGCGGCGCTCGCGCTCGGCCTCGGCCTGACGTGCCATCGCGCGCTGCATCCCGGTCGGGATCTCGACGTCCTTGACCTCGACGATGGAGACCTTGATGCCCCAGGGCGAGGTGGCCTCGTCGATGATCTCCTGCAGGATCGCGTTGATCTTGTCGCGCTCGGAGAGGAGCTCGTCGAGGACGTGCTGGCCGAGTACGCTGCGGAGCGTCGTCTGCGAGATCTGTGAGGTCGCGACCATGAAGTTCTCGACCTGCACGATCGCCTTCTCGGGGTCGATGATCCTGAAGTAGGCGACCGCGTTCACCCGGACCGGCACGTTGTCCTTCGTGATCACTTCCTGCGGCGGGATGTTCAGAGTCACCGTCCGCAGGTCGACGCGCACCATTTTGTCGACGACCGGGATGAGGAGGAAGAGCCCCGGCCCTTTGGGCGGCGAGTGCAGCCGGCCGAGCCGGAAGATCACGCCTCGTTCGTACTCCCGCGTGATCCGGATGGCGGACGAGAGCAGGAAGAGGAAGATGACGACGACTGCTGCGATTGCGATGAGCGCAGCGACCATTGGACTCCGTTTCCTCGGGGGTTCCTAATCCTATGCCGTGAGCGGCACAGGAGCCTCCGCGCGGCGGACGTGGATTACGAGGGACTCGTCGAGGCTCTCGACGACGACGTCCTCGCCGACGCCGATCGGCTCCTCGTCCGAGCGAGCCTGCCAAAGCTCGCCGCGGACGAAGACGAGCCCGGCCGGATCGAGCGCCTTCCGGACCACGCCGACCTGGCCGATGAGCTCCTCCTGCCCGGTGACAGGCCGCCGGCGCCGGGCCTGCAGGATTTTCGTCAGCGCGAACATGAAGAGCAGGACGAACGTGCCGGCGATGGCGAGCGCGACCCAGATCGAGACCTGGTAGCCGGGCCCCGCCGGGTCGAAGAGCATCAGCGAACCGATGACGAAGCACGCGGCGCCCGCGAGCGCG
>JBKPRJ010000067.1:0-48856 GCA_046734455.1 Actinomycetota bacterium | reverse complement strand
CGCGCGAGCGGAGACGTCGAGGTGGATGCGGGGCAGGGGCTGTTCTACCGGGACGTGCGCCACCTCTCGCGCTGGCACGTCACGCTCAACGGTCAGCCGCTTGCTCCCACTCACGAGCGACCGCGTCGACTACTACTCGGCTCATGCGCTCGGCGTCCCGGCCGCCTCGAACGGCGACCAGCCCGTCGCATCGTGTCGGCGAAATCGGAGCCGAAGGCAATCTCCAGGCGGACAGGCTGCGGCCGCGCGGTCAGGTTCTTGACGACGTCTCAGTCAGGCGCGACCGCTTCGTTACCGAAGGCGTGCAGGAGGACGTCGGAGTCCGGCTAGCTCCGTGACAAGTGTTTCGGTCCGGCCAGCACAGCTGAGGCCAAGGACCTTCAGACCCATTTAAAAGGCCCAGGTGGGCAGCGATGCCCACCTGTGACCCTCTCGTGACAACGTCCCAGGACTCGCCACTTGCGGCGAGCCGCTAGCGCTTGATGATGTTGTGGATCTCGAGCATCTCCGGCTCGCCCGAGAGTTCGATCCCAACATCCTTGAGCACCGGCATCAGCCGCTCCCCGAAGGCGTTGAACTGCTCCTGGGAATCCCAGATCTCGCTGACGCGCAGGTTCCCCTTCGAGCCGAAAGCGACGTGGTAGGCAAGGCCCTTCGGCGGCCAGTCGCCGGACTTCTCAAGCCGGCGGACGGTCTCGTCGTACTGTTCGGTGGTCACGTCGGGCGCGGCTGTGAAGCGGACAAGCTTACGTTCCGTCAAGCTCTGGGTCGCGGACTCAGGACTCATGGTGGCCATTACGGCCTCCTTCGCTTGGATGCTTCCGACCGAGCCGACCTACAAACGAGCACCTTCGGGCGCTCACCTGGCGAGCGAGGAATCTAAGTCAGAAGACACGACGAAGGTATCACTTTTCCTCACGGCCCGGTGCCCGCGGTCCGCGCGGATCGTCAGAAGCCACACTGGGCTTGGCAGAACTACCACGTCACAAGTCGGGGCGACGGCTCGACAACCGTTCGCATCCAGACCGAAGACGGGTTTGCCGCAAGGGGAGCGATTCAGCGCGAGGAGATCAGTCTAGAATTTGAGACGCTCGAGCAGGCTCTCGATTGCGCCGGAACGTCACGGATCAGTCCCGCGGGAGTCATCGTCACGGTCATGGTCGACGGAGTGGAGCGCATCGGATGAGAGCGACTTGGAGTCGCTCCTGACGCAACGGCCCACGCGACCTCAGGCTATACGCCGCTAAGATGCGCCGCTACCACATTCGCATCTTTCTCGGCGGTGGGGCGCGGGTCGCGCTTGTAGTGCTCCGGTGCCGCGACGGGGAGAGCTCACGGCCGGATAAGATCGCGCTTGCAATGTGGCTGAAGCGCCTCTTCGACAAAAGTGAGAATGTGTCCGCAAGCGGTCGCGCTCCGAGCAAAAAGGAAACGGAGCAGGGCCGGGAGGACCGCCAGAAAGACTTCCTGAATGAGCAGGCGCGGCAGCGGGACGAAGACGAGTCCCACATACAAGACGAGCCTTCTTGAAATGCGGCCCATGCTCGACGATGTGCCACTTAAGGGGCCATCACCCGGTCTCTAGTTTCGCGCAGGCGGCCCGAAGCTCCTCATAGCCGAGCTCGGCGACGGGACCGGCTTCCCTTATGGCGCTCAGCGCGGCGGCATCTAAGTCGCGTTTGGTCGTGCGGAGGATTGCCGCGCCGCGAGCACGGCATTGCTGTTGGCGAGGCCTCCTGCCTCCGCGCGGCAGGATGTAAATCCAAAGCAATGAGAGCGACGATCACCGCCGCAGCAGTGGCCACGATCGCGGCGGTGGAGACGGCTGAGAGGCATCATTCCTCTTTCTTCTCGGCGGCCCCTCGCTCGGCCCAATGGCTCTAGGTATTCATGCCTGGCGCAGAACGGGTGCGCTGCCGAACGATTCCGCCTCGATCAATAGACAGCCGGTGAGGAATTCTGCTGTGGACAGCAGGGCAGTCTGGTCTGTTTTTTGGCGTCCTACGCGCCGGAAGTATGTGGTGCCTGCCGAGCCCGAAGGGTGAGAACAAGCGATCCACTCAGTCCCAGGGCTGCTGCGGTGAGGGCCGCGCTCATTAGCAGAAGGCCAGACGCAAGCGAGAAGTTGAGCGCGACGCCCCTCGAGACGCCGAGCGCGAACAGCACGCCGACCGTCGTTCCCATGCCGGCCACCGCTCCGCCCGCCGTGATGGGAAGGATTGCGGCTGCCGCACTCACGCAGAGGACGACCAGAGCGAGCGTCGGTGAGAACCGGACACCGAGGGCGCTCAGCAGGAAGGTGCTCCCGAGAGCGCGCGAAGTCCAGCAGCCAACGAGGAATAAGCCCGCGACGAGCGTCGGCCGCGAAAAGCGCGTACTGTCCGCAACGCGTCTGTAGACGGTGTGGAGGCGCCTCGAGCGTCCGGCGAGCGGGAGCCGTACCACCCGCTGTCCGAGCATGAGGATCGCGAGGCAGCCGATGCAGAAGAGGACGACGACTACCAGCGGCGCACGGAGTACTGGGCCGGACCTCGCGAGGGCATAGGCAGCCAACGGCAGCATCGCAACTGCGTCGACCATGCCGAGAGCGACGATCGAGACGGCAATTGTCTTGAGATCAAGCTTCACGCCGCCCAACCTGCGCAGGGTCGAGATCTTCACGACGTAGTCGAGCCGAAACGGCAGGACCACGCCGCTGGCTGCGGCTGCCCCGCACGCCGCGAGACAGCGTGCCTTGTCGGGGCGCTCGCGACTGGGGAAGAGCCGTTGCCATCCAAATGCGCGGAAGCCGAAGCTGGCGAAATAGCAGCCTCCGGCGAGGAAAACCAAGGACGCGCGTGCGCCGTCCAGGGGCCAGCTCGCGCCGCTCAGGAGCCGAGCGACGAGGACGCACGCACCGAGCGAGAGGAGAGTAAACCCGAATCCACCCAGAAGCCGCCAACGGTGCGAATTCGTGCAGACGTGGAGCCACTCGGCTAGGAGCCGGCTCAGGACGCCCCGGGGCCGGACTGCGACCGTTTCGATCAAGTACTACTCGCAATCCGCAACGTGAGCGGGAAGACCACTCCGGATGACCTCAGGCGTTTTCCGCGTCGAGCTCGGAGACGTCGAGCTCGAGTTCGAGCGCCCGTACGATCTTCCTGGCTGCGGAAGCGACGCGGGCCGTCCCGACGATCGAGGCGATTGCCGCAAGAACTCCCTGAACATCCTCGGGGTCGATCTCCAAGTCGTCTGGAGTCTCCAGATTGAGGGCATACGAGGCAGGTGGTGCGTCGACTGCGACGAGGGCGGCGATGCGTACGAGCAGCACCGTCTTCGAGTCAAGACTCGATGCCTCGACGGAATCTTTCGTCATGCGTGCCAGTAGCTCGAGGATCGGCGTCTGGGTTGTCTTTTTCATGGATCTCCTTTCAGGGGCTTAGGGAGCGGATACCGCACGTAGAGACCTCCTCGTAGTCAAGCTGAACCGAGCGCCGGCCCGACGTCAGCCTTGCTTCCTCGATCCCGACGAGGAGGCCGACGGCCCTCAACTCTTGAGGGCGCCGGAAGCGTCGATCGCTGCCAGGTCTTCGACGAGCCGGGCCCATGCGGCTTCCTCACGGCGCTGGTAGACCTCGAAGCCGCTCGAGCTCGTGGTCGCGACCAGGTAGCGGCGCCAAGCCATCCACTCGCGGACACGTCGGCTCTCGACCGATCTTCGTGCCCAAGTGGTGACCACAATCGAGGTGGCTGCGCCCGGATTCCGTCCTGCTTCCCCTCGTGGATCGCGCTCGACCTGTGCCCTGGAGGACTGCACGTCGCTCAGCCGGCCTTGCCCGGCCGCCCTTCGCCACGGCCACGAGCAAGGTCATGGGTGGGTGAAACGAGCGACGGCTCCGACCCGGTGCGGCGCTGGTCGTAGGCGTCGGCCGTCAGCCAGACGGCCGCGTAGCAATCGATCCGGTGGCACTCGCAAAAGAAGGGGATCCGCTCGGGCTCGTTCTGCCCCCGTCGGCCCTCGCGCATGACCTCGTTTACGCGATAGAGAAGGGCAGGGCTCCGCTCGAGAGGAATCTCTGCGTCCGTTGACGCGTCGGTTGATAGAAATGCGGCCAAAGCACCTCCTGATTAGCGACGGAACAACTCAATTTTCCGACCGATTCTTAGAGTCGGACTCAAGCTGTCCGCCAGGGGCTTTGGCCGGACAATGCGAACCGGCTGGATTCTCGACCGGCTCGCTGGGGTACAGGGTAGCGCATCCCGGCGCTCCGGACTTGGGTGCGGCCTTGCTCGCGGAAATTCCGTTGCGGTGATCTAAGAGGAGTGTGGCTGCTTCGGGAGCAAGCGATGCCCATCAACGACCGCAGAGGCTACGTCCACGAGCTTCCGGTTCGTCGAGCGGGCGTGGTCACGGAGCAGCTCAAAAGCGGCCCGTTCCTCGATCGAATGGCGTTCCATAAGAATGCCCTTCGCCCGCTCCGTGATCGCGCGGCGGCCGAAGGCGCCTTCGAGGTCGTGGTACTCCGCGAACCGTCGTAGCACGATGTCAATCGAGCTCTGCCAGTCCGTGGGGTCGGCATCCGTGATATAGGCGAAAACGCCCCGCTTGGACGCCTCTTTGACGAATGCCGGATCGGGCGCGTGGATGAGGGCGATGACCGGGCAGGCGGACTCGTGCACGATCTTCTCGACGAGGTGGAGAGCGTGCTCGGAGCTCTCGCCAAGACCAACGAGGGCAACGTCCGGCCGCTCCCGCGCCGTGACGGCTCCGACGTCTTCCACTTCGATCTCGCGTGCGATCACCTCGTGACCGAGAGCAGCGACGATCGGCGCGACGAGAGCCAAGCGATCCCTGCGCTCGTTCGCGATCAAAACGCGCAGATGCTCCGTCTCGCGATAGCTCACGTTCGTTGCCGGCAGTCTAATCCGACGACCGGAATTCGGCGACTCGCGGCCGCCGAAGTGCAAGGGTGAGCGGGGAAACCGCCGTTCACTAGGAGTGGATCCCGGCAGCCGCCTCCTTCACTTACCGGGCTACTGGTCAGGCTTGCAGAACAAAGGGAATCTCACTCGTGGGCGCAGCGTGACCGCTAATCCTCCTGTGCGCGGCGGGCGGTGACGTCCTCAGGATTGCAACCGAGGATGTGGGCGACCTTAGCTCGCGCCTCGCGTTCGCTAGCTGCGGAGGTGCGCACGAAGCTGAGGACGACATTTAGCTCGCCGCCATAAGCGGCCGCTGCCGACCCTGCATCATGGCGCTGGATGCCGGCAGAGCGTAAAGCCCGTTCCTCTTCCCGTGTGATCTCTCCCGAGACTCGAATAATGAAGTCAGGCACCTTCGCAGCCTAGAAAGGTTTAGCCAAAGGTCTACGAACCCCACCGAGGCACAGCAGTCGTCGTGGCAATCATTGTGGTTCCCCGTGGTTTGACAGGTCTTAAAGTGCGGGGGGCGGCGAAAGCCGCCGCCCCGCCCAGCGCGTTCGACGACGGGCCGTAACCTGTCCGTAGTACCCGCCGGCCCCTAGGACGAACCGCCCCAACTGACCTGCGTCAAACGCCGATGCGGGCGATTCCTCGCCAGGCTGTCGACGCTATCGGCCTCGACCGAGCGCTCCTCCCTCGTCTTCCCATTCCTCTTCTCGGTCGCCGGACTGTTGAGTTTCCGGCAGCCGCTCTATTTCGCCTGCTGCGCCAGCCTCGGCTACCTGCCAGTGGGCTTCTTCCGAGCGATCCTCATCCCGCTGGCCACGTTCTGCGTCTTCTTTCTGAGTCATCGGCTTGGGGGTCGGTGGGCGAGCCGTCAGGGCCTTGATGCCCGGGCGGTGCGGAACCCGTCCTGAACCTTTCCGAGCCTTTCCTCAGCAATAACGCTGGCTGCAGCAGTGGCCGACTGCGAGCGCTGGCGCTCGTCACGCGCCCGCTGGCGAAGGTCGTTCACTTCGTCGATCGCGTTCTCAAGCTCGGCGAACACCTCGTTCTCGCGGCCTGCCTCGACACCATAGAGCGACATCGTCATCCCGACGCGGGTCACTCCTTGGACACCCACTGCGGCCAAGCGTGGCCTCAGCATGTTCTGCAACTCGAGCAGGTCAGTGCCCTCGACCGTGAACTTCACCGTGAAGCTGTCTCCCGATCCGGAGTGCGTCACGTCAAAGTCCTCGTCGACGAGTTTCAGGTCAAGGCCCCGATCTTCCTTCGAGGGAGCAATGGCGGCCATGGTGGCCTCCTTCAGATCAATGCTCCTGGGCGAGCCGTCCTACAAACCGAACCCACTCCGGCATTCCGCTCGAGGGGCGAGGAATCTCAGACCAGAAGTCACTACCCACTGTAGCAGGCAATTTCTGTCATCTCGGTCGCGGAGGCAGTGCGAGACGACACGTGACTTCGGCGCCTGCCAATATCTCGAGGACACCGCTGACGTGAAAGAAGGGGCCAGCGTGGCCAGAGTAGAAATTGGTGGCAGGCGAGAAGGCCAAGAGGTGTGGGCAAGGTGGATAGATGGGCGCGTGCAAGGCGACAGGGAATTCCTCAAGGTCGCTGGCCTCGACCCGGGAACACGCTTTGAAGATGCGCACGCGTTCGCCGAGCTCATCGAGGGACTCCTCGACGAGGGATCGGAATCGGTCGTGATCGACGTACCCGAGAGGCCCGCTTGAGCGCTTTCGCGCCGCGGCGCTGATCGAGCCGCTGGGCGTTGCCCACGGTGACACGAAATCGCGGCTATGGTGGGCTTACGCAAGAGGCCTAGGACGGAAGCCGTCGAGGCTCCAAGACTCCTCTCCGACTGTCTTATCTGGCCCGAGTGCCCAGGAGGGCTCGTCCCGAGCTCTCAGTCCTTGGATGAACAGATTGGAGAGCGCATGCATGCGATCGTGCGACGCTATGAAGGAATTGATACGAAGCGCACCGACGAGCTGACACGCAAGGTGGGTGAGAGTCTGACCCCCCGCCTCAGGAAGCTTGACGGCTTCGGCGGGTACTTCCTCATTGAGGCTGGCGACGGCGTCATGAGCTCGGTCAACTTCTTCGATACCTCGGCGCACGCCGACGAGTCGACCCGCGTCGTGGCCGAGTGGCTGCGCGAGGAAAAGCTCGAAAGTGTTGTTCCGAATCCGCCCAGGATCACGGACGGAAAGGTCATCGTCCAAGAGATGTAGAACGGCGCCGTTCAGGCGCAACAGCTAGAGCACACCGCTCGGTAAGAGACACGCGAAGGCCCGCACTTGCGGGCCTTCGCAGCGGTGACAAGTCGGCGTTTTTGTCGCCGCTCGGGTCCCAATGTGCCGTTGTCGCACTGGAGAACGGGCTGCAGAGTGTTGGGGAAGGTGTTGGGGGAACTGTCCTGTAAGTTCCGGAAGCCGCTAGTCAAGCCGAATTCCGACCAACAGAGCGTTTGGATCGCACCCAGGAGGTCGCCGGTTCGAGTCCGGCTAGCTTCACCTAAAATGCGGCTTTTGTTCTCCCAGGGCTCAATGAGAGCACCCAAACCGCGTGTGGTCAGCAAGTTTTGTGAGGCAATCAGATCGCGCCCGGCCACCTTCGCTCAAGCTCGCCGCCACGCTCGGTCGTTGTTCTGACTCGCACCGAGCCAACATGACCCGTAGTTCGCCAAACTCGCCTAGGACGGTACCGGAGGCGGAACCGCGGCGCCCGCCCCGTTCGTCCCGTTTGCAGGCTTGGCGAGCGCGAGCTTCAGAAGTCGCTGTTCCTTAAGGTCGGGCGTAGGCGCGAAGGAATGCCAGGAAAGGATGTGCCGCAGATTTCGCTCTCCCTGGAGAGTGACCGCGATCGCGCGTGTCACACTCGGCCCCTCGTCGTCGGCCTCGTTCAGGAAGCGCTCGATGCCGGAGGCAAACGACTTTCCGTTGGAGTCGGTGCGGCGATAGGCGAGCGCGTCGAGTAGATCCGTCGCGGTGCGGATCGTCATTTTCTTAAGTTTGTCTCGGTACTCCTGGGACGCGTGGAGATGAAGAAGCGCTTGGTCGACCCAGTCGATTAGGCGCTCCGGCGGAATCCGCGTCCGGAGGAGAACATTGCCGAGATCCGCCGTTGCGAGGTTCTGGACGTCTTCCACTCCCTCCTCGACGAGCCGCGCCTCGTACCAGACGTTCATCCCGTCCAGCTTGCTCAGGGGATCCTTTGACTCCAGTGCCGGGACGGCCCCCTTCAGGACGAGCCCGACGAAGTACTGCAGCGCCTGCCAACCGACAGTCGGAAATACGCCAATCACGAAGGCGATCGCGGATCGCTCTGCCTGGTCGACGGATGAAGCTAAAAGCGGGTCGACCACCCAGACGAGCAGAACTACGATCGTGATGCGCAGAGTCGCGCTCACGTAGGCCGTCGCCTTCAGGTCGTTCTGGAAGAAGCGGCGCACCAGCATCTGGAGGACGAAGAAGTAGGCGCCGAGAAAGGCGAAAGCGATCGACTCCTCCGGGATCGTAGGCAAGCCACGGAGGTCGAAGTCGCCCAGCGTGATCTGGTGACCAAACGCGGTCTCTGGCTGGACGACGAAGATCCAGCCCAGCGTGAAGAGAAAAGTGGCGACCATGACTTGGAGCCTGTGCGCGCGTTCGAGCCCCACGGCCCGCCTGAGGTCGTGCGGGTCCGGTAGCGGGCCGTAGAGCTCTTCGAATCTCCGCCGGTAGACGTTCTCTTCCTCCCGCTCTTCGTGTTCGTCGCCCACGGTGGTTTCCACACGTTCGAGGCGAGCTTGTCGCCAGGGCTCGTAGTAGCGGCTCGCGAGCGGCGGCTCCGGAAGATATCCGTAGTCGTCGGAGTGGAGCCGGAAAAGTGTGAGGACGTACTCTCGCCAGACCGTTGGGGTTTTCCGGGACGTGAACTGTAGGTAGAGAATCGCGGGCAGCAACGAGAAATACGCGATGACCACGAGCTTGAGCGCAAGGATCTTGTTCTCCGGCTCGAGCAATGCGGCCAGCGCGACAACGATCGTGACCAGAAGGACGAACATCGAGTAGTCGTAGATGCGGCGCAGCCGGGCAAGAGGCTGCCAGCCGTCGTCAGGGCGAAGCCTCCGATGCCCCTGCTCCCCCTTTTTGTGTGCGCGCGCGGCCATTGGCGCCTCCTGTCGAACGCCGATTGCCGCAGACGCGTCCGGTTCTACTCCTCTCCCCTACTTGTGTCAAGAGAAGCAAGCCGAAGCGCACCGGGGCTTTCCCCGGGCGTGCTCTTCCGCCACGCTTCATCCTCGTCCGCCCGCTGCCCCCCCGCTGAGCGCGTGCAGTGGATAGCGCGTTGCTGGGCGCTGCTCATGATTATTGTCCGTGACGAGTCGGTCGCGACATGCGTGCCGCGTGGTCAAGTTCTGGTCAAATAGCGATCACGAACGGCAGCAAAGGCCGGCGACAGGATCCGGGAAGAAACCGCGTTATCAGCGGAAACCGCAGCTGATGGCAGACAACGACGACTCGGCCCGGTGAAATCGCACCCAGGAGGTCGCCGGTTCGAGTCCGGCTAGTTCCATGAAAACCGCCGCAAATCGGTGGTTTTCTCTTGGGGGATGAGTGAATGGCCGCCATCCAGCCGCTCGGTCCCGCAGATGCACTCAGATGGGCGTTAGATGCACCGCCCATCGTCTCGACCCGGATCGACGTTGCGGCAAACAACCGCCCACCACGACGGCGAAGTCGCTCAAACACGGTGATCGTTCAAGCGGCTGGTTCGGCCGGGCTAGCCGAACGTGAAGCAGTAGGCCTGAGCGCCCGAGGAGAGGAAGGTGATCTCGCACGTCCGGTCGGTGATCGATCGCGCGGCTTCCGCCCGCGACGCTCCTGAGACGGTGCCTTCCTTCACGCACTCAGCCGGCGGGAAGAGCAGGTGAGCTTGCCGCCGGCTTACGACGCGACGCCGTAAAGCTGCCATTCGCCCGGAACACCTTTGAGCTCGTGGCTGCCTCGGTCCTCGAAGGCAATACCCGAGCCGACGACGGCGTCCCTGACAGTTTGCGAGACGAGCACCTCGTCGGGCCCGGCGAGCGCGCTGATCCTGGCGCCGATGTGGACGGCGATTCCGCCGAGGTGATCGCCGAGAACCTCGAACTCTCCGGAGTGCACGCCGGCGCGCACGCGCAAACCGAGACTGTGCATTTCGACACCGATCGCCTGCGCGCATCGAATCGCCCGCGCGGGGCTTTGGAACGCCGACAGGAAACCGTCTCCAGTCCGATCGATCTCTCTGCCTCCGAAGTGCTGAAGCTGATCGCGGATCAGGTCGTCGTGACGTCGAATGAGCGCTCGCCATTCCGAGTCGCCGACTTCGGCAGCATGTCGAGTCGAGTCGACAATGTCTGTGAACAGGACCGTCGAAAGGATCCTGTCGGGCGCGGGGAGCGACTTGCCCGCCGCTTGCAGCGCCCGCCGATACTCATCGAGGTACTCGGGAGTGCGGGCCAGATAATCAGGTTCGAGGCGCCGGCGGAACGTCGGTGCGCTGAAGACCTGAGCCCACTCTTCGACGGGCAACATGTAGTCGCCGGCCGCGTGCCAGTGGTGAAGCCAACGGGTGAGGTGCTCTTCCGACCGGAAGAGATTCATCCGAGCTCAGTTGAAAGCTGCGGAGCCCACCCTCGATGCGGCGAACGGCGACGGCATATATCCGACGGCCGTCTCAGGGTCGATTTCGAGCATCTCCTCGTCGCGCATGCGCACGCGCACCGATCCAGCGCAATCGAGGCATCTCGACTCGACAAGAACCTCTTGCCCGGGGAATAGCCAGCGCACGGCCAGCGACTCCAGCCCTCATTGGCCGTACCACTTCTGAATTCCGTCCACGCTGATGAGGTAGTGCGTCGGGACATTGCTGAATGGAGCCCACGACTCGATGTAATCCGTATCGTGAGCCAGCCAGCAGCTTGCAAGCGGAGCGGACTCGACAGCAGTACGTTGCACCTCGCGCGCTTGCTCGGTCTCGATCTCGAGTGCCTCCGCCAACTCGGCGTAATGGGGTGCGCGGCCGGTGGCCACGAAGTGATTGAGAACGGCCGTATACGCTCGCTGCGTCAGGTTCTCGTCGGTCATGACCCGGCATCCTCTTGCACCTTCCGGCGACTTGTCCAGCCGCTCTCTGCCCCCGCTTCTAGAGACGGATCAGCCGACGCAAGCGTCGGCAAACTCGGCGTTCTTGGCGCAGCAACGGGTGAGCGTGGTGATGAAGCCACGCTCGCTTGGACTCAGGGGCCGTCTGACAAGCCGGGCGATGTGCAGGCGTCGCTCCATCTTCGGCGTCGCCCGTAGGCGGAACCGCTCGAGCTCCCCTCGCTCGATCTCCTCGGCGACTGCGTAGCGAGAGAGGAAAGCAACGCCAAGGCCTTCTCGGGCGGCGCGCTTGATCGCCTCGCTCGAATCGAGCTCCCATACCCGCTTCGGATGCATGCCCGCCAAGCCGAGGGCACGCTCCGCCGTCTGCCGCGTGCTCGAACCTTTTTCGCGCACGAGGAGCGTCTGCTCGACGAGCACGTCGGCGTTCACGCGCCCGCGTCTGACTGGGAGCGAACCTGGCTTGGCGATCCCGATGATCTCGTCCGCAAGGAAGGGCGTGAGCTCGACTCGGTCATCGACCTCCGTCTCACCGACGAGGGCGAGCTGAACTCGGCCGGCGAGGAGGCGCTCGATCATCTCGTCCGTCGAGGCGATCTCGACTTCGACGTCGACATGCGGGTGATCTCGCCGAAAGCAGCCGAGCGTGTCAGGAAGTAGGTAGACGCCCGGCGTCGTCGAGGCACCGATGTGGATGGTTCCCGCCTCGAGACCCGCAAGCGCGCCGAGTTCCTCCTCACCCGCATGTAACGCCGCGAGTGCCTCGCGGGCCCGTGCGGCGAGCAGGCTGCCTGCCTCGGTGAGGCGACTTCCCCGACCGTTGCGCTCGACCAGACGCTGCCCGGCGGCGGTCTCGAGCAGGCGCAGGTGCTCACTCGCGGTTGGCTGGCCGATGCCGACCGAGCGCGCGGCGGCCGAAACCGTGCCGTGCCTCTCGATCTCGACGAGCAGGCGCAGGCGCGTCGTGTCCCAGAGGAGCGAGAGCGATGTATCGGCCACGGCGATGAGCGGTATCGGAAGATTCGCCTTGCCCAATAGTACGCGCGCGTCGTACGGTGGGGAAGCATGGTCTTGCGGCCGTTTCTCTTCGCCCCTACGGCATGCGCGAGCTACCTCTTCGGCTGCCTCACACACAAACAGCTCGCCGTCGTCGATCCGCACGCCGAGCTCGTGGACGAGTACGCCGAGGAAGCGCGACGTTTGGGCGCCCCGATTCGCGCGGTCTTCGAGACCCACGTGCAAGCCGATCACGTCTCTGGCCTCCCCGCATTGATCGAAGCCGGTGCGACGGCATACCTCCCCGCGGGGGCAAGTGTCGATTTCGAGTACGCTCCGCTCGCTGACGGTGCGGTCGTTGAGCTCGGGAACACGGTCGTCCGAACGCTGGCGACGCCCGGCCATGCACCGGCCCACAGCGCCTATGTCGTCTCCGACAGGCGTCGGGATACCGAGGAGCCGTGGCTCGTCTTCACCGGCGACTCACTCCTCGTCGGTGACGTCGGCCGCCCCGACCTGCACGCGGGCGGCGATCCTGAGCCGGCCGCGCGTGACCTCTTCGCGTCGATCGCGCGCCTGCTCGAGCTCCCCGATCACGTGCTGGTCTACCCGAGCCACTACGGGGGTTCCGTCTGCGGACGCGGCCTGTCCGGCAATCCGTTCTCGAGCGTCGGCTTCGAGCGCCGCCACAATGCGGCACTCCGGCACCCCGATGCGGCGAGCTTCACACAGGCTCTGCTCGTCGATCTGCCGCCTGCCCCGGCAAACCAGCAGGAGATCGTCGACGCGAATCGCCGGGGGGCCATCGCGACTCGGACATGAGCGCGGGAACGACCCGGCTTGGGCTTCGCGAGAACGCCGGTCAGTTCGCGCTTCTCGTCGGCCTGAACGCGTTCGTCGGCGCGATGGTGGGGCTCGAGCGGAGCATGCTTCCGCTCATCGGCGAGCGCGACTTTGGTCTCGCCTCGAAGAGCGCGATTCTCAGCTTCGTCGTCGCCTTCGGGATCGCCAAGGCAGTCTCGAACCTCGCCGCCGGCGGGCTCGCCGATCGAGTCGGTCGCAAGCGCCTGCTCGTGATCGGCTGGCTGCTCGCTCTTCCCGTGCCGATCCTCATCGCCGCCGCGCCCAGTTGGGGCTGGATCGTCGTCGCGAACCTCTTCCTGGGTGCCAACCAGGGGCTTGCGTGGTCGATGACGGTCGTGATGAAGATCGATCTCGTGGGCCCGCGGCGGCGCGGGCTCGCGCTGGGCCTGAACGAGTCGGCCGGCTACCTCGGAGTTGCGGCGACCGCGCTCGTCACCGGCGCCCTCGCAGCCACCTACGCCCCGCGCACGCTCGTCTGGGTTCTAGGCGCCACCCTCGCGGTGCTGGGAACAGTCGTCTCGATCCTGTTCGTGCGCGACACTGCCGGTCACGTCGAGCACGAGCAGCGCGCACACGGGGGCGGTGTGACGGGCACGCTTCGCTCTGCCTTCGCCCGAGCCACGGTCCATCACCCGACCTTGCGTGCCTGCTCCCAAGCCGGGCTCGTCAACAACCTGAACGATGCACTCGCCTGGGGACTGGCGCCGTTGTACCTGGCCGCGCACGGCGCGAGCACGACGCAGATCGGCATTGTCGCGGCTGTCTACCCCGCCGTCTGGGGTGCGGGCCAGCTCCTGACAGGGTGGCTCTCCGACCACACGGGACGCAAGCCCTTGATCGTAGCCGGGATGCTCACGCAGGCTGCTGCGCTCGCGTTGCTCGTAGCCGGCGGCGGAGCTGTCGGCCCGGCGCTTGGTGCCGCGATCTTGCTCGGGATGGGAACAGCGCTGGTCTATCCGACCTTGATCGCAGCCGTCTCCGACACTGTCCAGCCGATCGAACGGGCACAGGTGGTCGGCGTCTACCGCTTTTGGCGCGACTTCGGTTTCGTCGTCGGCGCGCTCCTGGCCGGGTTTGTCGCCGATGCTGCCGGTTCCGGTCCGGCGATCGTGATCGTCGCTGCGCTGACAGGAGCGAGCGGGGTATGGGTCACCGTAACCAGTTTTGGCCCCAGGCCCCAGCCGTTGCGGCGGACGGCGGCCGAGCTCGTGTCGGAAGCGCAAAAACGCATCGCCCCGCGGCTCGAACCAGCTGCAGCCTTCGAGGCCCTGCGCGACGGAGCGGTGATCATCGACCTGCGCTCGAGTGACGAACGCCGCCGGGAGGGTCTCATCCCCGGGTCCGTGCACATCCCGCGCTCCGTGCTCGAGTGGCGCCTCGACCCGGACTCGGGTTACTCGAATCCGCACGTGGAACCCGGACAGCACGTCATCGTCTTTTGTGCGCACGGGTTCTCCTCGAGCTTTGCCGCCGTGACCCTGCGCGAGCTTGGGTGGTGGACCGCGACCGACATCGTCGGAGGCTACGAGGGTTGGAAGGCGGCCGGGCTGCCGACGCGGAAGGCAGACGCGGCCGACGACCCCGTGGACGGGGAGCTCCCGGGAATGGCTGGCCCTGCTCGCTTCCAGGATGAAGCGCAAGCGGTTGTCGAGAAGTTGCAAACGAACGGTGGTTGACCGTGGCGTTCATTCGCAGCCGGCCGCGTCAGCTTGCGAACGCTAAGAGCTCGGCGAGCTGGGGGGCAGCGAGGAACTGCTCCTTCCGCCCCTTCGAAAGGCCCGCGGTGAATTCGTCGATCGTGCCTCGCGCTCGACCAAACGCCGCCTCCGCGCCGGCATCGTCACCCGCGGCGTAGAGGGATTCTGAGAGCGCTGCTGCAGCGCACCAGAGCGTCGGCGGGTGCTTGAGGCGCTCGGCCTCTTCGAGCGCCTGTTTCAACGCGTCGATCGCTTCCGGCGTCCGCCCGATGTCCCGGAGCGCACGGCCGAGGACGAGCCGAGACGTCGCCGTGTACTTGAGCCGACGGTAGCGTTCGGCAAGGGCGATCGCCCTGCCAGCGAACTCCAGCGCGTCCTCGTGCCGGCCCGCTGCGAGGGCAACCTCTGCCCTGGCTCGCGCGATCCGTGTGATCCATAGCCACTGGTGCCAGCCCTTCGTCTCCTCGGCGGCCGTCTGGAGCGCGGGCAGGCTTGCCTCGGCGCGCCCGACCTCCCCCAGCGCGATATCGGAATAGACGAGGTCGATCTTGCCGCTGACCTGGGAGCCGGGGAAGGCGGCTCGCTCTCCGAGGGCTATCGCCTCTTCGTTCTTCGTCCTCGCTTCGTCGACCTCGAAAAGCTCATGCAAGACGCCTGCCCACATGTTGATTGCGCGGGACGTGAAGCGCGGCTGCAGCTCGAGCTCGCGCCCTTGTGCGACAACGCGCTCGAAGACGCCGAGCGCCTCTTCGTGGCGGCCCAGCCCGCTCAGTGAAAGGGCCAGCTGGGCGCCGCCGTTCACGAGCGGTCCGATGCTGTGCACCTCCGTGCCGAGCTCGTACGCACCACGCGCGTTTTCTTCTGCAGCTTCGTAAGCACCGCGCCAATAGTCGTTGAGGCTCAGCCACTCTTGAGTCGAGGCAAGCTCATGGCGACGTGTGCCGGGTCGCCAGATGCGAAGCGTCTCGCGTCCGTGGTCGGCCGCGGCTTCGAGGTCGCCGTCCATGTTCCCGGCGCCGAGGAGGAAGGAAAGCGCGCGGGCGCGAAGGTCCTCGTCGCCGAGTTCCTCCGCAAGGGTGCGTGCGAGCTCGCCGAAGCGATGGGCGCCCTCGGCGTCGGCCGACCAGAACGAGCTTTGAAAGCGAAGGTACAGCGCCTCGAAGCGTTCGGTCCCTTCGAGCTCCACGAGGAGCGGGTCGAGCTCCGAGGCGGCGTCGGCGTACGCTCCCGCTCGCACGCGGGCGGCGGCGCGATCGAGGCGGAGCCGGAGGCGTGTTTCCGTGTCCTCCCCGGGCACGAGCTCGAGAGCGCGGTCATAGAGGGTGATCGCCTCGGCCGGCCAGGCGCGCGTGGCGGCGAGCCGGAGGTGATGAAGCTCGCGTTCCGCGTCGCCGGCTTCGCGCCAATGGTAGGCGAGCGTCGCGGCCGACTCCGCGACCCGGTCACCGGCCGCGTGCTCGATGAAGCGGGCGACGGCCGCGTGCCGCTCCCGTCGCACGGCCTTCGGAAGCGTCGCGTATGCGACCTCGCGAATGAGCATGTGCTTGAACGAGAATTCCTCGTCTCCTTGCACGCTGGTGGAAGGCTCGCGGCGAACCAGGTCGCGCTGCTCGAGCGATTCGAGCGCATCGACAATGCCGCTCGCGTCGCCGCGCAAGTACTCGAGCGCGCCCCGCCAGAAGACCTTGCCGATTACGGAGGCATCGAGGATCACCGAGCGCTCCTCCGGTGAAAGCCGGTCGATTCGAGCGGCGATGATGCCCTTCACGCTCGTCGGCAGCTCGTCGGCAGCGCCCGCGGCGCGCTCGGCGAGCGAGGCGGCGAGCTCCTCGATGAAGAGCGGATTGCCTTCGGCGGTCTGTCCGAGACGTTCGACGATGCCCTCGGCGACCGGCTCAACGCGGAGGCTCAGAAGCGCGAGCGCGAGGCGAGCGGAGTCTTCGCCGCTCAAGGGCCGCAGGTCGAGCGCGGTGTAATTCGGACGCCCCCCGCCCCAGCCCGGGCGAAGCTCGAGAAGCTCGTGGCGAGCAAGAGTCACGAGCAGCAACGGGACGTCGCGCAGACGGGCCGCAATCATCTCGACGAGGTCGAGGAGGCTTGGCTGCGCCCAGTGCATGTCCTCGAAGACGAGCATCGTCGGCTGCTCGCTCGCGAGCGCCTCGACGAAGCGCCTCACCGAGAAGAACAGCATGGGCGCCTCGACCGCGCCGGTGTCCTCGAGCCCGGTGAGAGCCGCCAGATGCGCCGCGACTTCCTCTCCGCCCTGGGGCAAAAGCATCGTCACGGCGTGATCGAGCTTCTGGCGAGCGAGCGGAACCGGGTCGGTCTCGAAGATTCCGGCCAGCTGGCTCAGCTGCTGCGCGAATGCCCCGTAGCCGGACGTCTGCCCGTACGGGAGCGAGCGGCCGCGAAGCACGCGGCCCTCCGACTGCTCGACGATCGCGCCGACCTCGCCGGTGAGGCGAGTCTTGCCGATCCCCGGCGGCCCGAAGATGGTGACGAGCTCGACGCGGCCGGTCTCGGCCGCCTCCTCCCAGATGGCGCGTAGCCGGGCGAGCTCGCGCTCTCGGCCGACCATCGCCACATCGGAAGCGCTGCGCTCCTTGAATGCGAGCGCCTCGACAGCGCGCCACGCGAGGATCGGCTCCTCGCTCTCTTTCACCTGCGCCGATCCCGCCTGCTCGTAGCGAATCGCCGACCGCGTCGAAGCATATGTTGTCTCCCCGACGAGGACGGCGCCTCGCGGGGCGGCTGTCTGTAGCCGCTGGGCCGCATTCACGGCGCTCCCCATTACGGTCGGACGGGCATCGGGCCCGACCGAGCCAAAGAAAACCTCGCCTGTATTGACGCCGACTCGGAGTGCGAAGCCTCCGAAATCACCGGCGTTCTCGTCCGCGCAGCGCTGCATCTCGAGCGCAGCTCGCACGGCTCGCTCTGGGTCGTCCTCGTGGGCGACCGGTGCGCCGAAGACCGCCATGAGTGCATCGCCGATGACCTTGTCAACGGAACCGCCGTAGCGCTCGACGATTTCGCCCAGCTTCGCCATGCAGGAATCGACCAGGGTGCGCAGGTCCTCAGGGTCGGCCGTCTGCGAGAAGTTCGTGAAGCCCGAGATGTCCGCAAAAACGATCGTGGCCAGGCGTCGCTCCTCGCTGGGGAGTGGCCCGGGGGCGGCTGCGAGCGCAGCCCCGCAGTGGCCACAGAAGCGCTGCCCGGAGGGGTTGTCCCCGCCGCAGGCGGGACAGCTGACGAGGTCGGCCAAGCTGGCTCACATTGTCTCGTATGCTCGCTCGAATGACATCTCCCGACGTGATCGCGGTCGGCGAAGTCATGGTCGACGTGCACGCCCCGGCGGCGGCTAAGGGTGGGCATGTCGTTGGCCAAATCCGGCTCCATGCCGGCGGCTCCGCTCCCAACGCCGCCGTCTGGGCAGCCGCTGCAGGGGCGCAGGCTGCCGTCGTCGGGCGCGTCGGCGACGACTTTGCCGGCCGGGCGCTTCGCGCGGAGCTCGAGGCGCGCAGCATCGACGCCCGCCTGGCAGTCGACCCTGACCTTCCGACCGGATGCGTTCTCGGGCTTGGCGAGCGGATTCTCGGAGAGCGGGGGGCCAACACACGCCTCGATCCCAGTGACGTGCCCACGGCGCTCGCAGCCGGCGCTGTTCTTGTCTCCGGGTACGTTCTCCTGCACCAGGACTCGGAAGCGGCTGCGCTGACGGCGCTCGAACGCGCACGTAGCGCCTGGATCGCAGTTGACGGCGCATCCGCCCGCCTCATCGAGCGCTACGGTCGCGACCGCTTCCTCAGAGCGACCGCCGCAGCCACGGTGCTACTCGTCAACGCCGACGAAGCGTTGGCTCTAACGGGCGAGGACCCGGAGCGTGCGGTAGAAGCGCTCGCCGACCGCTACCGCCTCGTCTGCGTGAAGCGGGGTGCCGGCGGGGCTGTTGCCAGTCTCGACGGGACGCTCCTGCGAACGAACCCGCCGGGGATCACGCTCGCCGACGAGAGCGGCGCGGGCGACGCGTTCGCCGGCGGCCTCCTCGCGGCGCTGGCAAGCGGCCGTCCGATCGAAGTGGCTTTCGAGGAGGCCACCCGCGCCGGTGCGGAGGCGGCCTCTTCGCACGGCCCGTGGCCATCACGTCCGACTACGTGACGGGCTCGTCCGGCCTGAACCGACAACTGAAATCGGGGCTGCTGATGACCAGCTGCCCCGCTCGTCCTCAACGGTTGGTGTTGTCGCTCTGGGGAACGAGCGGCAGAATGTTGGGGAAGATGTTGGGCGAACCGACGGCAGGCTCGGGAAGCCTCTGGTCAAGCCGAATTTGCGCAGGAGAGCGCGGAGATCGCACCCAGGAGGTCGCCGGTTCGAGTTCGGCTAGCTCCATGAAACCGCCGCAAAACGGCGGTTTTTCTTTGAAGAAGGGGCCAATGGCGCTACATCCAGGCGCTCGGCCTCGGATGCATCTCGCAGTGGCGAGGGCTTAGCCCTTCTGAACGACCAGGAAAGTGCCGAGGTGCTCGAGTACCTCTTCGCCCTCGATGCGCGGGCGGGCGGGAAGGATCACATACGAGTTGGCGAGTAAGTGCGCGTCCTCGTACTGGGAGAGAGAAAGCTCGATCCGGCCGAGACAGAACTCAGCAGCGCATTCGCAGAGAAACGGGATGATGTTTCCCTCTAGCTCAGCCCGCGATACGACCTCGCCAACGCGCTTGTTCACGTCCAGAAAGTTCTCCTGGTCTGGGCGAGGCGTTGCTCGCGGGTAGCCCCGGGGGCCTACGTCTCGCTACGCGTGCGCGGATCGGTCTGCACGGCGTAGTCCGCGCCGATGATCTTTTCCACGAGCTTGAACGTGTCGGTTTCGCCTACGACCCGCTCGATGGTTGCGATCTCGTGTCCGCGGGTGACCGCGAAGAGGTTGGGACTCGAGCGCACAGCTTCGTACTCGTCCAGGTCAAGCGCAATCGTCTCCGTGCAGTCCGGGTTGCTGCACTCGCAGAGAAACTCGGTCGGGGTTCCCGAATCTCCGATCATCTCGCGAAGACGCTCGTTGACCTCGCGGAAGAGAACTTGGTTACGGGCGAGTCGCTCGAGCGAGACACTCATGAGTCGGCCCCTTTCACGCGGCTTCGGCCGTGAGCACGAGGTAGTCGCCGCACTCCGGACCCGCAGCTTGCCCATTCAACGATTGGCACTCCCGGGCTATCAGGAAGCGACCATCGTCGCTGAGCAGCCGGTCGAACTGAGCGGGCGTCAACTTAAAGGTGGCGATGCAGTCCGCGCGACCGCATTCGCAGAGGAATTCGACTCTCCAGTCGAGTTCCCCACCAGCACTGACCTCGCGAATTCGCTTGTTGACCTCGCGGAAGAGAAGCTGATCCCGCGTATCTCCATTCCTCTGCGCCATGACAGGACCTCCGGGGTCGCACCGAGTCTCCAAGCCCTATCGAGGTCTCGCGGGGGGCTCCTCAACCCCCCCCCGCTCCCTTGTCGGGAAGCCAGTCCGGCACCGGTCAGATGCCGAAACCGGGCGAAGCGATTGTATCCAATCCCGTGTGAGCTTCAACCCAAGCGTGTATCTTGAGCGGACTACCCCGCGAGGTCGGCTGCCGCGCCTCCTTCCTTCCGGGCCTACGTTCTGGGACGCGGCGAGGGGGCAATGACATAGCCGCTCCGGCGGACCGAGGAAAGACGCTTCTCGGGGTCACGAACGCCATCGTTGGGATGCACCGCGAGTTTTACGGTCGCGGTGCGACGAAGGGTCGAACGATCATGCAGGAGAACTATCTCCTTTGCGTCCTGGAGGACATCTACACCAAGGCCGAGCGCACGCTGATCGACGCAGGCAGGTTCGGCGAGGTTCAGTTGGCCCGCAACGCCTTTCAGGAGACGATGGAAGAGCGCTTCAGCAAGGCCGTTGAGGAGGTGACCGGCCGACGCGTGATGGGCTTCCTATCGCAGGTCCGGGCAGATCCAGACATCGCCACTGAGATCTTCATCCTCGAACCTGACGGCAAGAGGCAATAGTTAAGGTCTGCGCACTCGAGTGCCGGAAGGACGCTCGACCCCTCGATGGCCGTGTATACCTCGCGAAAAGAGCCGTTGGTAGCGCTCAACCTGTGCGTTTACTGAGGTCTTCGATCTGTTCGATCGCTTCCTCTAGAGCGGACAAGACCTCCTCGCGGCTGCGACCGGGAGCGTCGTTCCAGGCTTGCAGCGAGTCGGCACCGATCACATCGGCGAACGCAACCAGTGCCCGGCGAACGTGATCTGTTCGGATGCCGTCTGTGGCCAAAAGCGCAAACGCGCCGAGGGGAGACCAGGCCCGCGCCGCATCGCTTGACAGTGGCACGGCCCGCCCATCTGCATCGCGGGCATCTGCCCCTTGCGACCATCCTCGCGCGATTTGCGCCGCCACGGCATGGAGTGCGTCAGCGCTCATCCCGACTCCTTCCGCTCTCGGCGCCCCGCCGAAGGAGTTCCCAGAAGGATGGGAGAGCTTGTTTGTAGGTTCGGAAGAACCTAAGCCGATGGTATCTACCCGTTGCCGCTCTTCGAAACCCGGTCAGAACTACTCGGTTCCGATCGAAGAGGGCAGCCCCCTCGAGGAGGAGCTCGACCTCGCTTGAAGCGTGAGGGTCGCTATGCGGGTGGTTGGGTCCTCCTTCAAAAAGCCGGCAGAGAGCTCTTCGTGCGCTATGAGACCATCATTTCCGCAGCCCGAAGACCAATTGAACGAGGAATGCGCCGACCCCGACCCCGACCCCGTCGGCGCCGCGGGCAGGCTCAAGTCACGCGCCCGAATTAGGGCTACACTGAGATCCAGCGATCGCCTGCCGACCTCTCTGCCCTAATCGGCCAGTCTGGCCATGTGGGCAAAAGGAGAGAGGATGGAGGGCAAAGACCTCACAGAGCTCCTTGGCCTTGTCAAATGAGAGCATCTACGAGCTCGGGGACGCTTCGCTACGCCTAGAGGCGGCGTTTTGGTGCGAATGCGGCTGGCCAGCTTGCAAAGACCAGATTCAGCTGATGCCGAGAGAGTATGAATTGACCGGAGCCCCGCTTCTGTCTCATGGCCACACAGCCGGGCAAAGGAAGCCGCTGCCAGTGACCTTTGGGATGAGCCGACCTCCGGCGGTGCGAACGGACGCATGAACATGGCTCTGATGCATGGTCCGGCCTGGCAGAGCTACCACGTCACAAGTCGCGGCGATGGCTCGGCGACCGTTCGCATTCAGACCGGAGACGGGTTTGCCGCAAGCGGAGCGATTCGGCGCGAGGAGATCAGCCTCGAATTTGAGACGCTCGAGCAGGCTCTTGATTGCGCGGGAACGTCACGGATCAGTGCTGCGGGGGTCATCGTCACGGTCATGGTCGACGGCGAGGAGCGCATCGGATGAGGGCGAGTTTGGAGTCGGGTCTTCTGCGTCGGTTTGACTACGCAGTTCGAGCCCGCGCGCCGGTTGCTCAATTCCGGCTCGGCGTCGGGTTGAGAGTTGGTGTGTGAACGGCGCGAGCTCAACGCTTCTTCCCGGGGTCGGTTTCCGTAGCCCGTCGTTGGTCGACGTCGTCGAGCTCGCAGAGCGGAGCGGGACATGCCAGCGAAGCGGCGTGCCAGATCCTTTCGTCACTGGCGGAACTAGGGTGGCAAGAGTAGAAATCGGACGAAGGCGATGACGGCACGAATGTTTTGCGCACGGTGGATAGATGGGCGTGTCGAAGGCGGCAGGGAATTCCTCTCAGTCGTCGGCCTCCCGGCGACACGCTTGGAGGATCCGCACGCGTTCGTAGAGCTCATGGAGGGTCTCTCGAGTGGGGACGGCATCGGTCGTGCTCGACGTTCCCACGAGGCCAATCTGATCGTGGGGTCTCTGGCCTGTCGCCTGGATGGAACCCGTTCGTGTCCTTTCCGACCGGAAAAGCCCGCTGTGACGAGCTCGACCATTCCGACCAAAGCGCTTCCGTATCCCACTAGTCTCGGCGGACGAAGCGGCGGCGGCCTCGTTTCTCGAGACGCTCTGACTTAAGGTCCTCGATCCCTTCCTGCCGCGGCTGGCGGTATCTTCCGACGCCTCACGCCACATGCTGAGCGAACGCCGACATCCTCGAAGATCAGTTGCTGCATGGAAGGCCCCGCACTGGGTGTGAGCTGGTCCAGGCTGTCTTTTTCACAAGACCGGTAAGTTTCGGACCAAAAACCGACAGTGCTTTCCGAAACAGCTTTCCGCTGCAACCTCAGCCGCCCGAGACGTCCTCTCGTGCTCGTAATTTCATCTTTCATCCCCGCTCGTCCGAACCCGGATTGATTCACTAACCGAAGCCTGGCAGCCGGGCGAGCTCCGTCGGTAGATCGATCTGCCTTGCCGATCTACGCCGACGATCTCGAGCCCGCCACAGGCGAGCAACTCGCTTGGCCCGTCGTCATCTTCACTCGGGACTGCCGGAACCCGCGACCTCCGGCGTGACAGGCCCGCGTTCTCTCCGTCCGGCCGCGGCGGGCGTTGTCGCACTGGAGAACGAGCGTCGAAATGTTGGGGAAGGTGTTGGGGGCCGATCCGTAGGCTCGAAAAGCGCTCGTCAAGCCAAATTCCGGCCAGGAGAGGGCCGAGATCGCACCCAGGAGGGTCCGGCTAGCTCCATAGAAGAAAAGGCCTGCAAGGTGGTCGTTTCGACGTCGTGCGCCAGCAAGAACAACGTCCAAAGCGCGGCCGTGGTCCAGATTTGGTCAAACAGCCCTGAGAACAAAGGGTCTTGTGGCGTCGGGTCGAAGCGGGCCGCTGACCCGTAAGGCATAGATTCGCAAGATGATTGTGCGCTCGAGACCTCGGCTCGCCGAGGTCGTTGCAGTCCTGTCCCTCGGAACCGATCTCGGTCTTGGACAGCCGATGGGGCACGTACTTCGACAGACGTTGATCGCGCTGAGGTTGGCGGAACGGCTTGGTCTCGACGAACAGGAGCGGGCGGTCGTCTACTACACGGCGCTCCTCGCTTGGGTTGGCTGTCATGTCGACGCCCACGAGCAGGCGCGCTGGTTTGGGGACGAGCTCGCGATGAAGGCGGACGTCGCCCTGATCGACTTCGACAGCCCACGGGCAGAAGCTGCATTTCTCGTCGGTCACCTCGGGGCGGGAAGACCGCCGCTCGAGCGGCTGCGGCTCGGCCTCGCCTTTCTGACCGGAGAGGGTCGGCGTACCGTCGAGGACATGTTCGAGAACCACTCGCGCGCAACCAACACGCTCGCGCTAGCACTCGGTTTGGGTGCGAGCGTACGCGACAGCCTCGAGGACGTTTTCGAGCGCTGGGACGGGAGAGGTTTGCACGCGCTCAGCGGTGACGAGATTCAGCTCGCTGCAAGACTCGTGGCCTTGGCCGACGTCGTCGAGGTCTATGAGCGGATCGGTGGCGCCGAGCATGCGGTAGAGGCGGCAAGAGCGCGCGCCGGCACCCAATTCGACCCAGCGCTCGTGAGAGTCCTCGCGGCCGACTCTTCTCGAATCTTCGGCGACCTCGAGGAGGAGACGACTTGGGATCTCGTGATTTCCTTCGAGCCGCATCTTCAGCGCGAGCTCTCGACTGGTGCGTTTGAGACCACGCTCGAAGCCATCGCTGACTTCACGGACTTGAAGTCGCCGTACACCTTCGGCCACTCGCGGCGCGTTGGTGAGCTTGGCGGGATAGCCATGATCACCTTGGGGCTCTCGGAGGCCGACGCCGAGCGGGTCCGTTGGGCGGGATACCTCCACGATCTCGGCCGTCTCGGCGTTCCCAACTCCATCTGGGAGAAAACAAGCACTCTCTCTGCGGCAGATTGGGAACGTATCCGCCTCCACCCTTACCTGACGGGGCGCATGCTTTCGTCCTCAGAAGCTCTTGCTTCTATCGCAGCTCTTGCCGCCCAGCCTCACGAGCGCCTTGACGGCTCAGGGTATCCCCACGGCCTGACTGCGCCTGCGCTTCCGCCAGGAGCACGGGTGCTGGCAGTCGCAGACACCTACGCCGGCTTGACGGAGCCGCGTCCGCACCGAAGGGCATACACGGCCGCAGAAGCTGCGTCGATTATCCGCGAAGAAGTGCGCGCTGGGCGCCTGGATGGGGGTGCGACCGAGGCGGTCCTCTCATCGGCCGGGCAACACAGCTCGGGTCGGCGTGGATGGCCGGCCGGCCTCACGGCGCGCGAGGTCACCGTCCTACAGCTCGTGGCTCGCGGACTTTCAACGAAGGAGATCGCGGCGCGGCTCGTGATCTCGCCGAAGACAGCGCGCAATCACGTGGAGCACATCTACGCGAAGGCAGCCGTCTCCAATCGGGCGCAGGCAAGCCTCTTTGCCATGCGATACGGGCTGCTCACGGACGGGGACGAGCGCCTCGAGGCCTAGCCGGTGCGAAAGATGGGGCGCTTGCCCCATGCGGATTGCCGACCCTGCTGTCACATTCGGATGACTCCAGTACCCACCCTGCGAAGGAGAAGCGATGGCGGCAATCGAGGTACGCAATTTCGACTCGCCAGACGAAGCGAGGGTGTTCGAAGGGAAAGGCCAGGTGGTCATCGTAAACGTCGCGGGCAAGGAAGTGGGCAAGGCAGTCTTCGAGCCCGGCTGGCGCTGGAGCACGAACGTGAAGCCCCTCGCCGGCACTGAGTCCTGCCAGTTCCCCCATTTCCTGTACGTCGTCTCGGGACGGATGCGCGTGGTCATGGACGAAGGAGGCGAAGTTGAGCTTCGCCCGGGGGACGTTGCCGCGATCCCGCCTGGGCATGACGCCGAGGTCGTCGGCGACGAGCCCTGCGTCACAGTCGACATTGGCGAAGAAGACGCCGACTACGCACGTCGGAACGTGGCGGGGCGAGGCTGATGGTCCTTGACTCGCTCGACACCCTCAATTGGCCAGCGGTGGGAGCGGCAGCGGCGGCCGCGTTCGCGATCGGATTGCTCTTGTTCTCGCCCCAGGTGCTCGGGCCGTTCTGGGCGAGGCAGGTCTCGCGCTACACCGCTCTACCGGAAGGCGAGATCACGAACCAGGCGAGTCGACCGACCGCGCTTTCGGCCTGGCTGGGCGTGATTGCTGTCTCCGCAGTGGCCCTGGCCGTGACGGCTGAGGCAATAGGCGCAGACTCGACAAGCGACGGAATCGTATTGGGACTTGTGCTCGGCCTCGGGCTCGGCGCAACGCTCGCCAGCTGGCCGCCGATCTTCGCTCGCATGCCTTGGCAATGGTGGCTGGTGAACAGCGGCGCCTTCGTCCTCATGCAAGTGGCGATGGGCGCCATCCTCGGCGCTTGGAGCTGAACTCCACAGCGGCTTCGGCCCGACACGCGTCATGAGGAACGCGCGAGCCACCGATCTTTCGGACAACTCAGGCTCGTCAGCATGCCGGCGACGCCGGCGAGGAGCACGAGATTCACCTGCCTCCCGTTGCCCGCCGCAGGCTCCGGGAACTCGTCAGTGCTGCGAAAAGTCGTAGTTGGCGTGACGCCCGGTACGCGGCGTGCCCCACGCTGGCTCGTGCGCCTCATGAATCTGCATACAGTGTGGCCGTGAGTTCAGCCCTACCGCAGGTCAAGCCAAAGCTGAGAGGTGTCTTCCACGAGCTCGGCTTCTACGCGGCCATCGGCCTCGGCGTGCCGCTCGTCTTGACGGCGGAGGACGGGAGAGCAAAGGTCGGCGCGCTCGTCTTCGCAGCCTGTCTTGCCGGGTGCTTCGGAGTGAGCGCCCTCTACCACCGGCCTATGTGGACGCCGAGGGCCCGACTCTGGTTGGCGCGGCTCGACCATGCTGGGGTCTATCTCCTCATCGCCGGCACGTACACGCCGTTCGGATTGCTCGTGATGTCCAAGGGCTGGGCGATACCCGTGCTATCGATCGTCTGGGCTGGCGCGCTCGTCGCGATCATGCTCAAGCTTTTTTGGGTGCGCTCTCCCAAGTGGTTGTCGGCCGCCATCGGTTTGGCACTTGGATGGGTCGGCGTCGTTGCAATCTCGCAGCTCCTCAAGATCCACGTAGTCGGGCTCCTCCTCGTGGTCGCCGGCGGGCTGCTGTATTCGGCAGGAGCGATCGTTTACGCCCGCCGTCGTCCAGATTTCTCGCCGGCCGTCTTCGGCTATCACGAGCTCTTCCACGTGCTCACGCTCGCTGCCGCGGGCTGCCAGCTCGCGGCGATCGCGTTCTACGTCCTTCCTCGCGCCTGACGTAGAAACGCCGAGAGGTAAGCCTCCGGCGGCGGAGATCTAAGGTGAGCGTGTGGCCGCGGAATGGAGGGTCAGGGAATCGGCGAGGCTTACGCCGAAGAGAAGAAGCATCTGGGCTTCATGGTCGGTGCGGTCTACGGCTGCCGATGGACGTGAGGTGTGGACGTGCGTCGATGTCTCGCGAGATGCAATGGAGCGGCTCGAACGCGGCGCCGTCGCGGATGAAACACGGCTTGCACTCCGAACGCAGGGACGGGGACCAGTCGAGGCGGCCGTCAAGCGAGGCGATGACCCGCCAGCACGAATCGTCTGCACCCCGACCGGCTGTAGAGCGCGTCCTCCCCTCCCTTGACGACGGTCAGAATCGTGACGAGGCGTAGTAGGCGTACCAATGGAGTCTTTCCGTTTGGGTCGGACATGCAGACGACATCCGCGGAGTGGTCAAGTTTTGGTCAAGTAGCGATCACGAACGGCAGCAAAGGCCGAGGAGAGGATTCGCGAAGAGACCGCGTCAACAGCGCAAACCGCAGCTGATCGCAGAAAGTGACGACTCGGACGGGCGAAATCGCACCCAGGAGGTGGCCGTTCGAGTCGGCTAGCTCCATGAGTCCGCCGCGCTGGGCTCACAGGGCCGAGGACTAAGGCCGACTGCCTGCTTCGGCCGCGGCGAGGTGTGCGAGGACCGCGAGGACGCGCCGGTGGCTGTCTTCGCTCTGGGGGATGTCCAGTTTCGCGAGGATGTGGCGCACGTGGGCTTCGACGGTGCGCTCACTCATGAAAAGCCGCTTTGCGATGGCGGCATTACTGAGGCCTTCTGCTACGCGCGCGAGCACGTCCCGCTCGCGGTCGGAGAGCTCGAAGAGGGGATCCTCAGCCCCGGCTGGTGAGAGAAGGCTTGCGACGACCTTCGGGTCGAGCGCGGACCCTCCCTGGGCGACTCGCTCGGCCGCCGAGAGGAATTCGTCGACGGCGAGGACGCGGTCCTTGAGCAGGTAGCCGAAGCCGCCGAGCGAGACGAGGGCGACGGCGTGCGTAACCTCGATGTGTTGCGAAAGGACGAGGACGCCGATCTCCGGATGCGCTTCTTTGATCTGCCTCGCCGCGCGCGCTCCCTCATCGGTGAAGGTGGGCGGCATTCGCACGTCGACGACGACGAGGTCGGGGTCGTGTTCGTCGACGGCGTCCAGTAGCCCGTCCGCGTCCCCGAGCGAGGCGCCCACCTCGTGGCCGGCGTCAGCGAAGAAGCGAGTCAGTCCCTCGCGGAGCAGGACCTGGTCTTCGGCGATTACGACGCGCACGGTAGCTCCGCAATCAAGGTCGTGCCCTTACCAGGTCGGCTGTCGATTCGGAGCGTTCCGCCCTGGGCGGCGATGCGGTCCGAAATCCCCGAGAGACCGGATCCGTTGGAAGGCGCAGCGCCGCCGACGCCGTCGTCGGCGACGCCGACGACAAGCCTTCCGTTTTGTCGAGCGGCGCTGAGGATGACCTTGGATGCCTGCGCGTGCTTGACGGCGTTGGTCAGGCCTTCGCAGGCGATGAAGTACGCCGCGGTCTCGACGCTGTCGGCGAATCGCTCGCTGGTTGCTCTCACTTCGACGGATAGCGGGGCGCGGCGCGCAAGCTCCCGGAGCGCCGCGGCGAGCCCGGCGTCGAGCTGCGCAGGACGCAGCCCGCGCGCGAGCTCGCGCAGCTCGTCGACCGCCTTCTCGATCTCCGCTACTGCATCGTCCAGGGTCGAGCGTGCGCGCTCGGTGGCGCCGGTGCCCAGCTCATGTTGTGCGTGGCGCAGCGCGAGGCCGACCGAGACCAAGCGCTGCTGTGCGCCGTCATGCAGGTCGCGCTCGATGCGGCGCCGCTCCTCGTCGCCGGCGAGGAGGATGCGGGCGCGCGAGGCCTCGACTTGCTTGAGCTGCCGGCGCAGCTCGACTCGCAGCCGCGCGATCTCGATCCCGAGCCCTCCTGCTTGCACGACGCCCACGAGCAGCGTGGGATCCTCGTGCCTCCGGCGCTCGTACAGAACCAGGCCTAGGGGCTGCCCGGCTCGCTCGAGCGGCACGCGGAGGCGATCGTCGCCTGGGAAGTCCTCTGCCGGCATCCCCTGCGCATCGACGTAGACCTCGCTCTCGGGCAAGTAGAAACGCAGCTCCAGTCGTGGATCATCGAGCACCTCCTGCAGCACGCTTTCGATCGCCTCCGGAGCGACACGCCCTGCGTGCAGGTCTTCGAGAAAGTTGGCCATCCGGTGCAGTGCGTCGTAGCGGGCGCGATTGAAACGCCGATCGATCGCGTCTTGTATCCGCCGTCGCAGCGGAAGGAAGGCGCCCGCGACGGCGAGGGTGGCTCCCGCGGTCGCCCAGGCGGTTCCGCGGCCGAGCGCGATCCCGAGCAGGAATGCCGTCGCCGCGAAGACTCCTGCCAGGAGCACGCTCAGCGCGCCATAGACGAGCGTGCGGTTGACGACGACATCGATCTCGTAGAGGCGATAGCGAAGGATCGCCGCGCACGCCGAGACCGGAAGCGCCGTCAGCGCCACCGCTATCAGGAGCCCGGCGAGCGGGGTCACGAACCAGAGGAGAAATCCCACGGGCAATACGACCGCGGCGACGACTGCGGCAAATGCGAACCACTTCAATTGCTGGCGTTCGATCCCCTGGGACGAGCGGAAGCGAAGCACCAGCGAGGCCACCGAGGCGACGAGCGCGCCGACGAGGAGCGTGATCCCGAACCACAGCAGCGCATCCGCCGGCACCTGTTCGACCGCAATCGGATTGTGTCCACTCGGAAACACGGTTGCGGCCTCCGGGCTGAGGGACCATCCCGGGATCGCGAAGGCCGTGCCTACCGCGGCCATCCAGATCACGGTCCGCCACCGGCGGCTCGGCAGTCGCCCGTCGGGAAAGAGGAGGAAGGTCACGACCCAGCCGAAGCCGCTCGGCTGCCAGCTCGCATAGGCAACCACCGCGGCTGCGTCGCTGCCGGGCAAGTCGTCTTCAGCTGCTCGGAGCGCCCAGCCCTGCGCGACATCGGCTGCGACGGCGTTCAAAAGCGCGAACGAGCAGAACAACCAGCCGATCGCGTTGCCCGGCTGGCGCGAGGCGATGAGCGCGCCGGCGCCCGCAAGGCTCACCGAGTAGACGGCGTAGAGGAGCGTGTCGTACCGCGATTCGAGGCCCCAGGAGAGGGTGATCGCGGCGAGCTCCGCCGCGAGCGTCAGCCCGAACAACACGACCGGGAGCGGTCTCAGCTGCCAGCCCCTCATCGACTCCATTGTTTCAAGGCCTCTGCGGCAGGCCAACAGCGCTGGCACGACCCGCGAACCAGTGCTGGCGCGTAGTTCGGCGCCGCGCCCGCGCCGATGACCACTCCATCCTCGCGCCGTACGGTTGGCCGACGATGCGTGACTGCTTGGAGAACGAGGCGGCATGACGAAGTCCGAGCTGCCGGCTGGTGTGCTGCCGATGGCGGCGCCGATCGAGATCGCTCCCCGCACGGGTGGGTGGGCCCCGCGAGTCCTGAAGCGCGCTCAGCGCGGCTTTGCTTGGCTGTTTGTGTTGACGGCGCTGATCGTTGCCGTCGGCGTGCTGCTGCAGGGGTTCTCGATCGCCGCCTTCATGCGTGGCGCTGGTCCCGACGCACTCGAGATGCACCAGACCGGCGGGTTCGTCACCCACAGCGTCGAGATCATCGTCTTCCTCGCAGCGCTGATCGCGTTCTGGGGCTCATGGAAACGGGTCGGAATGGCGCTTCTCCTCCCGGTGATCGGAACCATCCAGGTCCTCCTGATCGGCGACACCGGCGCAAGCGGCAGCTGGATCAACGGCCTGCACGGACTCTTCGCGTTCGTGGTGTTGCTGCTCGCGGTCGCCCTTGCCTGGGAGGGCAAACGCGTGCTGAGCGCAGAGAAGAGAAAGGAGCAACGCCATGTCTAGCCGAGAGGACGCACTCGCGAACGAGCTTTCGGGACCGGTGTCGGGGGAGCTCGTGGGGCGAAAGGCGGACACTCGAGGTTGGGAACGCCTTGCTGCCGGCCTGGGGGTCGTCTTCGTGGTGCTCCAGGTCGGGGCCGGAGCGATGCTCGCCGGTGCGCCGGCGCTCGACGCCCCCTCACCCGAGATACAAAGCTACCTCGTCGACGATGGCGTCAACGTCCTTGCGACGGCCACGATGGCAGCGTTGGCGGCCTTCTTCGGGCTCTGGTTCCTCGGGAGCTTGCGAACGTTCTTGGAGAGGGCCGAGGGGGCGCCCGGACGCCTGAGCAAAGTCGTTTTCGGAGCCGGACTCGTCACCATCGGCATGGCGACGACGGCCAGCCTGCCGACTGCCGCCCTTGCATGGGGCGACACCGCTGAGCTCGCCGAACCCGGTCTAGTGCGGGCGGTCTGGAACCTGAACACGCTCGCCCTCGTGCCCATCGGCGGTAGCGCCGGCGCCTTCTGCCTCGCGGCGGCACTCGTGATCCTGCGCACTCGCGTGCTGCCCGTGTGGATCGGATGGATCGGCGTTCTGGCCGCGGTCGTGGGAGTGCTCGCCACGTTCTACCTCGTCGCCGATGACCCCGACTCGCCGCTCGGAACCCCTGCCAATCTCGGCGGTTTCCTGCTGTCGATGCTGTTCATCCTCCTGCTCAGCATCTTCATGGTCACGCGCCTCGGCAAGACCGACCGCGCGGCGGAGTGACACCAGCGGGCGAGCGGCGCGACGGGCTCGTAACGATGCTCGTCGGGGGCGCCCTCTGCGGCCTCGCTTGGGCAGCCGGATTTCGGGGGATGATGTCGGAGATCGCGGGCGAGGACTCCGACGTCGACTGGGTGCTCACGTTCGTTTGGCTGCTGCTGCCGGGGATCGTCGTCGGTGCTCTTCTGGCGTGGGCGGAATACATCCGGCGGACGGGAGGGCGGCCGCGGTGGCGGTGGCTGGCCCTGTCACCACTCGTTTTCGCCGGAGTGCTCCTCAGCGCGCCCACCGACCCCGGCGGCTTGCTCGAGGACGGCGTGGGTGGCGGCGCCATCGCCGTCCCGCTCTTCGGTATGGCGGGTGGGTTTGCGCTTTCCGGACGCGGAAGCCGCCGGGCGCGGTTGGTCGCGGGCCTGGTCGCGCTTGTCCCGATTCCCCTGTGGGCGCTGACAGCCACTTCCGTGGGCGGCTCCGGTCTGGCGCTCGACACTGCGCGCGGTGCCTGGGTGGCTCTCTATTTCTGGGCGTTCCTCGCCCTCCTCGCTCTGGCCTGCTCCGTCCCGCATCGGCCAGTCCGGTACGCGGGATGCTGCCCTGAGACCAGCGCCGACTGGGAATAGTCCCGTTCGACGGCCTCGTGTCATGCCGCGTATCCGAGGGGGCGTCTAGCGTGGAGCGTGATGCCCACTGCACTCCAAGCCGTTTCGGCGACTCCCACGGACGTCATGGTCGCTGTCTTCGGCGCTTCTGCCGGCGTCGGCGGGCTCGTGCTCGTCTTTCTTGGCGTTTTCATCACGACGATGGGCGGTTATCCCGGTGGTACGTCGGATGAAGCGCTCGCTCCCTTCAGAAAGGGAGCGTGGTATGCCGTCGGCGTCTTCGGAGGGAGCCTTGCGACGTCGGCCGCGTGCCTCGCCTGGCTTGCGCTCGAGGGGGCGCACTGGCTGTACGTCATGTCATTGACCATGTTTGGTGTGCTTTTGATCGCACTACTCGGCTTGGCGATCATCGTCACGCGGGAAACCACCGAATGGCGTTGAACCGAGTCAAGGAGCTTCGCCTCCGCGACGCGAAGCTGATCGAGCTCTACGAGCGTGATCTGCAGCTCTGGGAGGCAATGGCAGAACAGGCCTACAAGTACGCCGGTGCCTACATCGAGGCGTCCGGAGCCGGCATCCGGCAGGACGATGTCGTTCCCGCTCTTCTGCCGATTCTGGAAGTGACGCCGGAACTGCGCACGTTCCTCGAGCGCGCCAAACTTCGACAGCAGTATTGGTATGAGTGGTTCGCCGAACTCATAATCGATCGTCGGTGGCCGGCACTTACAAGCGGAGGTCCGAAATGAGTCGACAGTCCGAGTCCGCAGAGCCCGCGGCCAACGAAGCAGCGAGGGCCTACGTCGACACGATCTTGGCGGAGCGCGATCGACTTGGATATTCAAGAAAGGTCGCGAAGAAGTCGTACGGCCAAGCGGTAGATCGCGCCGCTGGCGTCTTCGAAACGCTCCGACGAACGAGTCGAAGTGAGGGGAACAGCCAGGTCTAAGCTCGCCCGTCCCATCGGGCAAGCGCGGCGGCTTAGACCCTAGGGTCGATAACGGCGTCGGCGCCGACGCTTCGCGCGCGACGCCTCCAGGGCGGGCTCCTCGAGGCTCATGCCCGCTCCGACCGCTACGCACGTGAGCGGGGAATCGACGATCGTGGTCGCGAGATTCGTCTCGTGTCGCAGCAACGTGTCGATTCCGCGCAGGAGCGAACCGCCTCCAACCAAGACGATTCCGGTCTCCATGACATCGGCCGCGAGCTCCGCCGGCGCTCGCTCGAGGGTGCTTTTGACCGCCTCCACGATCTGCCCAACGGGGCCGAGGAGGGCCTCCCGCAGCTCGGCTCCGCCGACTGTTGCGCGCCGAAGGAACCCGGTGCCCATGTCACGGCCGCGGATTTCCGTCTCAGCCTCTTCGCCGGCCGGCCAGGCGGAGCCTGCGCTGAGTTTCGCCGCCTCCGCTTCGTACTCGCCAACGAGGAGGCGGTGCCGTCCTTTCGCGTGGCGGACGATGGCGTCGTCCATCTCATAGCCGCCGACGCGGATCGAGCTGGCGACTGCAAGGCCGCCCAGAGAGGTAACCGCGATCTCCGTCGTGCCTCCGCCGATGTCGACCACCATGCTGCCCACCGGCTCACTGACCGGAAGGCCGGCTCCGATTGCAGCTGCCATTGCCTCTTCGATCAGCGTCACCTGGCCGGCACCTGCGGCGAGTGTTGCCTCATGGACGGCGTCACGCTCCACACCTGTCATCCCGCTCGGGACGCAGAGGACGACTCGTGGACGTCGGAGGTGCCGGTGTCCGATCGCCTTTTGGATGAAGTGACGAAGCATCTGTTCCGTGACCTCGAAGTCGGTGATGACGCCATGTCGAAGAGGCCGCGTTGCGCGGATCGACGCCGGCGTGCGGCCGATCATCTCCCGGGCTTGCTCGCCGACCGCGAGCACCTCCTCCGTCTCTTCGTTGATGGCGATCACCGACGGCTCGAAGAGAACGATCCCTTCCCCACGGACGAAGACGACCGTATTGGCCGTGCCCAGGTCGACGGCGAGACTGCCGCCGAAGCCGCCGAGTAAACGAGAAGACACGCCAGACCCTCCCTGCAACGCTACCGGGCGACAGCCCGCACCAACTAACCGAGCCGCGCGTCGTCAGTATCAAAACAGCATTTGATACTGACAAGAACGAGGAGGAAACATGAGCAAGCTTGGCATCATCGTCGTTGCCGCATTCGCGCTCATCTTCTCGACGCAGGCGGCCGCTAGCGCGCCGACGCGCGTCGAGGAATCCGTCGACCGGACGACCACGATCCCGGCCGGCGCGCTCTGTCCTTTCGAATTCGTTGTGCGTTCGGAGGGATTTCGCACGACCTCGACCTTCACCGACTCGGATGGAAACCTCAGTCGCTTCACCATCCATCTCACCAGTTGGCACACCACCTACACGAATCCCGCCAACGGGAAGGTCCTGCGTGTCACGCTCTCGGGCCCGGTGATCGTCGAGGCTCTTCCGGACGGCACGGCACTCGTCCAGATTCCAGGCGACGATCCGCTCATCGTCGCGAAAGGCGAAGGCCCGATCTACTCCGACAGCGGGCTGATCGTCTACATCGCGCCGGACACGGAGAACTGGGAAGAGCAGCTCGAGGTGCTCCTCGCCGCCGGCGGCCGCAGTGAGAGCGAGGACTTCGTCGCAGCTGTGTGCGGCGCGCTTGCCTGACACTTGCCAATCGAGGCCCCGCCGCGGCGGGGCCTCTGCTCCTACGCCTCGTCGAGGCGCAGCACGACTTCCTCGATTTCGCGGGAACGTGCCTCTGCGAAGCCTCGTTCAGTCGCGATGACACGAAAGCCGCACTTCTCGAGCACCCGCCGCGACGCGGCGTTGTCGTAAGCGACACGCGCGTGGAGCGGGCGCGAAGGATCGACAGTCAAGAACTCCTCGAGGGCGCAGGTCGCGATTCCCTTCCCCCAATACGAGCGGCCGACCCAGTAGGTGATCTCACGCTCATCGGAGTCGCCCCACGATCCAATCGTTCCGGCGACTTCGCCCTCGACCACAATGGCTCTGTTGATCACCGTCTTGTCGGCTCGTAGTCTCGACCAGCGGCGCTCGAATGCGTCCCGGTCCATGTGATCGGGCGCAGTGAACGCAGCCATCTGCGCGGCAGCCGGATCAGCCCACTGCTCGAACAGCACCGCCAGATCCTCGTCCCGCACTTCGCGCAAAACGCACTGCATCGGACAAATCCTCGCCGACTGGGCGCGTCAGTCGGGGTACTCGTCCTTCCGCCACGTTCGCGGCTCGTCCGGTTGCTTCTTCGGAGTCCGTTCGAGCAGGAAGCTCCAGTAGGGCGCGACGAAGGGGTCAGGCGCCATCACCGTGTACGTGTGGTAGACGGTGCCGTTCTCGCGCGCGAAGGCGATCCAGCTCGGCGCCTCTCGCAGCCCGTCCTTGAGCTCGGCGCCGATCTGGCCGGACCACTCGACGAGCCAGTCGGGCGGGTTCTCGAGCATTTCCTTCACCTCGGGGATCTGCTGGGCCTGCTCCTCGGTCATCGCGAGCCCGAAATCGAACGCGAAGTCGCTGTCGTAGGTGGAGACGTAGGGGAACTCCCAGCCCATCCGCTCCTTGTAGGCGGTGAGACGCTCGATCGGGGCGCGCGAGAAGCAGACGAGCGTCACGTCGCGATGATTCAGGTGGACAAGGTTCCCGTTGAGGGCGTCCGCGAGGCTCGTGCAGCCCGGGCAGGCGCCCTTCGTGTAGTCCGGCCCGAACATGACGTTGTAGGCCAGGAGTTGGGAGCGGCCCTCGAAGAGCTCCGCCAGGGACTTCTTCCCTTCCTGGGTGTCGAGCTCGTACTCCTTCTCGACGGGCACCCAGGGGAGCTCGAGCCTCTGCGCCTTGACCTTCTCGTTGAGCTCCGCCTGCTCGGCCTCGAGCTTCGCGAGCTCGTCCCGTGCGGCCTGCCATTCCTCCTGCGTTCCGACCTTGTGCTTAGGCAAGTCGTGCCTCCTCTCGGTCGTGGCCGTTCCAGACGGTACCCGCTCGGCCGAGGAGTGAGGCGAGAGCCCCGGTCAGCTGACGGTCAGCTGCGCTTTTGCCGAGCTGCCTTTATGGCTCGGATCAACGCTCTCGCCGAGGCCTGTTTGCAAGGAAGCAAGGGCCAGATTCGTGAAGGCTGCGCCGAAGGCGTTCTGGGTCGCAAACGTGTCGGTGCCGCCCTGTAGCGAAAGTGAGTTGACCCTGTGGGCCTGAACAACGGAGTGCCGCTCGTGGCGGCGGCGGGCGAGCCTGCCGCGCAGGCGACGCCAAGGATCAGGACCGCAAGAAAACGGATCCGCGCACCGCGGAGCTCGACGCTGAACTTCGCCACAGGCGTCAGACAGTGACACCCACAGGCGGTTGAGGGAAGCCCGCGAGTCCGGCGAGCGCTTGACGTCTACGAATTCAGTGCGTGGGACGACTGGCCATCGTCGCCGAGGTGCGGCGTGACGTCGAGGACGCTCTTCGCAGGCGGGGGGTCGATGTTCGCCTTCACGCCGAAGTCGTAGTACTCCTCGCTGAGCTCCATCTTCACGTGCTCGTTCTTCGTCGGGTTGTACTCGAGCACGATTGCGAGCTTGCGGACGACTCCGTCCTGCCCGACCCAGAGATCGACTGGATACGTCTTGATCCCGAGCATGCGGAGGTACCGTCTCATCGGCTCCCGCTGATCGCGGGGCGCCTGCTCAATGATCGTCTCCGCCTTGACGATCGTCGCGTAATGGGTGGCCACTTCTCGCCGAACGAGATCGGACCCGACCCTTCTCACGCCGACGGCCGACTTGAGGTAGGCGAGCATCATGCCCGGATCGCTCTGCTTCGTCTCCTTCAGGCGGTCGAGGTCGAGGCCGTAGGCCTTGCCCATCTCGACGATGTCCGCCTTCAGCCATGTCTTCCCGCGCGGCATGAGCTCGTCGAGGAAGGGGAACCGCATGTAGAGCACGATGCCCTTCCGCCCGTCGAGGATCAGGTTCGCGCTCGCGGGCCGGCCGAACTGCTGCTCGATGGCTTCCTGGACCGGGCCTGGGAACTCGTAGACGGCGGTCATCTTCGCGGAGCCCGTCCGCCAGTCGGCAACCCCGTGTCCCGTGAACTCGTACCGCTGCGCATGATCGTGGTTGAAGGTGACCGTACCCTCGAACGAAACGCGGGCGGTCCCGACCGCCTCGGTCTTGTAGGCCGCGTTGGCGACCGTCTCGAGCGGGACGATGTCGCGGCTGCTGCACCCGGCCGCGAGGATCGCTGCGGCGCAGACTGCGACTCCGCCCAGGACCCCGAACATTCTCATGAGTTGCCTATCGGCAGGAACCCCCGAGGCTCGACACTCATTTGGGCGAAGTCGCCTTGCAAGGGAATCGGCGATGGAAGCGATACTTCGGCCGTGGATCAGGCCGACATCGAGCTGCGAAACGCGACCTATGCGCTCTTCGTGAAGCTCGGGCGCGCGCCGACCCTCGAGGAAACCGGCGAGACGACCGGCGCGTCCGCGGGTGAGGTGGAGGAAGGCTGGCGGCGCCTGCACGAGGCGCATGCGCTCGTCCTCGACCTGCCGCAGCCGGCGATCCGGATGGCGAACCCGTTCTCGGCCGTCCCGACGAGCTTCCGCGTGCACGCCGCGGGCCGTGACTGGTACGCGAACTGCGCCTGGGATGCGTTCGGAATCTGCGGTCTTCTGGGCGACGGGCGCATCGAGACGACGTGCCCCGACTGCGGCGAGGAGATCCGGGTCGAGGTGCGCGGGAACCGGCCCGACGACGAGAGCCTTCTCTTCCACTGCCTCGTCCCCGCCGCGCACTGGTGGGACGACATCGTCTTCACCTGAAGCGCGATGAACCTCTTCCGGTCGGAGGAGCACATCGAACGCTGGCTCGACGGGCGCGCGCCGGGCGGGACGATGCCGGTGACGAAGCTCGCTGAACTCGGGGAGGAGTGGTGGGGCGACCGGCTTGCGCCCGACTGGCGCCCGCACACGTTCGAGCAGAACCAGGCGATTCTCGACCGGCTCGGCCTGACCGGGGGCTTCTGGCGACTCGGCTGACGGCATGGTCGGACGCATGCTCGTCATCGGTCTCGTCAGCGTCGGAGTCGTGTTGGCCGGATGCGACAATCGGAGCAGCGAATCGGAACCTGTCGCGTGGCCATCTGTGGCCGACAGGATTCATGCCAAGGCCGGGTCGTACACGAAGACGTCGACGGCCGAGCTCGACGGCGAGAAGCGAATTTTCATCACCGAGTGGGTCGTGTACGACCTCGACCAGGCATTCATCGACCGTCGTATCGGATTGAACGACGTCGCGCAGGCGGCCGAGCTCGAAGAGCCGACCACGAAGGAGAACCCGAGCCTCAGGTTCATGTACAACGGTTCGCGCGTGGTTATGTGGAACCCTGGCGTCGCCTCGGCTTGCGGAACGCCTTGGGTCGACATGTCGGATGCGGTCTCCGAGCAGTTCGCGGGGCTCCCACTCGAAGATCTTCTCGTCATCGAGCCGCAACAGATACTCGACACCGCCCGGGGCGAGTCCGAGCGCGTCGCGAGCGACGGTGATGAGACGGTTTACGAGCTGCCGATTCCGGCCATCGCCACGGTTCCCGCGTCGGCGCTCCTCGAGGACCCAACCCTCGGCGAAAGACTGGAGAAACAGACGCTCCGAGCCCGCGTCACCGCGCGAGACGACGAGGGCCCGGTCGAGATCTCCGTCGATGTCACGTCGCTCTCCGAGGCAACTGGACCGGAGGTTGGCGACGGCACACTGGTGATCCGTTGGGAGATCAGTCCGCCGGAGGGAGAAGTCGATACGAGCTTCCCGTCCAATGTCGCGGACGCCGAGTGTATGTCCTGACCCTTAGCCGCAGGCGCGGCGCCAGGGACCAAGTGACAGACGCTTCCGCATCGAGCTGCGTAGCGGCTAGCCCCTGACGGGGTTGCTGAGCGTCCCGATTCCCTCGATCTCGATCTCCACGACGTCCCCGTCCGCGAGCGCGACGGGAGGATTGCGGTGGACGCCGACGCCCGCGGGCGTTCCCGTGAGGATGAGGTCGCCGGGCAGGAGCGTGAAGATTGACGAGGCGTGGGCGACGAGGCGCGCAACGCCGAAAATGAGCTCGGAGGTGGACGAGTCCTGCAGGGCCTCCCCGTTCAAGCGCTGCACGATCCGCAGGCCCGAGCCGTCACCCAGCTCCGAGACCGGAACCACGCCTGGAAGCAGCGGGCAGAACGTGTCGAACCCCTTGGCGCGGAGCCACTGGCCGTCGCTCTTTTGCAGGTCGCGAGCGGTCACGTCGTTCGCAATCGAGTAGCCCGCGACGAGGTCGAGCGCATCCGCCTCCGACACTCGCCGGCCCTCCGCTCCGATCACCACGGCGAGCTCGGCCTCGGCGTCGATATGACTGCTCTCAGGAGGAAGCACGATGGGATCGCCAGGCCCCGAGAGGGCATTTGGGAACTTGCCGAAGAGCAGTGGCGCCTTTGGAAGCTCGGCGCCCTGCTCGAGCGCGTGGTCGTGGTAGTTCAGCCCGACGCAAATGATCTTCGGGGCGGCTGCCATCAGCTTTCGCCATCGAGCTCGGCCCGCCAGCCGGCGAGGACGGCGTGCACTTTGGCAGCGCCGACGATTGGCTCGTCGGGAACCTGCAGCCGGTTCGGATGGAGGATGAACGGCTCCGTCTGTGGGCCGCCGATCCCGCCGTGGAAGGAGATGAGCTCCTCGAAGGCACAGCCTTCGTCGAGCTCGGGGTCGTAGAAGCTCCCGACCATGATGTCGGCCACGTGCGCGAAGGAGTCCGTGCGCTGCAGGTGCTGCGCGGCGGTGGGGGAGAAGTCCGCGAGGGGATCCTTGCCCTCGACTCGTCCGTCGGCGAGATAGCGCGCGCCCTGCGCGCCGAGGACGACCGCGCCGTCGCGCTCCGAGCGGACGAGGAGCCAGCCGACGTGCGGGTGCTCGCGCAACGCGCCAAGAAGGTTCGGATGACGCTGCTCGATCTCCTCCAGCGTGAGCCGCCGCTGCTCCTCCATGAGGTAGATCAGACCAAGGTTGCCGGAGCCGAGGACGACTGCCTGCTCGCCGCTCACGTCCTTCTTCGAGCGCTTCTTCTTCGGCTGTCGCCCCGTGGCCTCGCCGACCGCGTGCCCGACCATCGCATCCTGCTCGTCTCCGCCCGCGACACTCGTCACCTTGCCGTCCGACAGCGACCGCTCGACCAGATCGTCGAGCCCGTAGCCGTTGCGCTGCTTGAACGTGGCGCCCTGCGTCTGGCCGTGGTCGGAGAGGACGACGATCTCGTACGGCCGGGAGGCGTACCTGCGCGCGCGCTCGATGCGCCCGAACTGCTCGTCGAGCTTGCGGAGGGCCTCCAGCGTGTCGATCCGCTCGAGGCCGGAGTGGTGCGCGACCTCGTCGTAGCTCGAGAACGTCGCGTAGATCGCGGGGCGCCCCTTCATCATGTCGGTGAGGACGCCGTACACGATCAGGTCGCGGACGACCACGCACATCGCCGCGCGCATGAAGGGATAGACGCCGCCGCGGTGCCCCCGCGGTCGCACGTCGCGCCGGCGCTGCCGTGCCGAGGCAGTGATCTCGAGGATGACCTCCCAGACGAACAGGGCGAGCGCCCGGGTCACGTTGAATCCGTTGGCGAAGAAGGCGCGGTAGCCGGGGTTCGCCTTCTTCTCCGCCTCGATCCGGCTGACGGTGAGGATGACGTGGTCGGCCTCGCCGGAGAGGAGGTTGCCGCGGCTCGCGCCGCCGTTCGTGAGCAGACCGATCCCGGTTCCGCGACGCCGCTCGATCTCGGCGCAGTCGGGCGGAGCCGAGCACGTCATGAGGAGACCGGTCTCCTTCTCGACCCAGCGAAACGCGGGGATGTCCTCATTGGAGCCGAGCAGAATCCCCGCCTGGCTCGCGCCGGTCTGCGACGAGAGGTCTGGTTCCCATTCAGTCAGCGCGTAGTCGCGCTCGGCCAGCCAGCTTGCCATGTGCGGGGCGTTGCCGTCCCGCATCGCACGCCGCAGCACCGGCAGCGCAAGGCCGTCGATCTCGAGGTAGACGATCCCCGGCCGGTCCGACTCGATCCGTTCGCCGGACCGCCGCGCCAGCCGCTGGATCACCTTGATCGTGTAGGTGTCGTCGTCGTTCGAGCCGATGACGACCTCGAGAATCACGCTCACCGCCGCCGCGACGAGAGCGACTAGCAGGGCGATCCAGAAGGAGTCCAGCTTGATCGCGTTCTCGGTGATCGCGTCGGCCGCGACCAGCATGGCCGCGTCGGCGAGGAGCACGAGGAGGAAGCCGGCGACGAGCGTGAACGGAAGCCTGAGCGCCGCCAGGATCGGCGGCAGCACCGCGTTCAGCCCGGCGACGATCGCCGAGACGAGCAGCGCCCCCCAGAAACCTTCGATGGAGGCGCCGGGGACGATCCAGGCCGCCGCCATGAGTGCGAGCGCGGCGAGGATCCAGGCGGTGGCGACCCGGACGAGCCGGAAGCGGGGCCGCTCAGGCTGCCACGTCAGCGCCTCGCGGTAGGTCGCTGCGGTGGACATCTACTCCGCCTCGTCCTCGTCGCGATGCCGGTGCAGGAAGCCCGTGCCCTTCTCTCGCGCCTCGGCGCGCCTGGCCTCCTTCTTCGCGGCCCGCTGCTCCTTCTGCTCGGCCGCTTTCACCTTCGCGTCCTCGTAGGACTGCATGACGAGCGACTTGCCGCCCGTCCAGCCGAAGATGGCGACGACGAGGACGAGGGCGAAGACGACGTTCCAGGCCGTCGTGATGAGCTGCTGCGCGGTCGAGTAGTCGACGGCGAGCGACTGAGGCACGTCGCAGCAGGTCGAGAGCGCGAGCGCGTTCGTCGCCTGGGTGATGCCGACCGCCCCCGGTGTCACCGAGACGACGTTCGCGAGCGAGCCGGAGCCCGTCACCCACATGATCGACTCGAAGGTCACGGGGATCGCAAAAGCGGCGAGGAAGATCCCGGTGACGATCAGCTTGCAGACCCACGAGAGGAAGGACGGGAGGAACGCGCGGGTGAGGTAGCGCTTCGGCTGCGAGAGGATCACGCCGCCCACCTTCGCCTGCGCCCAGAGCTTCTTCACCTGGCGCCAGAAAAGCCGTCCGAGGATGACGATGAGGAGCACCGCGCCGACCACGATCCCGACCACGAGAAGCGGATGCTCCTTCTCGTTCCCGAGGTTCTCCGTGAACGAGCCCGGGACCGAGAGGAAGAGGTACAGGTAGACGAAGGTGCCGGCGAGCGTGAAGAAGATCTTCTGGACGATGTAGGCGGCGAGCGCGCCAGCGAATGTGCAGGACGGGATGATCGCGACGAACATGAGCAGCGTGACGAGGGTGCCCATGTTCGCCGGCAGGAAGTTGTTCATCGCCACGCCGACGGCATACGCCGTGATGATCGGGGCGAGCGTGACTTCCTCTCCGTAGGCCGCTCTGAGGATCCCGTAGTAGGACGCCGCCGCGAGCACCGTCTGGCCGGCCTGGAAGGCGAGGCCAGCGACGATGTAGCCGACCGGAACCGCCTTGATCTGATCCCAGAGGTCCTGGATCCAGCCGACGACGTCGACGCCGAGGAGGTTCAGGAGCGCGATGGCGACTGCGAGGCCGACAAGCCAGAGCACGACCTTCACGAGCCGTGAGCGGCGCGAAGGGTCGTTGAACGGGAGTGCGGCTGGAGGTTCGGCGGAAGCCGTCATGCGGGGATGATCCCACGATGGAGGGGCGTCGAGAAACCCCCGGTTCTGCGGGGTGGTCAGGCCTCCTGCGAGACCCGCGACCAATGACGTATGTGAACGGGTCTTGCGGCCGATGTATTCGGCGCGTCTGAGGAGCATCATCTTCCTGCGTCCGCTCTGAGCGGAGCCGTCCGGGTGGCGCGACTGCTGGGGGTGGTCGCGCTACCCCCATCTCAGTAACGGCAGGGCTTACGAGGTTCCGGTAAGCCCTGCGCAGGAATCGGCCTGCGCGAACGCGTCCTCGAGTTCGCCCTGAGCGTCGATGTCCTGGAGCTTCTGGGATGCCGTGGAAACTTGGTTGCCCATCTCCACCAGGTTGTTGCTGATCGCGGTCGCCGCGGCGACTGCGCCGGCGGTGCCGGAGGCGTTGTCGACTGCGTCCGTGATCTTCTGCAGGCTGGTCTCGAGGTTCGTCGCGAGTTGGTCCATCGCTTCCTTCGCCTGCTGACCGCTTTCCGTGTCGGGCCGGCCCAGGGCCCTCAGATCGTCGGCGAGCGTCTGCGTCGCCGTCCTGATCTGGTCGCCGGCGGTCTTGATGCCTTCCTCTGACGGGTTGTCTCCGACCGCCTGGCCTGCGGCGGTAATCGAGCTCTGCCAGTTGTTGAAGGCATCGCAGAGGCCGTTCGCCCAGGCGTCGACCGCTGTGGCCGAGCTCTCGGTGGCCGTGCCGCCGGAGCTGGCGTTGTCTCCGCCACAGCCGGCCGCGAGGATCGCGGCGGCGAGCACGAGGACGGTGAGAAGGGCGCGCATGCCGAGGATGCTAACGAGATTCCGTCATGTGGATGCGGACGACGTTCCCGTCCTCGAACGTCCGCACCTGCACCAGGTCGCAGAGCTGGTTCGCCAGCCACAGGCCGCGTCCACCTGGCTCGTCCAGAACGGGCTGGAGGCGGCCGGCGAGCGGCTCCCCGATGCGGCCTCGGTCCTCGATCTGGCACAGAAGGACACCGTCTTCCTCCCACACCCGGAGGATTCCCGAGCCCCCGCCGTGGCGGATGCTGTTCGTGGCGATCTCGTTTGCCGCCAGGACGAGGTTCTCCGCGCGCGGCCCGAGGACCCCCGCTTGCTCCGCCGAGCGGGCGACGACCTCTCGCACCTCGGCCAGCGAGTCCCCGTCGAAGACCAGTTCCTCTGCGCGGGCAGGCGGCTCGCCGAGCTCGTCGGCGAAGGGCGCCGCGATCGAATCGATGCCGCGATAGCTTCCGCTGTCGCGGAACGACTCGAGGTCGGACACGAAGGGATGCGTCCGCTCAGCCTCCTCGACGACCTTCGGATCGAGCGCGGAGACGTCGTACGGGCAGAGAAGCCGGAAGGACGGCGTGTCGGCAAAGGCAAGGTTGAGAAGCGACTCGTGCCGGTGGCACTCGGCGAGCTCGGGGTCGCTTCGCCCGGCCCAGATTGGCTCGCCGATCCCGCGGATCGGCCGCCCGCCGGCGCCGTAGGCGTCCACGAACTCTCGCCAGGCCGCGATGATGCGCGCCGGGTTCGCACCGACCTCGGCCATGTCGGCGAAGAGCACGCGCTCGGCGTCCTCGCCCAGCGCGTCCCTCAGGCGCCCGATCTTCTGCGCGGACAGGACGACGAAGACCGGCTCGCCCTTCCTGATGCCGGCTCGAATGAACCGGAGCATCCCGCGCAGAAACTCATCCGAGTCCCGATAGAGGAAAGCCTCGTGGACGAAGCGCTGCTCCTCGTGGCTTGCCGCGACTGTCATCTGGCCTGGCATCTCTGTCTTTTACCCGGCTTCCCACCCGGCCCTGTTACTAAAACGTCTTCCACACCTCCCGGGAGAGCGAGAAACCGTGACCTTCTTCGTTTTGGCACAGAAGGCCGTCCTGGGACGACTCGCAGGTAAAGCCTCCGCTCGCCCAGCCGTCGCCGTACGCGAGGACCGGCGACTTCTGGTCGTAGGCGGTATCCCCAGCACACCGTGGCTGCGCAGGCCCGAGCCGCTCCATCTCCATCCCGGTCCAGTCGAGTTCGCACTGCTCGTCTGGCTCGGGCTTCAGCCCACTCAGGATGTCGCAGACGAGAACGCCCTCTCCCAAAGTGCACCCGATGTTCTTGGACGGCAGCTGGAAAGTAGATGACGTCAGCGCGGGCCCCGAGGGCTCGACGGTGACTGTCTTGACCACGGTTTCAGGCGCGCCCGCCACGGTCACCGTCTCGGTGGTTCTGCCGCCACATGCGGTGACGGCAAGTACCAGCACGAGAAAAGTGAGGCGGCGCACGCACGGCAGCCTAGTACTTCACATTCCGCATTTCACGATGCCGACGGCGCCAATCCTTTCTCGCCTCCGAGCGCAGGCGGGCGTCCTTCTTGAGCTCGAGGGCCCGCAGCTCGCGCTGGAGCTTCAAGTAGCTGTCGAAGCGCTCCGCCGGAAGTGAGCCCTTCGCGATCGCCGCGCGCACGGCACAGCCTGGCTCGTGGAGGTGCGTGCAGTCGCCGAAGCGACACGTGGCCGCGAGTTCGGCGATATCGGTGAATGTCGAATCGAGAACGCTCTCGTCCGCCCAGAGCGAGAGCTCCCGCATCCCAGGCGTGTCGAGCAGAAGCGCGCCGCCGGGAAGCGGGACCAGCTCACGGTTCGTCGTCGTGTGGCGGCCACGCCCTTCTGCGCTCGTCTCGGCGGTCTTGAGGAGCTCGCTCCCGGCGAGGCGGTTGATCAGCGTCGACTTCCCGACTCCGGAGGAGCCGAGCAGCGCGACCGTGCGTCCGCGCCCCAAATAGGGCGCGAGCTCATCCAGCGCGGCACCGGTCGCCGCGCTGACCGCATGCACGGGGACGCCGAAGGCGATCGCCTCGACCTCGGCGAGGTCGCCCTGCGGATCAGAGGCCGTGTCGCTCTTGTTCACGACGATGACCGGGTTTGCGCCGCTGTCCCACGCGGCGGTGAGGTAGCGCTCCAGGCGCCGCGCGCTCAGGTCCTGCCCGAACGCCGTGACGAGGAAGATCGTGTCGACGTTCGCTGCCACCACCTGTGCGACGGTTCGCCGCCACGCTTCCTTGCGCGTGAAGGTCGTTCTGCGGGGGAGGACCGCCTCGACGATCCCCTTCCGCTCGCCTTCGAGTTTCCGGACCGCGACCCAGTCTCCCGCCACGGGCAGGTCGAGCCCTTCCAGCTTCCCGGCGGGGAGACCGCCTATGCGCCCGTGCTCGGTGATGAGCTCACACGGGCCGTGATGCCGCGCGACGACGCGCGCGGGGACGAGACCTTCTGCTGCGTACGGCCGAAACGCATCCGCGAAGAACGCGTGCCAGCCGAGATCTTCGAGCTGCAACGTGACTCCTTCGGCTTGAGGAACGAAAAAAGCGCCCGGATGGGCGCGAACGGGGAGCCTCAGGAGCGGTTGCGGAAGCTAGCGCGTCCGGCCGGAGGCTCGGCGGGTGCAGGAATCGGACATTGCGAACCTCCTTTCGTCGGGAACGACTGACTCAGCCTACAGGATCGCCCGTACGCCTCAAGGCCCATTCCTGCCAGCCCTCGGCCAGCTCGGGCGCGCGGAGCAGCAGCGCGGCGCGGTTTCGCTCCTGGTGGTAGATGCGCGCGACGTCGCCGACGGTGAGCCCGTGCTCGGGCCTCTGGCCGATGCGAATCTCGTCGCCCGCCCCGATCTCGCCCTCCTCGACGATGCGCAGATACGCGCCCGACCGGCCCGCGGCTGCGAAGTGGACCGGAAAGGACCGATCCTCCATGCGCGCGCCGAGCTTCCAGCAGGGGATCCGCGGCTGCGCAACCTCGAGCACCGTGCTGCCGACCTTCCAGCGCTCCCCGACGACCGCACCCGTCACGTCGATTCCCGAGACCGTCAGGTTCTCGCCGAAGTTTCCGTGCTCGAGCCCTCGGCCGAGCTCGCGCTCCCACCAGTCGGTGTCCTCCCGCGCGTAGGCATAGATCGCCTTGTCGGGCCCGCCGTGGACCTCGCGGTCTGCCTGGTCGTCTCCCACGACGTTGACGCCGTGAACTGCCACGCGGCCGTCGATCGGCGCCTTCCAGATGGAGGTCTTCTCGCGGCGGCCCAGCCATTCGATCTCGCGAGGCGTGCCGACGTTGACCGAGAGCAACGCGCCGCTCACGGCAGCGGCTTCAGGTCGTTTATGAAGCGCGGCTGTGCCTCGACGCGCTCGATCCACGCGGCGATCGCGGGCCGGCTGCCCATGTCCACGACCTCGTGCGCAACATGCGTGTAGCCGTAGAGCGCCACGTCCGCGACGGTGTACGCGCCTTCGAGGAGGAAGTCGTTCTCGGCGAGGTGGGCCTCCAGCGAGTCGAGGGCCTCGTTCGCCCACGCGGTCCGGTGCTCGTACGCATCGGGGCGCTCGGCGTCGCGGCCGCGCCACCGCATGACACGCGCCGTCGCGACCGACGGCTCGATCTGGTTCTGTTCGAAGAAGAGCCACTGCCACACACGCGCGCGCTCCAGCCGGTCGTCGGGGAGGTACTCGCTGCCCTCCGCGAGGAAGAGGAGGATGGCGCCCGACTCGGCGATGAACGTCCCGTCCTCCGGTTCGAGCACGGGCACTCGTCCCGCGGGATTCCGCCTGCGGTGCTCCGACTCCAGTGCCTCGCCCGAAAAGATGTCGATGAAGACGCGCTCGTACGGCTCGTCCAACTGTGCGAGCAGGAGCCGCGCCTTGAAGCAGTTCCCCGAGGCCGGGTGGTCGTACAGTCTCAGCACCCCGTGAGCCAAACAGTTCTCGTCGACGCGCGCAACGTGCTGCGCTCCCGCTGGCCGAACATCCCCGAGGACGAGCTCGTCCGGCTCGTTCAGGAATGGGCCTCGGGGGAGGGTGTCGAGCCTGAGATCGTCTTCGACGGCCGTGCGCCCGCAGGCGGGATCGGCACGGGCGCCGAGAGTGCCGACGACTGGATCGCGCGCCGGGCTGCCGAGATCGAGGGCGCGTACTGGCTCGTCACCTCCGATCGGGAGCTACGGGAGCGTGCGGGCGGGGGAGCCGAGCGAGTGCTCGGCGGAGGCGCGTTTGCATCGCTCCTCCTCGGGGATCGCTAGGGGGTGGGAACCGCTCCGGTCCCGGACACGCGCAACCTGCCGAAACTTCGTGAAGCCGCCGCGGGGTGCAAGGCGTGCGACCTGTGGAAAACCGGCACGCAGACGGTCTTCGGCGAGGGGCTGAAGAGTGCGGAGATCGTCTTCGTCGGAGAGCAGCCGGGTGACAAGGAGGACCTCGCCGGCAAGCCCTTCGTCGGCCCCGCCGGGCGCGTCTTCGACGAGGGCTTGGACGCCGCCGGGATCGACCGCCGGCTCGCCTTCGTCACCAACGCGGTTAAGCACTTCAAGTGGGAGGCGCGCGGGAAACGCAGGATCCACCAGAAGCCCAATGCCACCGAACTTGCGGCCTGCAGACCCTGGCTGGATGCGGAGCTCGACGCCGTACGACCCAGGGTGCTCGTCGCCCTCGGGGCGACCGCGGCGCAGGCGCTCCTCGGCCGGCAGTTCCGCGTGACGAAGGACCGGGGGAAGCCGGTCGAGTCCGACCTCGCGCCCTGCGTCATCGCGACGGTGCACCCCTCGTCGATCCTCCGCCAGAGGACCGAGGAGGCGCGCCAGGCCGCGATGGACGATTTCGTCGCCGATCTCCGCGTGGTCGCCAAGCTGCTGGCCCAGGGCTGAACCCCGGCTTCTCCACAGGGTTATCCGCAAGCGACGATAGTCATGTTTCCGCAGCATTTATAAGGTTTTCCGCGAATGGTGTCCGTTGACCTGACTCCCTCGAACGAGGGTAAGGAAACGGGATGAGCGTGCCGATTTTTCGCTCACGATGGACGCTGCCGAGCGCAAAGACATCCTGTCTCGATACCTGGACCACGCACGCCGCTTCGACGAGGCGGCCGCGCGCCGGTCGACCCAGGAGCAAGAGGGCGAGGTCATCCCGTTCACGCCCCCGCTCAGGGAGCTCGAGCAGGAGCCGACCATGCGCGAAATCGAGGTTCTGCAGCTGATTTCGGACGGTCTCGTGAACCGCGAGATCGGCGTGCGCCTCTACCTCTCGGAGGAGACGGTGAAGTCGCACGTGCGGCACCTTCTGGCGAAACTGCAGGCACGCAGCCGCGCGCATGCGGTCGCAAT
>JBKPRJ010000066.1:0-11467 GCA_046734455.1 Actinomycetota bacterium | reverse complement strand
AGTGACGAAAACGGCCACTCAGGGGTCTGACCCCGGGTCATGTCTCGCACGGACATGGCCGCTCTGGGAGAATCGCGCGCCATGACAGGTTTCGCAGAGCAGACCGTCGCGGAGTTCTGCGACACGATCTCCGCCGAGACCTCCGCGCCTGGGGGAGGCTCGGTCGCGGCCGTCGTCGGGTCCATGGCCGCCTCACTCGCCGCCATGGCCGCCCGCTTCTCGAGGGAGCAATGGGAGGACGCAGCGGGCGCAGTCGCCCAGGCCGAGGCGCTGAAGGCGCGGCTCCTGCCCCTCGCCGACGAGGACGCGCGCGCCTACGAGAACGTGCTGCTCGCCCTGCGGATGCCGAAAGAGGTCGACGAGGAGGTGCGCGACGCAGCCATCGGCGACGCGCTTTCCCGCGCCACCGACGTGCCGCTCGCGATCGCCGAGGCCTCCCTGGACGTCGCCGCCCTCGCCGCCGAGCTGGCCGAGCGCGGTAATCCGAACCTGCACGGAGATGCGGCTGCAGCGGTTTTCCTTGCGGACGCGGCGGTGCGAACGAGCGCGAACCTCGTCGAGATCAACCTTGCGACCCGTGAAGGGGACGAGCGCCTCGAGCGAGCACGCGAGCTCGCCGAGCTCACCCGCAGGATCTGCCGGCGCGTGCTCGAGCCGACCGGTTAGTGCTCCGGATGGACGATCAGCACGTCGCAGTGAGCGCGCTTCGCGACCGACTGGCTCACGCTCTGCCCTAAGAGCCGGTTCACGATCCCGGGCTCCCGGGTTCCGACGACGATCATGTCGGCGCCGCGTTCTGCCGCCAGCTCGAGGATCGTGTCCGCCGGCTCACCGACGGCCGGAACGTATTCGGCCTCGACTCCACGGGGCTCGAGCTGCCCGCGTGCGTGCGCCAGCTCCTCCGCATGGCGCTGAGGCGAATCCGTCGGATCCACCGCTCCGCCGCTGCGCCCTCCTCCGACCAGGACGGGGGCCACGCTCGTCACGATCAGCCGCGCGCCGAACGCCTCCGCGATGTCGGCCGCCGTGCCCAGCGCGCGATCGGCGGCATCGGTCTCGTCATAGCCAACAACGATGGTCTTCACTTGCACCTCCCTCGTCTCATGCGCGACTTTCGCAGGCTCTTGGCCTCGCTGCAAGCCGAGGAACCCGCCCCCAGCACCGGAGCGGATATCGGGAAGGCGCCCTAGGCGCTCTGGTAGGCGCTTTGGTCGTCAGCGGCGCCGTTCGAGATTCGCTGCTCCCAATCCGAATGCTTGTCCTTGCACTCGGGACAGGCGCTCGCGTTCTTGCCGTCCTCGAGGCTCACGTGGCCCCAGGAGGAGCGAGAGAGGATCCCGTCGGCCTGCTGGCGGCCGCAAACTCCGCAACGCAAATAGAGAGGAGACATGAGCTAGTTATACGCCTCTGACCGGGTGAAGTGCTAGCCCCATGGCCCAATGAACGGGCCGTTCGCGTCCGTCGACACCACGATGATCACGATCACGCAGCAGAGGATCGAGAAGAGCAGGCAGACGGGAGTCACGAGCCGGTGGGGGTTCTGCTGAGGAGGAAACTCGATCTGCTTTTCGTCAGGCCAGGCCATGTCGTCTCCTTCCTAGTCGCCCGGATCGGTTGAGGGGCCCGCCAAGGGGGGCTGGCTCGGCCCGGGTCCGGGCGGTACGCCTCCCGGAGCCGGCATTCCGCCTGCCGCCCGAAGCAGGGCGGCCTGCGCTTGGAGCTTGCGGTTCTCCAGCCACGTCCAGTACACGAACGCGGCGAGCATGACGATGATGCCGAGGACGGTCATGATGTATGTGCCCGTCTTGTCTTCCGACCAGAACGTCCAGAACGCGCTGATGTCGTCGCTCCACTGGTCGAAGGGGAAGCTGTCGATCACGGCGCCCTCCTTTCCTCACTGACTCCGACGCCCGCTCGATGCCCGTTCACCTGGGCAAGACCCTCGAGCAGGATGGGAGCTGATTCGACCTCTTCCCCGTCCGGCAGGACGACCGTCTCGGGAACGCGCTCGAACTCGGGGAAGAAGTCTTGCTGGAACTCGGCCATGTCGAGGCCCTCGAGCTCGACCTCCGGCGGGACGCGCAGGAGGTTCAGCTTCTTCAGGACCCAGGAGGCCGCGTAGCCGGGCAGGAAGCCGAGCGGGATGAACGTCAGGATCCCGATGAGCTGGCCACCGAAGGAAACGGGGACGTTGTTCACCCCTGTCGGATACCCGCCCGCAAAGATGCCGACCAGGAACACGCCGTAGAAGCCGCAGAAGCCGTGGACGGCCACCGCCCCGACGGCATCGTCGATCCTCAGGGTCCGCTCGATCCACGTGCCGACGTAGACGGCGAACATGCCGCCGGTGATCGAGAGCAGGTAGGCGAGGGACGGGTGATAGACGTCGGCGCCGGCCGAAACGGAGATCACTCCAGCAAGCCCACCCGACAGGGTCCAGAACGGGTCGCCCTTGCTCGCGATCCAGCCGCCGGTGAACCCGCCTGCAAAGCCGAACGTGATCACGAACGCGATCGCGCCCAGCGTTGTCGGCGATAAGTAGATGTTCAGCCAGCCGGGCGTGATGGTCGATTGGATGACGAGGCAGGCGGCGTAGAAGCCGTAAAAGCCGGTGAAGATGAGCATCAGCCCCATCAAGGTCAGATGGGTGTTGTGCGCACGGAATGTTCGAGCGCGTCCGGCGATGTCGTACTTGCCTATTCGCGGCCCGAGATTCAGGAGGACGCCGAGCGTGAACGCGCCGGCGACGCCGTGCACGACCGCCGAGGCGATGGAATCGTGGAACCCGAACCGCGTCGTCAGCCAGCCGCCGGCGCTCCAGCCCCAGGCAGCGTCCATGATCCAGACGCCTGAGCCGAGCAGGCTCCCAAGGATCAGATAGGCAGAGAGGCGCACCCGCTCGATGAGCGCGCCTGAGAGGATCGAGGCCGTCGTCCACGAGAAGAGGAGGAACGCAAGGAAGAAGACGGCGCTGATGTGATCCTGGAGGTTCGGGCCCATCGCGTCCGCCCACGGGGCGGTTGCGCCACAGAAGCCGGGGAACTCAGGATCCGGGCCGGCATGCCCCTGGGCGGGGCCGCCGTGCTCGAAGCAGCCGTAGATGTACCAGCCGAAGTAGTAGAACGTCGGCGTGACGACAGCGATCGTGAGGATGTTCTTGATCGCCGTCGACATGATGTTCTTGCGTCGAGCGGCTCCTGCCTCGTAGGACATGAAGCCCACGTGGATGAGCCACATGATGACGACCGTGAAGAAGTAGAACTGCTCGGCGAGGATCTGCGAGTCGAGTGACAACTTGTCCTCGACCTCGGTTGCCTGCGCCAGTAGCCAGGACATTGATCCGACCAGCGAAGCCGTCATGGAGCCCTCCGCGCCGCCTGCATGGGAAGCGGGAAAAACCTACGAGACGCGCCGGAAACGGCCCACGTCGGCATCGCCCATGTTTTCGTTAAGCAGAGTGTCGCAACCCCACACAGACGGGATCAGCAGTCGTTGACGGCGGCGACGACCCCGCTCTCGGCGTCGACCTGGACGACCTGACAGCGCGTCGGATGCGAGCGATCGCCGTTGTAGAGCGACACGCCCCAGTAGGGGTGGGAGTCGAGCCCCTTCTTGAAGAGGCGGATCTGATGGTGCTCGGCATCGAAGTCGATCGCGTCTCGGGCGATTGCGACCGCCTTCTCCTGCGAGACTTCGTCCCCGACGCGCCCACACGTGCGGGCGACGATGAACGCGAGCAGGAGGACGGCGGCGAACACGGCCGCCTTGAACACGGCCCTGTCTCTAAGCGCGGGCCTGGTTCCAGCGTCGGTAGACAGCGTAGCCCCGCAGTGCCAGATAGCCGATGAAGTGGGTGAGGAAGACGAGCGAGAGCCACCAGCTCCACCACTTCCAGTGGGGGCGGGGCTCCATCTCGCGCAGCTCGATGACGGTGAGGTAGAGCGCGAGCGCGAGTGTCAGCAGGATCATGAGATCCGGCGCGTTCGGCACCAGCCAGAAAAGAATCACGCCGGGGATGGTGAGCGAACCGCGCCTCGAGTGCAAGCGTCCACCCGAACGTGAACAATCGCCGTGGTGACGACGAAGGACGTCATCCTCACGATCACGCTGATGCTCGCGGCCGGGCTCGGCGCGGAGCTCGTCGCTGAGCTCCTCCGGGTTCCACCGATGCTGCTTCTGCTTGCCGCCGGGGCGTTGCTCGGCCCCTCGGTCGCCGGCGCAATCGACGTGCCGCTCGACTCCATGGGCGCCGAGCTCGTCCTCACGCTGGGCGTCTCCTTCATCCTCTTCCACGGCGGCCTGCAGCTCTCGCTCAAGATCCTCAGCCGGACGGCCATCGGCCTCCTACTGCTGGTCATCCCGGGCGTCGTAGTGACGGCGCTCCTGACGGGAGGAGTGGCGGCGGCGGTTTTCGGTGTGCCGCTGACCACGGGCCTTCTCATCGGGGCGACCCTCTCCCCCACGGACCCCGCCATCCTCATCCCGCTCTTCGAGCGCATGCGGCTCCGCGCGAAGGTCGCACAGACGATCATCGCCGAGTCGGCGCTCAACGACCCGACCGGAGCGGTCCTCGCACTCGCCTTCGCCGGCGTCGTGCTCAGCGGGAGCGCATCCCTCACCACGCCGATGACGGACTTCCTCGTCGACCTGGCGCTCTCGACGGCGCTCGGGATCGTCTTCGGCATCGTGCTGTCGGCAGTCGTGTCGAGCCGCCGAACCGGCATCTGGCGGGAGTCGGCCGCCATCGTCGTCATCGCCGTCGTCGCCGGCAGCTTCTTCTCAATCGACTCAGCGGGAGGAAGCGGCTACCTCGGCGCGTTTCTCGCCGGCCTCATCCTCGGGAACATGCCGCTCCTGGGGCTCGGGATGCACTCCCACCATGAGGACGAGATGCGAGCCTTCGTCTCGACGGTCTCGCACTCCATGGTGATGCTCGTCTTCATCACGCTCGGCGCCAACCTCCCCTGGCGCTCGATCGCCGACCACTTCTGGCCGAGCCTGGCAGTGCTCGCCATGCTCGTCTTCGTCGCGCGGCCGCTCGTCGTGCTCGCCTGCCTGGTCGTCGACCGGCGCGGCTCCTGGTCGCGGGAGGAGCTCATCTTTCTCGCGTGGACGAGAGAGACGGGTGTTGTTCCGGCCGCGCTCGCTGGGATCATTGTCAGCATGCACGTCCCGAATTCCGACCTCGTGGTCACCTCGGTTGCGCTCGCGATCATCGTCACGCTCGGCTTGCAGTCGACGACGAAGCGCTGGCTCGCCCGCCGTCTCGGGCTCCTCGAGGGAGAGGCCGCACCTCCGGCCGGTAGACCGATTCCCGCGCCCGCGGGAGCCACCCCCACTCCCGGCTCATGACGATCCGGGCGAAGCTCGCAACCGCGATCGTCGTCTCCGTCGCCGGACTGGGCCTCACCGCCGGGGTCGGCATCTGGGGGATGAACAGCCTGGGCGACAAGTTCGACGACGTCCGCGCGGCCGGCGAGGCGCAGGCCCTGGCGCTCGAGCTCAAGTACGACATCACGGACTTCAACGGCTGGCAGACGGCGTACGGCTACGACAACGGGGCCAGCCGGGCGATCTTCCTCCGCTCGGTCGCAGGCTTCCGCCAAGACTTCGCGGCTGCGGAGAAGGAGCTCACGAGCCCCGCCGAGCAGAAGATCCTCGGCGAGATGGACGACGCCTTCAAAGCGTTCATGGCGCTGGATGTCGTCGCCTACCGGGCGCTGCAGGAGGGCAAGACGGACGAGGTGCGACGCCTCTTCCTCGGCCCGGAGATCAGGAACTTCCAACGAGCTGCGGCGGCCGCCGAAGACCTGGCGACCCTCGAGGCGACCCGGGCGGAGGAGACCGAGAACGCATTCGAGGACGCCCAGAACGACGCGCTCCGCCTGCTCATCCTGGCGAGCATCATCGCCGCCGTGCTGGTCGCGCTTCTCCTCGTCACGGCGTTCGACCTGGCGCGCGCGGCCGAGCGGACGCTCGCTGCCGCGCCACCCGACGAGCCGGCCGTCTAGCTCCAGGGATACGGCGAGTGCGAGACCGGGTGTAGGTCACCCGTCGCGAACCGCTCGAAGCGGAAGGGGTAGAGCAGGCTCGAATGCTCGCCGACGACGACCTTCGCCACCTCGCGGCCGACCCCGATCATCTTGTAGCCGTGGTTCGAGTCGAGGATCGTGTACACGTTCGGCCGCATGTAGTCGAACACCGGGAAGTTGTCCGCCGTGAAGGCGCCGACACCGCCGGAGCGCGCCTTCTTGTAGAGCCGGCGGCAGCCCTCGAAGCGGCTCATGGAGTGTGAGAGCGCGGCGCACCACATGTCGGCGAAGCCGGGATCGACGTCTGTCGTGGACGGATAGGGATCGAGCTCGACGTCGCCGTCCACGACCAGGGGTGAGGCGCCGCCCTGGACGCCGTGGCGGTCGCGCTTGAAGTAGATCCCCCACAGCTCGTCGGTGATGAGCTCGCCGTCGTCGGCGACGAGCGGCGCGTCGGTGTCGAGGTGGATGACCGGCGGCGCGCTTCCGTCCGCGGTCGCGAACATGAGCGGGTCGACGGTGATCTCCCCCTCCTGGAGGTTCCAGTACGTCCACATCGGCTGGTCTCTCACGACGTCACCGGAGGGCGTGCGGATGTCGATCTCCATCGGGAGCCCGAGCATCGCCCAGAACGTCTTCGCCCAGGGGCCGGGTGCGATGATCAGCTGCTCGCCGAGCTCGATCGTCCCCTGATCGGTCTCGACGGCAGTCACCGAATCGTCGGGCCCGAACTGGAGGCCGGTCACCTCGACGCCGCTCAGGATCTCGACGCCCTGGCCGCGCGCCTTGGCCGCGAGCCCGTCGACGGAGTCCTGGTTGAACGCAAAGCCGCCCTGGAACTCGTGCAGGCAGGCGGTGACACCCTTGGCCCGCCAGTCGGGGAAGAGCTCCTTCATGTGCCGGTCGACCTCGGCCTCGCCGGTGACGAACGTCGAGCGGTAGCCGATGCGCTCCTGCCGCTCGAACGTCTCCGCGAGGTCCGGCTCCTGCGCGGAAGGGCCGAGCGCGATGTAGCCGACGGCGTTGTACGCGTAGGCGTCCGGATCGGACTCCCACACCTCGGCGCACGCCTGCATGAGCTCGCTCATCGCGGGCTGGAAGTAGTTGTTGCGGACGACGCCGCAGGCGATGCCCGATGCGCCCGCTCCCGGCTCGGACTTCTCGAGGACGACGACATCGGCCCCGGAGCCGAGTCCGCGGCGGTCGAGTTCCTTCGCCAGATGGTAGGCGGTCGAGAGACCGTGGATGCCGGCGCCGACGACGACGTACGGAGAGGACTTGGGGAGCGTGGCCACGTGAATTGCCTCCTAGGCAATGGTGTGTCAAAATCTGTGATCAGAACGTACCATGGCCCGAACCGGAAAGCCAGCCCAGCGCACCGTCGGCGCCGTTTCGCGCGCCATGGCAGTGCTCGATGCGTTTCTGGACGCGCCCGAGCTCGGCACGAACGAGATCGCCCGGCGGACCGGAGTCAACGCGAGCACGGTGTCGCGGATCCTCGCGACGCTCGCCGAGGGCGCCCTCGTCTCGTACAACGACGAGACCGGCCGCTACCGCCTCGGGAGCCGGTTGCTGACGTACGGGAATCTCGTCCACGCGCGCCTCGACACGCGGCAGGCGCTCAGGCCGCTCCTCGAGAAACTCGCCCAGAAGACCGGCGAGACGACCACGCTCTCCGCCCCGTCGAGCCCCGACGCGGTCACGATCGACTTCGTCCAGGCGCCGGGGTCGGTGGTCAGCGTCGCCGAGCTCGGCCGTCCCAGCGTTGCCCACGCGACCGCGGCGGGAAAGGTGGGCCTCGCATTTGGCGAGGCGGAGCTGCCGCCGGGCCGGCTCGAGCGTTTCACCGGCCGGACGATCACGGACCGGGCGCGGCTCGACGCCGAGCTCTCCTTGGTACAGCGCCAGGGCCACGCCCGCGCCGAGGGCGAGCGCGAACCCGACCTGAACGCCATCGCTGCGCCGGTGTTCGGCCCCGGAGGTGAGCTTGCTGCAATCGTCGGCGTGCAGGGCCCGGCTTCGCGGTTCGATTCCCGGGCGATGAGCGCAGCGGTCGCGGACCTCCGCTCCATCTCCGTGGCCATGTCTCACGCTTTAGGCTTCGAGCCCGAACTGACCAAGGAGAGGGAATGAGCGACACAGGCATCGTGCGGACCGCCTTCGACGAGGCGCAGCAGCGGATGGGCGTCGAGCTGATGGACTGGGAGGGCTGGTACTGGCCGAACCACTTCGGCGACGCGGTGGCCGAGCACAACGCGGTCCGCGAGCACGTGGGCGTCTGGGACGAATCCCCGCTTCGCAAGTGGGACTTCAGCGGGCCTGACGCGTTGGCTGCGGCCGACCGCATCTTCACGAACGACATGCTCGGCCTCGAGATCGGCCAGGTGCGCTACGCGCCCTTCTGCGATGCCAACGGAAACATGGTGGGCGACGGCACGGTCTTCAAGTTCACGGACTCGAGCTGCTGGGTGATCACCGCGCTGGACTCCGACCTCGACCATTTTCAGGACGTCGTCGACGGGTTGAACGTCGAGATCGAGCCGATCACCGAGAAGCTCCCCCACCTCCAGATTCAGGGCCCGAAGTCGCGCGAGCTCCTCGCGGACCTCACGGACGAATCCGTCGAGGATCTCGGCTACTTCCGCTTCTTCCCCCATCAGGTGCACGTGGGGCGCGTGCCGGTCTGGGTCTCGCGCACCGGCTACTCCGGCGAGCTCGGCTATGAGGTCTTCTGCGATCCCGACTACGCCGAGGAGCTCTGGGGCGTCGTGACGGAGGCGGGCGCGAAGCCGTACGGGCTCGCCGCCGTCGAGACGATGCGCATCGAGTCGGGGCTCATCTTCATCGGCTACGACTACTTCCAGCACGAGACGAACCCCTACGACATGTCGCTGGACAAGGTGATCCGCCTCGACGGCGGCGACTTCGAAGGGAAGGCCGCGCTCGCGGAGACCGCGAAGAACCCGCCGAAGCGGATGGTCACGCTCGAGGTGCAAGGCGCCGAAGTTCCCGAGTACGGCGCCGCCGTCACGAAAGACGGCGGGGCCGTCGGCACGCTCACCAGCCCGTGCGAGAGCCCGACGCTCGGCAAGGTCATCGGCATGGCCGTCCTGGACACCCCGCAGGCGGAGAGGGGGAACCAGGTCCAGGTCGCTCTCTCCGACGGCGGCGTCGCGAACGCCACCGTCGCGGACTTCCCGATCTACGACCCGGAGAAGAAGCGCCCGCGCAGCTGAACCGGCCTAGTAACAGACTGTTACTAGGCCGAAGCGGGCACAAAGGCGTTCGCTTCGATCCCGCATGGCGGGAGCGGCCGAAGGCGAAATGAAACAAGTAACAGTCTGTTACTTGGCGTCTTCCGTGTGAGTCTCGCGTGCGTCGTGTGACGCAGTGTGCGGGCTACGCGCCTTCGGCGAGGAGGCGGCGGAACTCCGGGTACTGCCCCAGCTTGCCGACCGTGACGAGGGTGTCGCCCTCGGCGATGACGTCGTCCGGCTGGGCGCCCGTGATCGGCTCGGGCTCGCGGAGGATGGCGATGATCGTGATGCCCGTCCGTGCGCGAAAGCCGCAGTCGGCGAGCGACCTTCCGATCGCAGGGCTCCCCGCCGGCACCGGAACCCACTCGATCGCGAGCTCGCCGAGCGCCATCTCCAGCTCCTCGACGATCTTCGGCCGCTCGTAGGCGCCGCCGAGCACCGCACCGAGCTGGCGCGACTCGTCGTCTTCGAGCTGCAACACCGCCGCCGGCTCCTCGTCGCCCGCATGGCGGAAGACGTAGAGCTCGCGCGAGCCGTCCAGGTGCTGGATCACCGCTACACGGGCCCCGTGGTCGGTCGTGAACGTGAACTTCGTCCCGACTCCCGGCAGGCGTGTCTCTCTGAGCTCCTGGGCCATGACCGTCCTTTCAGGCTAGTCGAGGTGGGAAGAGGCGGCGGCCGATGCGCTTCGACTCCTTCATGAGCACGATGCCGAGCGTGGCCGTTGCGAGGACGTAGAGGCCGGCGAAGGCGACGAAGTCCTTGCGGTCGCCGGACGAGATCGCGTCGTTGTCCGCAGCGATCTGGGCGAGGATGATCGTGAACTCGCCGTGGGCCACGAGCGCGGCGCCGACGTTCAGGCTCTGGCGCGGCGTGAAGCCCCCGACCCTGCCCGCGCCATACCCGCTCGCGAGCTTTGCGGGGATGGAGAGCACGAGAGCGACGGCGACGAGCCAGCCGATGCTGCCGAGCGCCTCGACGTCGATCGAGAGCCCGAAAACGAAGAAAAAGAGCGCGGCAAAGATGTCGCGGAAGGAGAGGAAGCGCTCCTCGATCTCCTCCCGGATCTGTGTCTCGGCGAGCACCACCCCGGCCATCAGCGCGCCGATCGCCTCGGAGAGATCCAGCTCCTTCGCGATCGCGGCCATCCCGACGAGGAAGCCGAACGTCGCGAGGAGCATGAACTCCCCGGGCAGACGTCCGAGCAGCGCGTCGATCGGCCTGCGCAGGAAGCGGGACGCCGCCACGGACACCGTGACGAATCCGAGCGCCTTGGCGACGGCGACGAGCGTCGGGCTCAGGCCCGCGCCGCCCGCGGCGGCAAACCCGAGCACGCCCGCGACGACGATGTCCTCGAAGACGAGGATGGCGAGAATCAGGTCCGTCTCGTCGTCGGCGAGGCGCCGGAAGTCGATCAGGCCCTTCACGGTGACGGCGCTCGACGAGACGTAGATCCCGGCCGCGAGGACGACCGCCGCGAAGCCGAATCCGAAGGCGATCACGCCGACGAGCAGCCCCACCGCCGCGTTCACGATCAGGTCGATGGAGCCCCCGAGACCGATGTGGCGCGTGCTGCGAAGCAAGCGGTCGACGGTGAACTCGAGCCCCAGGAAGAAAAGCAGGAAGATGATCCCGAGCTCGGCGACGAACGTCGTCACCTCGGACGGCTCGATCAGGCTCGTCACATGCGGTTCGTGCGGGCCGAGCAGGAGCCCCGCGAGGAGATACGCCGGAATGGCGGAAAGGCCGAACCGCCCGGCAACCAGCCCGAGCGCTCCCAACAGGGCAACCGTGAGGGCGAGCTGCGCGAGCGTCATGGGTCAGGCATCCTACGAGGGCCGTGGCCCTGGAGATGCGAACCGCCTGCGAACGCTGCGGCGCGGCGCTCGCTCAGGAGAGCGAGGCGGCGATCTGCAGCTACGAGTGCACGTTCTGCGCGGAGTGCGCCGCCGCGCTCGACCACGTCTGCCCGAACTGCGGCGGCGAGCTCGTGGCTAGACCGCGTCGCACGCGCGACTAGGCCGGTTCGTCCGCGCTTCGCATCGGGATAGCGGCGCGGCGCACGACCCACGGCACGAGCGTCCCCTGCAACGCGACTGAGAGAAGCACGACGACAAACACGATGTCGAAGACCGTGCGCGACTCCTCGACTCCTCGCAGGACGGCGAAGGCCGCGAG
>JBKPRJ010000065.1:0-6659 GCA_046734455.1 Actinomycetota bacterium | reverse complement strand
CCGAAGTTGTTCGACAGGGCCACGTCGGTCTGCCACTCGCGCGACTCGTTCGGGATGTAGTCGAGGTCGCACTCGGGATCCGGATACTCGTAGTTGATCGTCGGCGGGACGACGTCGCGCTGCACGGCGAAGATCGAGGTGATGGCCTCGATCGCGCCCGAGGCGCCGAGGCAGTGGCCGGTGGCGCCCTTCGTCGAGGAGATCGGCGTCTTGCGTGCCTTCTCCTCGCCGAGCGCGACCTTGATCACCCGGGTCTCGCTCGCGTCTCCGAGCGGGGTCGACGTGCCGTGCGCGTTGATGTAGTCGATGGCGTCGGGCTCGATGCCTGCGTCGTCCATCGCCATCCTCATCGCGCGGGCGGGATGCTGGCCCGTCGGATCCGGCTCGGTGATGTGCTGCGCGTCCGACGAGATGCCGTAGCCGCCGAGCTCGGCGTAGATCTTCGCGTCGCGCTTCTTCGCATGCTCGAGCTCCTCGAGCACGACGATCGCGCCGGCCTCGCCCATGACGAAGCCGTCTCGCTCGGCGTCGAAGGGACGGCTCGCCTCCTCTGGCGCGTCGTTCCGCCGCGAGAGGGCGCGCATGGCGCCGAAGCCGCCGATGCCGACCTTCGTGATTCCCGCTTCGGTGCCGCCGGCGAGCATGACGTCGGCGCGCCCGAGGCGAATGTCGTCGAGCGCCTGCCCGATGGCCATGTTCGAGGCCGCGCAGGCGGTGCACTCCGACCAGAGCGGGCCGCGCGTGCCGAGCTCCATCGAGACCCAGGCGGCGCCCATGTTCGGGATGATCGCCGGGATCGAGAACGGATTCACACGGTCGGGGCCGCGCTCGAGCAGCTGGTCGTAGCAGTCCTGGAACGCCTTGAGCCCGCCGATCCCGGTCGCGACCGAGACGCCGACGCGAACGGTCTCCGGCTCGATCTCGATGCCCGAGTCCTCCTCGGCCATGCGCGCGGCGGCGACGATCATCTGCGCGAAGCGGTCGAGCTTCCGCGCCTTCCGGTACTCGATCCACTTGGTCGGGTCGAAATCCTTCAGCTCGCAGGCGAAGTGAACGGCGAACGCGGAGGGGTCGAACTGCTGGATGGGCGCCGCGCCGCTCTTCCCGGCGGTGAGGTTCTCCCAGAAGGTCTCGGCGTCGTTGCCGAGCGGCGTGACCGCGCCGACTCCGGTCACGACCACACGTCTGCGTCCGTTCATGCTCACGCTGTTCGTCTCCCTACATCCCTAGGCCGCCGTCGACGAGGAGCACCTCGCCTGTGATGAACGCGGCCTCGTCCGAGCAGAGAAAGCGTACCGCACGGGCTACGTCCTCCGGCTCGCCGAGACGGCCGAGCGCGGTGTTCCCGAGGATCAGCTGACGCATCTCCTCAGAGATGACGTCGGTGAGCGCCGTCTTGATGTAACCCGGCGCGATCACGTTCACGCGCACCCCCCTGGACCCGAGCTCGCGGGCGAGCGCCTTGGACATGCCGATGATCCCCGCCTTCGAGGCCGAGTAGTTCGCCTGGCCGGGGTTTCCGTGGAGGCCGACGACGGAGGACATATTCACGATCGACCCCGCGCGCCGCTTGAGCATCTTGCGCGCGACCGCGCGGCACGTGTTGAACGGGCCGCGGAGGTTCGTCTCGATGACCGTCTCCCAGTCTTCGTCGCTCATCCGCGCGATCAGCGTGTCGCGCGTGACGCCCGCGTTGTTGACGAGCGCGTCGATGTCTCCGAGCTCCGACTCGACCCGCTCGACGAGCGTAACGGCCTCGTCCGGAACCGAGACGTCGGCCTGGATGGCCAGCCCGCCGACCTCGTTCGCGATCTCCTCCGCGGCCGCCTGATCGGAGCGGTAATTGACGGCCACCTTGGCGCCCGCGGCGCCGAGCTCGCGGCTGATCGCGGCTCCGATCCCGCGCGACCCGCCGGTCACGAGGACCACTTTCCCCTCAAGGGACGCGAACTCGCTAGGCAGCGGAGAGCGTCTCCTGCAGCTTCTCGAGCGCCTCGGGGTCGCCGACCGAGGCCGTCCGGAGCGAGCGGTCACAGCGGCGCAGCAACCCGCTCAGCACCTGGCCCGGCCCGATCTCGACGAAGGTCGAAACGCCCTGCTGCACGAGCTCGCGGACTGCCTGCGTCCACTTCACCGGGCCCGTGAGCTGCTCGACGAGGAGACCGCCGATGCGCTGCGCGTCCTCGACCCGGGCGGTGACCGTCGACATGAACGGCGTCACCGGGCTCGAGAAGCTGACGCGCTCCAGCGCGGGGCGCAGGATCTCGGCGGCGCCTTCGACGAGCGGGCTGTGGAACGCGCCGCTGACCCGGAGCTTCACCGTCTTCCGCGCTCCACGGGCCGAGGCCTCTTCGATGAGCCGATCGACGGCGGCGTTCTCGCCCGAGACCACGACCTGACCCGGGCAGTTGTAGTTCGCCGGCCACACGTTGTGGATCCCGGCGCAGAGCTCCTCGACGATGGTGTCCTCGAGGCCGAGCACTGCGGCCATCGCGCCCGGATGCCGGTCGGCCGCCTCCGCCATCGCACGCCCGCGCTCGCGCACGAGCGCGATCGCGTCCCGATCGGCGAGCGAAGCGGCCGCGGCGAGCGCCGAGTACTCGCCCACCGAGTGGCCGACGACGAAGTCCGGCCTGATCCCGAGCGTGTCCACCGCGCGCAGGCAGGCGAGAGAGGTCGCCACGAGGGCCGGCTGCTGCACGTCGGTCCGCGTGAGCTTCTCGATCGGCCCCTCGAAACAGACCTTCGCGACGTCGTAGCCGACGGCCTCCGAGGCCTCGTCGTACACCGCGCGCGCCTCAGGAAAACGCTCTGCGATCGCGCGGCCCATGCCGACGTCCTGCGAGCCCTGGCCCGGGAAGCAGAAGGCGATCTTCATGGCGTCCCGTTACCCCAAACCGTGTACGCCGATCCCCACGTGAGCCCGGCGCCCATCCCGGTCATCAGCACGCGCGTGCCCTCCTTCAGCCGCCCTTCGCGAACGCCCTGCGCGAGGCAAAGCGGGATCGACGCGGACGACGTGTTGCCGTAGCGATCGACGTTCACGAAGACCTTCTCCTCCGGAATGCCGAGCTTCGATGCGGCGTGGTCGATGATCCGCTTGTTCGCCTGGTGCGGGACGTAGAGATCGACGTCATCGACCGTGAGGCCGATCTCGCCGAGGAGCTTCTCCGCGGACGCAACCAGCACCCGCGTGGCGAACCTGTAGACCTCGCGGCCGTTCATCTGCAGAAAGTGCATCTCTTGTGCGACGGTTTCGGCGGTCGAAGGGTTGCGCGAGCCGCCGCCGGGAATCGAAAGCTCCTTCCCGCCCTCGCCGTCCGACCCGAGCTCGAAGCCCTTGAAGCCGCCGTCCGGCACGCGTCCGATCACGACCGCGCCGGCTCCGTCCCCGAAGAGCACGCACGTCGCCCGGTCGTGCCAGTTGATGATCTTGGAGAGCGTCTCGGTTCCCACGACGAGCGCGTTCTTCGTCAGGCCTCCGGCCACCGTCCCGTAGGCCTGGGCGAGCGCGTACATGAAGCCGGTGCAGCCGGCGGAGAGGTCGTAGGCCGCCGCGTCCGGCGCTCCCAGCTCGGACGCGAGCAGCGAGCCGGTCGACGGGAAGAACATGTCTGGTGTCACTGTCGCGACGACGACGAGGTCGAGGTCGGCCGGGTCGACGCCCGCCTGGTCGAGCGCCTGACGCGCGGCGGGAAGAGCGAGGTCGCTGGCCGCCTGACCCGGCTCGGCGATGTGCCGCTCCTTGATGCCGGTTCGCTCGGTGATCCACTCGTCGGAGGTCTCGACCAGCTTCGAGAGGTCGTCGTTGGTCAGCACCCTTTCGGGGACGTAGGAGCCGACGCCGACGATGCCGATCGAGCCGTTCTGCGAGACGTCCGCGAGCACGCGCTCAGCCCTCAGTGACCGCGAACATCAGCGTGCCGCGTGCGGCGAGCTCTCCGTCCACGGTCGCGGTGGCCTTGCCGCGACCGACCGGTCCGCGCATCCGCTCCAGCTCACACGTGAGCTCGAGCTCGTCGCCCGGGAGGACCATGCGCTTGAAGCGCACGCCGTCGATCCCAGCGAAGAGGGCGAGTTTGCCGCGGTTCGTCTCGTCGGCGAGCACGGCCACTGCGCCGCACTGCGCCATCGCCTCGACGATGATCACGCCGGGCATGATCGGCCGGCCAGGGAAGTGGCCGGTGAGGAACCACTCGTCTTCCCGCACCTGCTTGCGTGCGACGACGCGTGCGCCGGGCTCGAGCAGGGTCACCTCGTCCAGGAAGAGGAACGGATCGCGGTGCGGCAGGATCTCTTCGATCCGCTCGCGCCCCAAGGCGACCGTCACGCCGGCGTGTGCTCCTCGAGCAGCGTTCTGAGGCGAGCCCGCGCGCGGTGGACGTAGCACTTGGCAGTGCCGACCGGCATGCGCGCGACGCGCGAGATCTCCTTGTAGGAGAGCCCGAAGGAGTCCCGCAGCACCACCGCGATGCGCTGGTCGTTGGAGAGCCGTGAGAGCGCATCGGCCAGATCGCGCCGCAGATCGCCGAGCATTGCAGCGTTCGACGGGTCGTCGTCGAAGGACGGGGTGTGCTCGTCGAGCTCGAGCGGCTCCGCGCGACGAACGCGCTGGAACGCCATCCGGTCGCGGCACGTGTTCACGACGAGGCGGTGCAGCCAGGTTGCGAACTGCGCCTCGCCGCGGAACTGTTTGAGGCGCGTGCAGACCTTCACGAGGGACTCCTGTGCCGCGTCCCTGGCCTCCTCGAGATCGCCTATGAGCTGCGAAGCGAGCCGGTTGACCCTCGGGGCGTAGCGCTCGACGAGCGCGTCGAGCGCGCGGCCGTCGCCGTTCGCCGCCTTGTCCACGAGCTCCGAATCCGTCAGCTTCGAGTAGACGATCAGCCGCGGCACAGATGGGATCGACTCGGTTTGCAGAGGCTTGGCGGCTGTCGATTGCACGGCGTTAGTCTAGTGCAGTGACCCCCGTTGACTCGCTTGCGCCGGAGCGCCTCGCCGAGCTTCTGACGGGCCGCTTCGGCCACCCACACACCTACCAGGCGAGCTGCGAGTCGACCCAGGAGCTCCTGGGCGAGGACGCGCCGGAGGGAGCGCTCGCCCTGTGCGATGAGCAAACCGCGGGACGGGGACGGCTCGGGCGTAGCTGGAGCGCGCCTCCGCGGACCGCGATCCTCTTCTCACTCCTGTTGCGTCCCCCCGCGGATCGCGTCGTCTCGGAGCTGTCTCTCGTCGCAGGGACAGCGGTCGCGGAGGCGATCGAGGGCGAGGTCGGTCTCGCGGTGCAAGTGAAGTGGCCGAATGACGTCATGCTCAACAGGCGGAAGGTGGCGGGAATCTTGGCCGAGGCGTCCGGCGGAGCGGTCGTCGTGGGAATCGGCGTGAACGTGAACCAGGAGCGGAGCGAGCTGCCCGACGACACGAACGTCCCGGCGGCGAGCCTGTACACGAGCGACGGAATCAAGCGCGACAGGGCTCCACTCTTCGCGGTGATCCTCGAACGGCTCGAGTCGAACTACGACGCGTGGCTCGACCGCGGCCTCGACGGCGTCTACGACAGCCTCGGCTCCCGCGACTTCCTGCGCGGCCGCCGAATCTCCCTCGACGGGGAGAGCGGGATCGGCGTCAAGATCGACCGGGACGGGCGGTTTCTCGTCGACGTCGGCGGCGAGCAGCGTGCCGTCGAGTCCGGCGAGATTCTCTTCGAGCGCTAGGTCCCAAGGTGAAAAGTCACGCGCGAGCCCGCGTTCGCGGCCGCGTCGATCGCCTGCGCTCGCACACGGGTCGCGCGCGGGAGGACCGCGCTCGAGTACCCCGCCTGGCGGTCCACCGTGCGCATGTCTCGCCAGTCGGGAGATCCGTAGCGGAGCCGGACCGTTGCCGCCTCGCTGAGCCAGAGACGGACGGCGGTGCGCCCGTCCTTACGGTGGCGGGCCGAGACGATGCGCACCGTCGGCGCGCGCGTATCCACGGTGAGCGGAGCCGAGAGGGAGCGGGTTCCGAGGCTCGTCGTCGCTTCCACGCGAAGGCGGTACTGGCCGTCGGCCACCGGTCCGCTGCCCGATCGGCCGGCCCACGAGAGCGAGGCCGGTCCGGCTGGAAGCGAGCCCAGGCGGTGAGCGGTGGCGACCGGCTCGTCCCCGTCCATGACGCGCACCCGGACGTCCGCGTCCCGGGAGAGCGTGAACGAGATGGCAGTCGCGTCGAGCCGCCCGTCCCCGTTGGGGGAGAACGGCGTCGGCCCGACATCGAGGTGGCCAAGCGTTCGGTCGACCACGATCCCGCGGGTCTTGCGCACCTGTTGGCCCGGCGAGGTGGCGGTAATGCGGACGCGATAGTGCCCGTCACGGACGACGTTGCCGGAGGAGTTCCGCCCGTTCCAGGTCAGGCTTGCGCGCCCGCCCTGGTACGAGTACGAGCCGGCGAGAGTGCGCACGACCTTCGAGTCGGAGTTGAGGACCTCGACGGCCACGCTCGCTCGCGCCGAGAGCGAGAACGAGACGGAGGCCGACTCTCCGGCCCCGTCCCCGTTCGGCGTCACTGCATGAGGGCTCACTGCCAGGCTCGTCACCTCGAGGGGAGGCGGCCCCGGCACGGTCCCTCGAGCCGGGCGGAGGTCGGGGCCTGCTCCGATCTCGTACGTGAAGTATCCGAAAGGA